>JAYVNY010000243.1:0-12046 GCA_043758205.1 Akkermansia sp.
GATCCATTTCAGCACGCGCATGTTCTCGCCGTAACCGGGCCAGAGGAATTCGCCGCCCGCGTCCTTGCGGAACCAGTTCACATGAAAAATGCGCGGGACGAATTGCAGGCTCTTCCGCATCGCGAGCCAGTGGCGGAAATAGTCGCCCATGTTGTAGCCGCAGAAGGGAAGCATCGCCATCGGATCGCGGCGGACCTGACCGACCGCGCCGCCCGCCGCCGCCGTCGTCTCGGAACCAATCGTCGCGCCGACGTACACGCCGTGAATCCAGTTGAACGCCTGATACACGAGCGGCGCGGTCGTGGCCCGGCGTCCCCCAAAGATGATCGCATGCACCGGCACGCCCTGCGGATCATTCGCGGCGGAATCCAGCGCGGGATTGTTCGTCATCGGCGAACAGAAGCGGCTGTTCGGATGCGCGGCTTTTTCCTTCGACGCGGGCGTCCAAGGCTGGCCGCGCCAGTCGAGGGCGTGCGTGGGCGGCTCATCGGTTTTGCCTTCCCACCACACGTCACCGTCGGGCAGCAACGCGACGTTCGTGAAGATGGTGTCACGCGAGGCAATCTGCATCGCGTTGGGATTCGACTTGGCGCTCGTGCCAGGCGCGACGCCGAAGTAGCCGAACTCGGGGTTGATGGCGTAAAGGCGCCCATCCGCGCCGGGCTTCATCCACGCGATGTCGTCACCGACGGTGGTGACTTTCCATTTCGCGAAGCGCGGCGGAGGCACGAGCATGGCAAAATTTGTCTTGCCGCACGCGCTGGGAAACGCCGCCGTCAGGTAAGTCTTCTCACCGTCCGGCGATTCCACGCCGAGGATGAGCATGTGTTCCGCGAGCCAGCCTTCGTCGCGTCCGAGATAGGAGGCGATGCGAAGGGCGAGGCATTTCTTGCCGAGCAAGGCGTTGCCGCCGTAATTCGAGCCGACGGAAATGACCGCGTTGTCCTGCGGAAAGTGCGCGATGTAACGGCGCTCGGGATTCACATCGAGCATGCAGTGCAGGCCGCGATTGAAGTCCTCGCTCTCGCCCAAATGTTCCCACGCGACGCGGCCCATGCGGGTCATCACGCGCATCGAGAGCACGACGTAAATCGAATCGGTGAGTTCCACGCCGACTTTCGCGAGCGGCGAGCCGGGCGGACCCATCAGGTATGGCACCACGTACATCGTGCGGCCGCGCATGGAGCCATCACACATCGTGCGGAGGCGGGCATACATTTCGCGCGGGGCCTGCCAGTTGTTCGTCGGCCCGGCCTCGTCCCGCGTGGGCGTGCAGATGTACGTGCATTGCTCAACGCGCGCGACGTCATTCGGATTGGAGCGATGCAGGTAACAGCCGGGAAGTTTCTGCTGATTGAGTTCAATCAAGATGCCCGCGTCCACGGCGGCGCGGGTGAGCGCGTCATTTTCCTCCACCGAACCGTCGCACCAAAAGATGCGGTCGGGCGCGCAGAGCTCCGCCTGCTCCGCGACCCATTGGGTGATGTGGCGGTTGTTCAGTTGTTGAGTTCCGAGTTCGTGTCCCATCGCGAGGGCAGGTTGGGGGAAATGCGGGCGAAATGCTTTCCCAAAATTGTCCGGGACTGAACCACGGTGGATTGATTTGGCTCATGGCTCGGGGAGGTCGTGGGTGATGAGGCAAGAGCCGGTCTGAAAGTCAGCATGGGTGGCACAGGCTACCAGCCTGTGCCGCCGGGCTACCGGCCCGGCGGAAGGGTGAAGTCCGCGAAAGCAGGCAGGGATGAGTCCGACCAAGGAAGCTCCCTCTCATTCCGCTGGGCAGGTTGCCCAGCGGAACGGGCTGGTAGCCCGTTCGACCCTTTTCAGACCAAAGGTCGGCCGGTTAATTCGCACTCCCGTTCTGCCGCTATTCCCACTGCGGCCCAGCCGCACAAATTTATGCAATGGCTTAACAGTTTCACGAAATTCGCCGGCAGCTTCTCGGTGGGCTGGGTGGATCTCCTCACGATTCTCGTCATCTGTCTCGGGATCATGCGTGGCCGCAAGCGCGGGCTGTCCGAGGAACTGCTCGATACCACGATGTGGCTTCTCATCCTGGTCGTGGGCGGCATTTTTTATCGCAACCTCGGCGACCTGATGAACCAGAAGCCGCTCCTGAGCAAACTGACCTACTACATGCTCAGTTACCTCCTCATCGCGCTGGGCATTAAAATTGTCTTCACCTTCATCAAGGCCAAGTTCGGCGCGAAGATTGTGGAGAGTGATCTGTTCGGGCGGCTGGAATTTTACGGCGGCATGGCGGCGGGCGCGGTGCGGTTCACCTGCGTATATTTTTTCCTAATCAGCCTGCTGCACGCGCCGCACTACAGCGCGGAATTTCTCGCCCGGCGCGCCAAGGAGGTGGACTACAACTTTGGCAGCGACTTCTTTCCCCACCTCTCGAAGGTTCAGAACGCGGTCTTCAAAGATTCTTTCACGGGCCAGAAGACCGAGCGTCATCTCGTCATGCTGCTCATCGAACAGATCGATGGTAACTCCGCAGTCATCCGTGACGACAACAGCATCGCCAAGCGTAACGAGCGAAAGATCGATCAGATCATGGGCGGAAGGTGATGAGGAAACCTCAAATTCCAAACTTCAAAATCCACACAAGCTCCAAGGCGGCCAATTCCAAAACGGTGTCCGGCCTGCGCTTTGGATTTTGAGATTTGGAGATTGGAACCTGTTTGGAATTTGGGATTTGGAATTTGGATTTTGCCACCCCGTCCCGCTAACTGCCCGCGTGGGACTCATCTCTCCGCACCTTCTCGAACAGATTCGCGCCGCCAATGACATCGTGGATGTCGTCGGCGCGTCCGTCCCGTTGAAGCGTGCCGGTTCCAACTTCCGCGGTCTCTGCCCGTTTCATCGCGAGAAGACGCCGAGCTTCAACGTCAATCCGGCCAACCAGATTTTTAAGTGCTTCGGCTGCGGCAAAGGCGGCGACGTGTTCACCTTCGTGCGCGAATACGAGGGCCTCGACTTCATGGCCGCCGTACGCCGTCTCGCCGAGCGCGCCAGCATCAAGATCGAGTTCGACGACAACCCCGCCGCGCAACAGCAGAAGCACATCAAGGAAGTGCTCTGGAACATCCACGAGCAAATCACCGTGCGCTGGCAGAGCGCGCTCGCCAACGAAGCAGGCGGCCAAATCGCGCGCGACTACCTCGCCAAACGCGGCGTCACCGCCGAAGCCATCAAGCTCTTTCGCCTCGGGGCCGCGCCTGAATCCTGGGACGACACCGTGAACTGGGCAAAGAGCAAGGGCCACGACCTCGCCGTGATGGAGCAGGCCGGACTCGTGGTGAAGAAGGAGGGCAGCGACCGGCCCTACGACCGTTTTCGCGGACGGCTCATCTTCCCGATTTGCGATGAGCAGGGGCGCGTCATCGCGTTCAGCGGCCGCATTCTGAGCGGCGATGAAAAGCAGGCGAAGTATGTCAACTCCCCCGAGACGCCCATCTTCACGAAGGGCAAAGTGTTTTTCGGCATAGACAAATCCAAACGCCCGATGCTCGACGCCGAGTCCGCGATCATCTGCGAAGGGCAGCTCGATCTGATGGCTTGCTACATGGCCGGCGTGCAGAACGTCGTCGCGCCGCAAGGCACCGCGCTCACGCCCGACCACGCGCGCATCCTGAAGCGTTACGTCGAGGAGGTGGTGCTCTGCTTCGACGCGGACAACGCCGGACAAAACGCCGCCACGCGCTCGCTCGATCCGCTGCTCGCGGCGGGACTGGCTATTCGCGTGGCCACCATTCCGAACGGCAAAGACCCGGACGATTTCATCAAGCAACACGGCGGCGAGGCCTTCCGCGAAATCATCGATCACGCCGAGGGCTTCTTCGATTGGTACTTGAAGCGGCTCTGCCTCACGAACGATCCGCGCAGCGACAAAGGCCGCGTGGCCGTGCTGCGCGAATTCGGCGAGGCGCTGATCAAGACGCGCAACGCCATGCTCATTGACACGCACGCGCAGAAGGCCGCGCTGCGGCTCGGCGTGTCCGTGGATTCGGTGCGCGCGGAATTTAAGAAGACCAAGCCAGCCGCCGAGCCGCGCGCGGAACGGGCCGTCGAACGCGCCGCCGGCAGCGAGCGCGATGAAGATTTCGACCGCATGGCGGCGGATGCGGAAGCCAACGCGGCGACGACGGAAACCTTCGAGGTTCCCTCTGCTCCACCCACCGTGCGCGAGTGGCAACTGCTCAAGCTGCTGCTCGCCCACGGCGATCACCGCGTCGTGGCCGCGACGCATCTGAATCTGGACTGGCTGCTGAACACCGCCGTGCGGCGTATCGCGGAGCGTTGCCTGCGCGACATCGAGGAAGGATTGCCGTCCGGCGCGGCGTTTCTCCACGAGTTCGAAGCCGACCCCGCCGCGCAAGCCCTGATCGGCACCGTCCTCGCGGACAGCCACGTCATTCCGCAGCCGGAAAAGCAAATCGTGGATGTGCTCACGAACCTGCGAAACGACTTCCTTGCCGCTGAACTCCAGCGCCTCACCCGCGAACTCGCGCATCCCGATATGTCGGATGAGCAGCGCACCGAGCTGCTGCATCGCCAGAAGGATCTGCGCACGCAGAAGCAGCAACCGCTGCTTTGAACACAATGACAAAAGCTGATTTGGTCACGGTTTTCATGGAGCCAAAATTGCGAAGTGTTGTTCGAATTGTCTAACCGGTTCCAAGGCTAGACATCCTACCTGCCTTGCCGCCGCTTCAAACCTTCTCGAAGAAGGGCAGCGAGCATTCGATCAGCGGCATTTCGAGCAACTGACTCTGGCGGCAATAGCTCACGGCCATTGGTCATAACTTGCCCCCAAGATGCGGAGGTTAAAATTTCGCCATCCCGTAGCACGAGTGAGGTCACGCCCGAAACGTAATCGAGTCCGACAACATCCTTAGTTTTACCAGACGATCCTCCGCCGTGAGCAATTGTAACAGTGCCCTCGATGAACACATCCGCCTCTCCTTCACGAATCAATTTTGCATCGCTACGAAGGGCCAGCGTTTCGATGAACACATTCCGAATTGCCTGCGCTGTGATTGCGTTTTCACATTGAAAATTCCCAACCCGAATCGAGGTGATCGGACGCTTCGGAACTATTTCAGGAGGAGGCGTTTTCGGCGTGCGACACCCGGCTACAAACAGGCCGCAGAGTGCTAGCATGGTGATGAGGTTTCGCTTGGTCATGTTTTTCATTAAAATTTTCCTGAGGGTTGCGGTCGGCTTGGGGTTATCTCCCAGCCTACCAACCGTTCGCGCACGCTAGCCAAGCGAGTCGGGGTGTCAAGTTGCGCCCCGGCCCTGAGGCACGCCGGCGAGCGCCTCGTATGTCGAACTGGACCGCCGGAGAATTTGTTCAATCGCCCACGTCGCGTGCTCGCGGATCAGAGGCTCGTGGTCATGCGATGTTTTCTCCAAGGCGGGCAGGGCGGTGGCGTCGGCGGTGTTGCCAAGCGCGACGCAGACGTTGCGGAGCAGGCCGCGGCGCTTGGTGCGAAGAATGGGCGTGCCGGCAAATATTTGTTTGAACGCCGCGTCGTCGAGCGCGAGCAACTCAACGAGTGAAGGTGTGTCCAGATCGTCGCGCGCGTGCGGTTTCATCATCGAACCTTCGCGCGCAAAACGGTTCCACGGACAGGCCGCGAGGCAGTCGTCGCAGCCGTAGATGCGGTTGCCGATCAGCGGGCGCAGCTCGACAGGAATCGCGCCCTTCAACTCGATGGTCAGGTAGGAGATGCAGCGGCGCGCATCCACATTGAACGGCGCGGTGATGGCCTGCGTGGGGCAGGCGTCGAGGCAACGCGTGCATTTGCCGCAATGATTTTTCTCCGGCGCGTCCGGCTCCAGTTCCAGGGTGGTGATGATCTCGGCGAGGAAAATCCAGTTACCCAGCGAGCGGCTGATCAAGTTGGTGTGCTTGCCCACGAAGCCGAGTCCGGCGCGCTGCGCGAGGTCGCGTTCCAGCAGCGGGCCGGTGTCCACATACCAGAGCGAGCGCGCGTCCGCCCCGCCGAGTTCGTTGACGAAGGCGGTGAGAAATTTCAGCCGCTCGGCGATGACGTTGTGGTAGTCGGTGAACTGCGCGTAGCGTGCAATGACACCTGACGCCTCCTGACCTTGGACCTTGGACCTTGGACCTTGGACGTAAGAAACCGCGAGCGTGATGAGGGACTTTGCGCCTGCGAGAACTTGCTGCGGATCGACGCGCTTGGCCGCGTTGCGCTCCAACCACGCCATTTCCCCGTGCTGTTTTTCCGCGAGCCAGTGTTGAAATTGTTCCGCGTGATCCGGCGGGGCTGCCGTGGTGCAACGGCAATCGTCAAAGCCCAGTTCGCGGGCGCGCTGGCGGATCAATTCCTTCAAGGCGTGGGACGGAAGGAGTGCGCGGGCGGGGCCGTGCGCGCGATGCGGAACTGATGCGCCACCTGATGCGCGACTTCGCGGGGCGAACGAATCTCCGTGTTCAGCAGCACGTCGGCCTGTTTGTAGAACGGCGTGCGCTCGGCGAGCAGCTTCGTGATTTTTTCCAGCGCGTCCGGGCCTTGCAACAGCGGGCGGTGGTTCTGATTTTTCACGCGCGTGAAAATCCCCGCCGGCGACGCCCACAGGCACACGACCAGCGCGTGCTGTTTCAGGCTCGTCATGTTTTCGGGATTCACCACGAGACCGCCGCCGGTGGAGATGACGGTGTGTTTCCGCTCGGTCAGTTCCTTGACCACTTTGCGTTCCATTTCGCGAAACGCTTCCTCGCCCTGCTCGGTGAAAATCTCGCTGATGGGTTTGCCCGCGCGGGCTTCGATGACGTGATCGGTGTCGAGAAACGCGAAGCGCAACTGCTCGGCGACAAGGCGGCCCACGGATGATTTGCCGGTGCCCATGAATCCGCACAACACGATGTTGTGGTAGGAACGAGGCGCGCTCATGCCGCGAGCATGTTCCTCACCTCCCGGGGTTGCACGCGAAATTTTCGTGTGGAAAGGAGCGCGGCCTCTCGCCCGCTCGAACGCTTGAACGCGTTCGTCGTCACGGCGGGCGGGACGCCCGCGCCCCATCAGCCCAGCTTCCGCAGCCGCGTGATGCGTCCCGAGTCCACCCACTCGGCCACGAAGATGTTCCCCGCCGCGTCGAAGCACGCGTCGTGCGGGTGAAGAAATTTTCCGCTCACCCAGCCCTCGCCATTTTTGTTGCGGCGCATCTTGTTGCCATCCTTGGTCACTTCCTTGCGCCACTCGGGGTCTTCGCCGAGGTGCGTGATGACCTTGTTGTCCTTGTCGAGCAGCGTGATGCGCGCGCCCAGATCCGGCACGAGCATCACCTCGCCGCGGATGTCTATGTTCGCGGGCAGGATGAAACCATCGAGCGTCTTGAGGTGCTTGCCGTCGAGGTCGAACCACTGGAGTCGCTTGTTCGCGCGGTCGCACACGACGACGGACGGCGTGCGACCGGGGCGGTCGTCGTAGTCAATGCCGTGCGGCGTGTTGAACTCGCCGTCGGCCTTGCCGGGTTGGCCGAACATCGAGAGCCACTTCCCGTTTTTGTCGTAACGGTGGATGCGATAGGAGCCGTAGCCGTCGGCGAGGAAGAATCCGCCGTCGGGCAGAAAGGCGAAGTTTGTGGGCATGAAGGCGTCGCGGCCCCAGCGTTTCTTCGGCGCGCTGTCCTCGTCTTTGAGATAAATGCCCGAGTCCATCGGCGCGTGTTTTTCCCAGACGGTTTCGCCCTTGAGTGTGAGCTTCGCGAAACTCTTCACCTGCTGATACGCGGTCACGTAAAGGAACTGTTCCTGGCCCTCGGTGATGACTTCGATGCCGTGTCCGCCGCCTTGAAATTGCTTTCCAAACGCGCGCACAAATTTGCCCTTCTCATCAAACACGAAGATGGACGGATGCTCCTTCAAGTTCTCGCGGCCCTCGTGCGTGACGTAGAGCAGGCCCTCGCGATCCACGGCGACGTTGTGCGTGATCTGCCACGAGTATTTGTCCGGCAACTGCGGCCAGTTGTGCTGCACCTCGTAACGATGCTCGCCCGTGCCGACGACGAGTGGCGTGTCGGACTTCTGCGCCGTGAGCACGCGCGGCATGGCGAGCGCGGCGGCGGCAGTCGTGGTGGTGGCGAGGAAACGGCGGCGAGTAATGACAGGCTTCATAAAATGTTTGGCAACAAGTTCACGATTGGGAATGCGCGGAGTGTAGGAAGCGGCGGGCGGCGCGCAACCTTTCACTCGGAGGGCCAACGCCAAGGTTTGCCGTGAAATTTGGGATCGTTGGAGGAATGAGCACGCCATCCCCTCACCCCAGAGGAGAGGGGGAGCGGCATTCAGCCTCACTGCCATCAAACTCGTTCGATTCGTCGCGCGCTGGCTGACTTTCTCCCTCTCCCCGAGGGAGAGGGCCGGGGTGAGGGGAAACGCGTTCGCTTCTTCAGAGAGGCCAGCCTCACCGGTGGCATCTGCGATTGGCACCGACAAATCGCCTCAGCCCGTGTTCTTCTTCCCCGTATCCCGCCGCCCCGCCGCATACGCCTCGAACACGCGGCGGATTTCATCGCGCACCGCGCGGAACACTTGCATCTGCTCCTCTTCCGTGCCGGGGGCGTGCGCGGGATCGAGGAACGGCCAATGATGCCGGTTCACTTGCCCCGGAAACATCGGGCACGCCTGGTCCGCATTGCCGCAGACGGTGATGACCGTCTCAACGTTCTGATTCAGAAACTCATTAAAATGCTTCGACGTGTGCTGCGAGATGTCGATCCCGACCTCGGCCATGGCCCTGATGGCGAGGGGATGCACGTAGCCTGCCGGCTTGCTGCCTGCGCTGGCGGCTTGAAACGCGCTCCCGCTGGCCGCGCGCAGAAAACCCTCGGCGAGATGACTGCGGCAGGAGTTGCCGGTGCAGAGGACGAGGACGGTGGGTTGATCTTTGGTCATGGTGAAAAGTGTTTGAGGTTCAACCGCAGCAGCCGGTGGTCTGCAACTTCGGCAGGGGCTTGAACGAGATCGTTTTGTTCACCGCGGGCGGCATGCACTGGTCCGGGGCCAGGCAGGCCGTGCGTTTGATGCCGAGGTGGATCAGCATCGTTTCGCCCTGCGTCTCAAGGCTCGCGATGGGGAAGTGCGCGATGAACGGCGCCTCGTGTTCGATCTCCACTTCGAGATCATCCGCGCCGAGCAGCTTCGCGCCGTGCGCGAAAATCTTCAGCAGCTTGTCCGTGTCCAACCGGTGCTCGGTGTCGTCGGCGAACCACGTTTGCAACTGACAGGTCGAGTCCGTGCGATACGTGCCGCCGCAATCCACGAATTGCTTGTCGAGTCGCGCCAGTTCCGTGACGTGGGCGTGCGGTGGCACCAGGCCGCCCGTGGGCAGCACGAAGCGCAGGGTCTTCGCGGGGTGCAGGGCGAGGGCTTGCTTGAGTTCGGAAATTTTCATGGTGAGTTGAGTGAGGCGGTGGCAAGAAATCTATTTTGCCTCTGGAGTGAGTTACGTTCTCCCTCACCCCGGCCCTCTCCCGCTGGGAGAGGGAGAGAGTCAGTCAGCGTTCGACAAATCGAATGCGCCGGATGGCAGTGAGGCTGAATGCCGTTCTCCCTCTCCCAGCGGGAGAGGGCCGGGGTGAGGGAGAACGCGTCAACTTTGCCAGCGGTAATCATCTTGTCCCTTCGTCTAAACCGTTTCAGTGGAACGGCCCGGGCAACAATCTTTCTCCTTCATGCAGCGGCAGGAAAACACGGCCAGCATTGCGCCAAGCGTGGGTGCGACGAGATAAATCCATTGGTGCGTGAACTTGAACGTGACCAGCGCCGGCGCCAACGACCGCACCGGATTCATGGACGCGCCGCAAATGGGCCCGGCGAACATCGCCTCCAACGCGATGACCGCGCCGACCGCGATGCCAGCGGTGATGCCTTTCTCCTTCGCGCCCGTGGACACGTTGAGAATCACCATCATGAGGATGAACGTGAGCACCACTTCGAGCACGAACGACTGCGAGGGCGTGCCGCTCGGGAACGTCGCGCCGAGCGTGGGATGCGCGGGGAAAAGAAAACGCAGGAGCGCGCTGGCCGCGACCGCGCCGGAGAATTGCGCGCCAAGATACGGCGCAATCGCCGCCGCCGGAAAACGTCCCGCCGCCCAGAACGCCAGCGTGACGGCCGGGTTCAAGTGTGCGCCGGAGACCTCGCCCACGGTGTAAATCATCGCCAGCACCACGAGTCCAAAGGTCAGCGCGATGCCGACGTGCGTGATGGTTCCGCCGCTCACGTCATTGATGGTGAGGGCGCCCGTGCCGGCAAAGACCAGTGCGAACGTCCCGAAGAATTCAGCGGCGAATTTTTTCATGGTTCAGCAGCAGGCCGCTTTCTTTGCACCCGCCCGCTTGACGGAAGGCGGGCAACAATTGTCCGCGATGCTCGCGGCTTCGGCGGAAACGGATTGCAAACGCTTCATGTCGGCGCGGAACAGTTCGCTCTCGTGGATGCAGTCCTGGAGACACTGCAACTGTTTCTCCAGTTCGTAGCTGCGCTGCTCGGGCAGTTGGTAGATGCGCCAGTTCTGATGCTGACGGGATTCCACCAGGCCGCGCGCCTTGAGGTAGTTCAGGTGCTTGGAGATTTTCACCTGCGGTTCGCGCAGCACGGACTGGAAATGGCAGACGCACAACGGCGCGTGCGCCAGCAGGTGGAGAATGCGCAGCCGCGTCTCATCGCAGAGGCATTCGTAGATTTGCACCAGCTTCACGGGCGTATCTGTATTCCTGAACAGGAATGTTGTCCAAAGAAAAATCCCGGCGAGGCGGCTCCCGCCGGGCGGGTTGATGTGGAGAGCATCATTACCCGGTTGCGGTGAGGAGCCTCAGTCAAAGAGTGGGTGTGCGTTCAGCCTATCAAGTGGCTGCCCACAAGGTGCCTCAGAAGACCCAGCCGCAGTTCGACGCGCGCACCGAATGCTACCGCGTGCTCGGGGTGGACCTGACGGCCGTGCCCGGGGTGGAGACGCCCACCGCGCTGGTGCTGCTCTGCGAACTGGGGCCGGGCTTTGCCGAAAAGTTCGCCACCGCCAAACACTTCGCGAGCTGGCTGGGGCTGTGTCCCGACAACCGCATCACGGGCGGGAAAATATTGAGCAGCCGGACGCGGGCGGTGAAGAGCCGCGTGGCCACGGCGCTGCGGCTGGCGGCGCAGAGCCTGTGGCGGGCGCAGAATTACTTTGGCGATCTCTACCGGCGGTGGAAGGCGCGGCTGGGCAACCAGAAGGCGGTGACGGCGATGGCGCACAAACTGGCGCGGGTGCTCTGGCACCTGCTCAAGTATAAGCAGGCGTTTGATTGGAAAGTGTTCGAGAAAGAGGAGGCAAAAATGAAGCGCAAGAAGCTCACGCGCCTGCACAACCTGGCCGCCAGCCTGAATCTTCAACTCGTGCCACTCCAATGACTTGCGCGTCTAGTTTCTCAGGAGGCGTTGCGGTGGTTTCAGGATACGCGTGGATCAACCCAGTGTTCATTGAGGGCGCGGATGATGTGTGGACGATCGAACTCGTAATCAGGCTCGTCGGCGATATGTAAAAGGAACTCTCTGACCGCTCGGCGCTGTGCATCGGAGAGCAGGTTAAAGTAGTGATCGTGGTCGTGCGACTGCGTAAGGCAAAACGCCATTCCGAAGTTGTAAGTGCCCTGCAGGTCGGCAATGAGGTAAGCGGGTAAATGAAAGCGCATCCCCTCGGCGTCGAAGAAGCTAAGACTACTATTACAACGGTTAAGCTCGCTAACTGGAATGCGACTCCAATCGTCCTTCTCGTCACTGGTGCGGTATCGTGCGCAAGTGTCGGGAGTATCGTGGTCATCGATGCCTTGGGCGTGCTGAAGTCCGATGCCACCGCCGAGCTTTACGTCGGCAAACGCTTCTCTGATCGTGTTGCAGAGGGCTTCGTTCACAGAGTGTGCGAGCATACGCCTAACGACCCAAGCTCAGCGACCCGGCGCACGGGACGTAACGATTGCAACCACGACGCGCCCGCCGGGTTAGATGCCATGAAGGGGTTGAGCGAGC
>JAYVNY010000244.1:0-12379 GCA_043758205.1 Akkermansia sp.
AATCATCACGCGCTGGCGCGCGACTTCGTCTTACTCGACAACTTCTACGTCGAGAGCGAAGTGAGTGCCGATGGCCACGAGTGGACGATGGGCGCGTATGCGACGGACTTCATCGAGAAGATCTGGCCGCTCACTTACGGCCACAACACGCACAAGAAATACGGCTACCCCTCGGAGGGGAACTTTCCCATTGCCACGCCAGCGGGTGGCTACTTGTGGGATCGGGCGCGCGAGGCGGGGGTGACGTATCGCAGCTACGGCGAGTTCATCAGCAACGGCAAGACGGCGAACGATCCGGGCAAGACGCGGGTGAAGGCGCTCGAAGGCCATTTCGACCCGTGGTATCGCGGCTTCGACCTGGACTATTCCGACGTGCAGCGCGTGGAGCGTTTCATCTCGGAGTTGAAACGTTTTGAAAAAGACGGCGGGATGCCGCGCCTGCAAATCATCCGCATCTCGAACGACCACACCTCCGGCGCCGCCGCTGGCAAGCCCACGCCCTTCGCCGCGATGGGCGACAACGATCTCGCCTTCGGCCAGTTCGTCGAGGCCGTTTCCAAATCCAAATTCTGGTCGCAGACCGCCATCTTCGTCGTGGAGGACGACGCGCAAAACGGCAGCGACCATGTGGACGCACACCGCACGATTGCCTATGCCATCAGCCCCTACGTGAAGCGGCGCGCGGTGGACTCCACGATGTATTCCACGAGCAGCATGTTGCGCACGATGGAGTTGATCCTTGGCTTGAAGCCGATGTCGCAGTTCGACGCGACGGCGATTCCAATGTTCGCCTCGTTCACCAGTAAGCCGGACTTCACGCCCTACAAGCTGCGTCCCGCTCTTGTGGATTTAACCGCGCGCAACAAGACCAACTCCGCCGGTGCGAAACTCTCGGCGAAAATGGACTTAACGAAAGAGGACGCCGCCGATGACCTCGTGCTGAACCAGGTGATCTGGAAAGCCGTGCAGGGCGAACACTCCGTCATGCCCGCGCCCGTGCGCGCGGCTTTTGTTTTCAATCATCCGAAGGGCTATGACGACGATGATGATTGAAACTCGTTCGTCGGCGCGCGGACTTTCCAGTCCGCAGCAAGCCGGTAAAGTCAGGTATCGTAAACATGACTGAACGCTTCCGGGTTTCGCATGTGGCTGCGGACTGCAAAGTCCGCGCGCCGCAAAACAAAAACCGCCGGAGTAACCTCCGGCGGTTTGATCAATTTTGGAATGTGGATCAGTAAGCCGCTTGCGCGCCCTTGATGTTGCGCTTGGGCATCCACGGCATAAGCGCGCGGAGTTTTGCGCCGGTCTTCTCGATGCCGTGCTGCTCACTCTTCTTGAGCAGCGCGTTGTACTTCTTGTAGCCGGTCTGGTATTCCTTGACCCAGGCCTTGGCGAACTTGCCGTCCTGAATGTCCTTCAGCGCCTGCCGCATCCGCTGCTTCACGCTGGCATCAATGATCTTCGGACCGACCGTGACGTCGCCCCACTTCGCGGTTTCGGAAATGGAGAAGCGCATTCCGGCGATGCCCTTTTCGTTCATCAGATCGACGATGAGTTTCAATTCGTGCAAGCACTCGAAGTAAGCCATCTCGGGCGAGTAGCCGGCCTCGACGAGCACTTCAAAGCCCGCCTGCACCAGCGCGGTCGTGCCGCCGCAGAGCACGGTCTGTTCGCCGAACAAGTCGGTCTCGGTTTCTTCCTTGAAGCTGGTCTCGAGGACGCCCGCGCGCGCGCCGCCGATGCCCTTGGCCCAGGCGAGCGCAATCTTCTTCGCGTCCTTGCCGGGGTTTTGATAAATGCCGATCAGCGTCGGCACGCCCTTACCTTCGGTGAACTGGCGGCGCACGATGTGGCCCGGCCCCTTCGGCGCGACGAGAATCACGTTCACGTCCTTCGGCGGAACCACGGTTTTGAAATGGATGGCGAAGCCGTGCGAGAAGAGCAGCGTCTTGCCCTTCTTGAGGTTGGGCTTGATGTCCTTCTCGTAGCAGGCGGCCTGCTTCGTGTCCGGCAGCGCGACGAAGATGACGTCGGCGCGGCGCACGGCCTCGGCGGTGGTGACGACCTCGAAGCCTTTTTCCTTGGCGACGGGGATGGACTTCGAGCCTTCGTAAAGGCCGATGATGACGTTCATCCCGCTCTCCTTGAGGTTCAGCGCGTGGGCGTGGCCCTGCGAGCCGAAGCCGAGGACGGCCAGGGTTTTGTTTTTCAACACGCCGAGATCGGCGTCCTTGTCGGTATAGACTTTTGCCATAAATTTTCTGGGAACTTTGAACTTTGAATTACTTCCGCGCCATCGCCACCTTGCCGGTGCGGGTCAGTTCGAGGATGCCGAAGCCGGTCATCAGGTGCAGGAACTTCTCGATCTTGCTCTCGTTGCCGGTGATTTCCACGGTCAAATTCTTGGGCTGCACATCCACGATTTTCGCGCGGAAGATGTCGGTGATCTGCATGACCTCGGCACGGGACTTCGAGTCCACACCCACTTTCACGAGCACCAGTTCGCGATCCACGAATTCACCCTCGGCGAAATCCTGAACTTCGAGAACGTTCACGAGCTTCTTCAACTGCTTGACGATCTGCTCGATGGTCGGGGCGTCACCGCGTGTCACGATGGTCATGCGCGACGTGTCGGCGTTCTGGGTCGGGGCGACGTTCAGCGTGTCGATGTTATAGCCGCGGCCGCTGAACAGCCCGGACACGCGCGTGAGCACGCCGAACTTGTTCTCCACCAGAATCGAAATTGTGTGTCGCATAAATTAAAAATCCCGCGTCCTTGTGGAACGGCGGGCGGCTTTCGGGCAACGAGTCCAAGCCGCCGTTCAGAGAACGACGACTACAAAAACATTGGCCAGAAAATTCATCGGGCGCGGAAGCTAGGAAAGGGCGGGGGAAGGGTCAACAGGTTTTTCCCGCCCGGAGGACTGAAGTGCCCTCTCCGCCGCGGTGCGGGTGTCGCGCTGCTATTCCGAGTTCGGATACGACCCCAGCACCTTCACGAACGTGCAGTGCTTCTGCAAATCGGCGATGGCCTTGGCCACGCGCGTGTCGTCGGAGTGCCCGTCGCAATCAACGAAGAAGAAATACTCCCACGCCTTTCGCTTGCTCGGGCGCGATTCGATCTTGGTCATGTTTAGCCGGTAGCGGCGGAAGATGCCGAGCGAGGTGTGCAGCGCGCCGACCTGGTGCGGGATGCTGAACATCAGGCTGGTCCGGTCATGGCCCGTGGCCGGGCTGCACTGGCGGCCCAGCACGAGGAAGCGCGTCGTGTTCGTGGCGTTGTCCTGGATGTCGGCTTCCAGCACGTCGAGTCCGTACCGCTGCGCGGCCAGCGCGCCGCCGAGCGCGGCGGAGTGGCGCGTCTTCGCGGCCAGTTCCGCTGAGCGCGCGTTCGAGGAGCTTTCGATGATCTCCACATGCGGCAGATGATTCTGAATCCACCCACGGCATTGCGCGAGCGACTGCGGATGGACGAACAGTTTCTGTACGTCCTTCTGCGCGAACTTGCTCATCAGGCACTGCTGCACGCGCATGACGATTTGCGCCACGACCTTCAGATCGCTGTCCACGAACATGTCGAGCGTGTGGGTGACGACGCCCTCGGTGGAATTCTCGACCGGCACCACGCCGTAATCAGCGCGATGGCGCGCAACCTCGGCGAAGACGTCGGCGATGGTTTTTTGCGCGGAGTAATTGAGGCTCGCGCCGAATTTTCGCAGCGCCGCCTGGTGCGTGAAGGTCGCCTCCGGCCCGAAGTAGGCGATGGTCAGCGTCTTCTCCAACGCGAGCGCGCTGGACATCACCTCGCGATAAATGGCGCGCAAGCCGTCGTTGGTAATCGGCCCGTCGTTCAGCTTGCAGATGCGGTCGAGCACGGCGCGCTCGCGGTGGGGCACGTAAATTTCCCCGCCCGCTTTGAGCTTGGCCTCGCCGATGCCGAGGACGTGTTTCGTGCGCTCGTTCAACAGCTTGACGATCTGCGCGTCCAGCTTGTCTATGGCCTTGCGGTGTTCAGGGATGTTCATCGTGCGATGCGCGGAAGAATTAGCCACAGAGAACGCAGAGAACACAGAGAAATTTTCCGGCGCTTGGTGTCCGCTGCGAAGAATTCGTGAGTCTGTGCGGCCGATTCAATGTGCGGCGGCGGGTGCTGCTTCGAGACGGGTCAGGTAATCATCAACAGCGGCTTGGAGCTTGCGGATTTCATCCACCGGACCCTCGGCGAGAATGGCGAAGTTACGGGGGTTCTTGGGGAACACCTCCGCGCGCAGCGATTGCACCGCCTGGCAAAGATTTTCCATCTGCTCAAGAGCCTGCCGCAAATGCGCTTCGGTTTGAATCATAACAGCACCCTGACTATGCCTTTGGAACGTCCGGTTTCAAACCGAATCTGTTGAAAGAACTCAAGGTAGCGCCGGTACTGGTCCGAGTCAGCGGCGGCCACCAGCACATCAAAGCCGTGCCGGCGTTGCACCTGGCGTTTGGAGAGGACGCTGTATTCCACCGGACTCAGGTCAGCGGAAAAATCGTGGCGGGGCGGCACGACCACGATCAGATCAATGTCGTTCGGATCGGGCTTGGCGGTGACGAAACTGCCGTCCACCAAGAGGGCGCGCACCAATCCGGAGGCTCTGGCTTCTCGCACGAACTTCACGAATCTGGCCCAAAGCTTCGGGCGCTGGTCGTCGCCTTGGAATGATCCAAAGCGGGACTTGAGTTCATCCAGCGTGCCGTCATGCACGCCCACAGGCAGAAAACCGTCTGAATCAAGCGCGGGGATGGGCATGGGCGAATTGTATCAGGGAATCAAGTCCAACAAGAAGCCAGGTCTTGCTCCTAATTTGAAAGTCCAAGCTCGGACAGCTTCATGGCAATTGCGTCCCGTAATGGAATCCCACCGCAGTGTGCTTTGAAATTTCATCCTCAGACAAATTCTGAAGTTGCGCTTCCTTGTTCGGGTTATCGTAATCAATTTCCCAAACAATCTCGCTTGGACCAAATTTCGAAAGCCGCAGATAGTACCAATAAGTAGAGCCGGGCTGCCACTCGCTTCCGAGGTTGTGTGTATTGCTGTCCGTTTTCATTTTGTCCTCGTCGCGTTAATACTTGTGCCTGCTGTTAAGTTCTCTTGTTTCGATGGCTCGGAGTTGGTTGGCGAAGTCTGTTAGAATTTCTTGACGCTGCTTTTCGATTTCATGGGTAAGCAGGTTCCACTTTTGACGGGTTGGGTCATCCTGATTGAGGTAACTTGTGAGGGTTTTAGCCACAACAGACGCGTGAAAAGCGACGATGGAAATCTCTTTGTTAAGCTCATCATGAGTTCCGTAGCTAACAGGGCGTTTTTCGGCATTTCATTTTCCTTCTTGGACGCTGAGGCGAATGACGGAATCGCTGTGTTTTCACAGCTACTTCGTGGCATCCCATCAGGATTTCTTTTCGCTCACAAAATTTTCATTTCCCATCGCTGTTTCTGGTGCCGCCGCCAGTTGCTCCGGCGGAGCGGTCGCCAGTCCGGGATCGACGGTGAGCAACGATTCCGGCTTGGCAATCGGGATGCGACGCAGTTCATCGGCAGCGGGCAACTCTTCCAAGTTTTTCAGCCCGAAGTATTCGAGGAAGATGGGCGTGGTGCCGAAAGTTTTTGGGCGGCCAATCACTTCCGCCACGCCGACCTGCTCGACGAGGCCGCGCTCGACGAGCGTTTGCAGCACGCCGTCCACGGCCACGCCGCGCACCTGCTCCATCTCGGCGCGGGTGATGGGCTGGCGGTAGGCGATGATGGCGAGCGTCTCCAGCGCGGGCGCGGAAAGGCGCGACGGCCGGGCGCGCTCGCCGACGAGGGCCTTGACCCACGGCGCGAACTCCGGCTGCGTGACGAATTGCCAGCGCTCGGCCACGCACACGAGGCGGTAGCTGCGGCCCGCGGCCTCGTGCTCTTTCGTCAGCATGTCGAGCGCGGCGACGACATCCTCGAAGGAGGTCTTCTTGAAATCGCCCGCCTCCGGGCTGTGCTCGGCGGCATTTTTCAGCACTTCGCGGAAGTCTTTCACGCTCAAGGGTTCTTGGGCGGAGAACAGCACTGACTCCAAAATGTTTTTCAGGTCCATGATTGGGAATGACGAATGACGAATGACGAAGGGGAGGAGAAGACCGAAGGCCGAAGGCCGAAATCCGAAAGAACGCCGAAGGCCGAAATCCAAAACGATGTCAGGACGACGCTCTGGCTTCGGGCTTCGAGTTTCGGCCTTCTTTCGGATTTCGGATTTCGGATTTCGGATTTCACTTCGTCTCTCCAACCGCCTTCACCGTCTCGTCCTCAAATACCGCCTGCTCGGGAATCTCCGTCGGCACC
Organism: Akkermansia sp.; assembly: GCA_043758205.1. Classification (GTDB taxonomy): domain Bacteria; phylum Verrucomicrobiota; class Verrucomicrobiia; order Limisphaerales; family SIBH01; genus JANNGC01. The sequence continues at coordinate 6,353 of JAYVNY010000244.1, forward strand.
GTGGGCAACTGCGGCTCGGCCTTGATGATTTCAATCTCCGCGAAATGATCCGGCTGCACGCAGATGATTTGCTTCATGCGAATCAGTTCGAGCATGGCGAGGAATGTCACCACCACTTCCGTCCGGCTGGTCGCGCTCTCGAACAGTTCCGAGAACTTCATGCGCCCCTTCTCGCCGATGCTCTTGACCAGCATCTCGATCTTCTCGCTGACGCTCCACTTGTCCTCGAAAATTTCCCGCGACTCGCCTTCGCGCTGGGCCACGCGCCGGAGGATGGCGCTGACGGCGTTGACGAGGTCGAAGATGGAAACATCCGGCTTGGCCGGCTCGGACTCGAAGACCGGCTTCGGCGCTTCGCGGCGATAGATGCTCTCCTGACGGATCTCCAGTTCCTGCAACTGCGCCGCCGCGTCCTTGAATTTCTTGTACTCGACAAGCTGCCGGATGAGTTCCCAGCGCGGGTCTTCTCCGTCGTCCTCTTCCTCGACCGCGACCTGTTGGTCCACGGGCAGCAGCTCACGGCTCTTGATGTACATGAGCGTCGAGGCCATGACGAGGAACTCGCCCGCGATGTCGAGGTCGAGCTGCCGCATGACCTCGATGTATTCGATGAACTGCGAGGCGAGCGCAGTGAGGTTGACCTCGTAGATGTCCACTTCCTGCTTCTTGATGAGATAGAGCAGGAGGTCGAGCGGACCCTCGAAGACCTCGAATTTGACTTTGTATTCGGACATTTACGCGCCGGAATTTGTGCCGGAGTGGGCGAATCCTAAGTGCGAGAATTGCGCGCTGGCAATGGGATTGTCGCACGGCGGGGGCGATAAAAACTCCAGGCCGTGCTCCTGCGGATAGGCGGTTCCAATGAGCATCAAATCTTCGTCCCGCCCAACGCCAGGACGCGGTTGAAGTGCGTGGCCGACACGGATGTGACCGAGAGGCGCGATTGCTTCAGCAACAGCATGTCCGCGAATGCTTGGTCAGACTTGATTTGCGCGAGTGTTACCGGCGTGGCGAGCGGCTTCACCGGCACGAGGTCCACGCACGACCAGTCACCTTCCTCGGCAGTCTGGTCGGCGTAGGCTTCCTTCTCCACGCGCGCCACGCCCACGATCTGTTTGTCGGAAACGCTGTGGTAGAACAGCACGAGGTCGCCGCGCTTCATCGCGCGCAGGTTGTTGCGCGCCTGGAAATTCCGCACGCCCGTCCACGCGGCGCGCTGCTCCTTCACGAACGTTGCCCACGCGTAGGCTTCCGGTTCCGACTTCACGAGCCAGTAATTCATGCGCGCCAGTGTAGTGGCGTCCCGGCAGAGCGCCGCAAATACAAACTCCCGCGGAGCGCGGACCGCCGAGTCCGCGTGTTCATCAGGGAAAACGGTTTAACCACGGAACACACGGAACACACGGAAGGGAAACTGAAAGCTCTATCCATCCGCTTGTTTTCATTCCGTGTCTTCGGTGTCTTCCGTGGTTCTCGTCTCGGAAAAACGCGGACTCGGCGGTCCGCGCTCCTTCACGCGTTTGCTGTCGGCTCCGGCGGCAGTCGCAGCGCCGTCTCAATCGGCTTCACCTCGTTGAACTCTTTGCCCGCGTCGGTGCCGCCGAGGGCGATCAGGCGCGCACCGCTCGGCACCACCATGCGTTCGTAGCTGCCCACGGCGTCGTTGAACGCGCCGTTCGCCTTCTCCAGCCCGGCGCGAATTTTCTCAAAGTGCTCGGTGAACTTTGCCACGCGCGTGAACAACTCCTGCGCCGCCTCCGCGATGGCCCGCGCGTTTTCCGTCTGCTGATGCTGCTGCCAGCTCAAACTCACCGAGCGCAAAATCGCGATCAGCGACGACGGCGTGGCGATGAGGATGCGCCGGTTCTGCGCCCAAATCATCAGCTCGTGATCGCCTTCCAACGCCGCGCTGAACAACGATTCGGCGGGCAGGAACAACACCACGTAATCCAGCGCGTTCGGGAACTGCGCCGGATAATCCCGCTCGGCCAGCGCCTTGATCGTGGACTTCAATTTCGCCGCGTGCTGCGCCAGCGACTCGGTGCGCTTCAACGGATCGGCGGTGTCGGCGGCGTTCAGGAAGTCGAGGTCCGGCACCTTCGAGTCCACGATGATCAGACGGTCGCCGGGCAGGCGCACGATGAGGTCCGGCTTCTTGTCGTCGCTCTGCGCCTGCTCGATGAAATCGCAGTGCGCGCTCAGGCCGGCGGCCTCGACCACGCGGCGCAACGTCTCTTCGCCCCAACGCCCGCGCGCCTGATTGGAACTCAGCACCTTGCGCAACGCGAAGGTCTCGGTGGACAGCGTCTGGCTTTGTAGCGCGAGATTTTCGATCTGCTGCTTCACCTCGCCGAGCGTGGCGGACTGCGCGACCTCGGACTGTTGCAGGCGGCGCTGATACGTCTCCAATTGTTGTTTGAGCGGCTCGACGAGCGTGGCGATGGCCTGCTGGCGCTCCTTCAAATCGCCCTTCGCGGACTCCTGAAATTTTCCGAGCGTCTCGTTGGCGAGACGGAGAAATTCCGGCTGCGTCTTCTGCAACGCCTCGGCACTGAGCGCGCGGAAGGCTTCGCGCAAATCATCCAGCGCCTTCGTCTGGCTCTCTCGCGCCCCGCGCAACGCCTGCTCGTGCAACGTGCGTTGCTGTTCGAGAAGCTGCCGCGCCGCCTCGCGCTCGGCCTCGGCGGTGGCGCCCTGGGTTTTCGCGGCGGTGAGTTGCGCGCGCGTGTCGGCGAGTTCCGCTTCGGAAGCGGCGCTTCGGCTGCGCAATTCCTCGATGAGCGGCTGCGACTCCGTGGGCGCAGCGCTCGTCGCGCTCCGGCGCACGGCCAGCAACCAGCCAATCACGCCACCCAGCGCGAGGCCAATTCCGAGAGCGATGAACACGTTAAGCACAACGCGAGGATGAGACGGAGGCGGGGGAAAGGGAATCAGTAATCAGTGATCAGTGAGGCGCCTTTGTTTTGGCGGCGTCATAATGCAAACTCCTTACTCACACCCATGCTCGTGGCGACGTCTCGCGGGCTTCGACCGTGTGCGTTCTTGTGGTCTGGGTCAGCACCTGAGGCAAGCAAGCTCCGCACGATCGCAAAATCCCCTCTGGCGTTCATGACTCCAACCCAGAGCGGGCCGTTGCCATGCGAATTTACGAGATGGACGTTCGCACCACGTCGTAGCAACTCCTCCACAAGCCGCGAATGCCCGCCTTGAGTTGCAAAGTGCAAAGCCGTCCAGCCGTTGTCATCCTGTGCATCAATGGGGCCGCCGGAACCTAGTAACTGGATAAGCAAATCAAAATTGCCGTCTATCGCCGCGGAGTGCAACGGACTGCGTCCGTACTCGTCCACTCCCGGTCTTGGATTTCGCTTGGGTTGTTTGCCTGACATGACGTGTGGTGTGCAGCGGCCTAACATTTACTTACCGACGCCAACCCCTACTTCAACGCCGACTCCACCATCTTCTTGAAATTCGCTTCCGACGCCTTCACCAGCGCCGCCGGGCCGGTCATCTTCACGAACACATCGCCTTCGCCCGACTCGATGATCGCGCCGCGCAGGGCGTAGTCCTTCATCGGCGTCGTGGGGCCGCCCGGCATGCCGCTGTTAAAAGTTCCCTCGGCCTGCACGTAGGTGACCTTGTGCGCGCCGACTTTCGTCTCCTCGGTCTTGGCGTTGATCTTCTCGCGCGGGCCGTCGAACTGGCGGAACCAGCGCTCGACGTTCGCCTGCACGCCGCCGCCATTGCTCGCGCCGAAGTGGAAGAACACCACCTCGGCGGACGTCTTCTTCTCCGCGTCATTAATCTTCAACTGCGCCTTGCGCATCGCCGAGACCGTCGGCACCGACTCCCATTTTTCCGGCCGTGTGAACGTTAGGTCGCTGACTTTGAATTTCGCGTCCGCCGCAACGGCAGCGACGGCGGACAACACCAACAGCACGAGCGAGAAAAATTTCATGGCGTGGTTGGTAACAGACCGCGCGCGGGTGTCAAACTGTGGGGTGAACGGGGGTGTGATTAGAAGTGGCGGTCAAACCGAGACGGTCGTGCTGGCCCGTGGCGCCGCAGGCTCTGGGACTGCGGCAAGAATTGCCGCTCTGGATCCCCGCCGGAGGCGAGTCCCTGGGAGGCCGACGCTCCGCTTGAATCCAGAGCTGCGATGCTCGCAGCAGTCCCAAAGCCTGCGGCTCCACCGGCCGGGCCTGCCCGCCGCTGGCCAAGACCTTGTGCCGTGAGTTCCGCGCTTGGAGCGGGTGCTGGACGCTGCTACGGTTTGGCCGCTCCCGGCTCCCGGCATTGGGGATGGGTGTTTCAATTATGATCCGAATCATCAAGTTCCTCCGGCGCGCGGCTCTGCTCGGTGGTTTGCTCGTGACGTGCGGCGGGTTACGCGCGCAGCCCTTCGTCAATTACGAGGCCAAGCAGACTTCGCCCGTGCGCCTCTCGCCCGACGGCTCGCGACTGTTCGCCGTGAACACGCCGGATGGACGCCTCTCCGTCTTCGATGTCACGAATCCGAAGAACCCGATCCTCATCGCGGAAATTCCTGTCGGCGTCGAACCCGTCTCCGTGAATCCCGTGAGCAACGACGAAGCCTGGGTCGTGAACGAAGTCTCGGACAGTGTGAGCATCGTGTCCGTGGCGCAGCACGCCGTGACCGAAACGCTCTACGTGAAGGATGAGCCGGCGGACGTGGTGTTCGCGAATGGCCGCGCCTTCGTGAGTTGCGGGAGGAACAATCAGATCGCCGTCTTCGATCAAGTGACGCACGCCAGCCTGACGAATATTCCCGTGTTCGGAGAAAGCCCGCGCTCGCTTTGCGTGAATTCGAATGGCACGCGTGTCTATGCTGCCTTCGCGCTCTCGGGCAATCGCACCACACTCATTCCGCTCAACGTTGCGCCGCCGCAGCCGCCGCCTACGAATCCCAATCTCCCGCCGCCGCCGCAGGTCAGCCTCATCGTGGACGCCACCGATCCCGCGTGGACGAACGGCCCGAGCGCGCCCATCAAATATACGATGCCCGACAATGACCTCGTGGAGATCGACACCGCCACGCTCGCCATCACGCGTTACTTCCCGCGCGTCGGCACGGTGAATTTCGCCGTTGCCGTCCGCCCCGGCACCACTCCCGGCAACGGCGACCTCTACGTGGCGAACACCGACGCGCGCAACACCACGCGCTTCGAGCCAAGCATTCGCGGCGGCTTCGTTACGAATCAAATCAGCCGCGTGAACATCACCAGCGGCACCGTCACGCGCTACGATTTGAATCCCGGATTCGCTTACACAAATTTCCCGAACCTCGCCAACCAGTCGAACGCCCTCGCGCAACCCACCGCCATCGCCTTCGGGCCGAGCGGCGGCAATTACTACATCACCGCCTTCGGCTCCGACCGCGTGGCGCAGGTGAATGCCGACTCCGGCGCGGTGCTGGCGCGCTACAACTTGAACCCGAGCGCACCCGGCTCGGTCGCGAATCCGCGCACGAAACGCGGCCCGCGCGGACTCGCGCTCAAGCCCGGCGTCGCGCTCTACGTGCTCAACCGCATCTCGAACACCATCACCGTCATCGATCCGTTCAACAGCGTCATCGTGCGCGAGATTCCCGTGGGCAGCCACGACCCGACGCCGCAGGTCATCCGCGAAGGGCGCGGCTTTCTCTACGACGCGAAGCTCTCCGGCGGCGGACTCGTCTCGTGCGCGTCGTGCCACATTGATGGCGAAATGGATTTGCTCGCGTGGGACCTGGGCAATCCCGGCGGCAATCTGGAAACGAACGCGATGGCCGTGTCGGGATCGAAAGCGTTGTTCCCACCGAACGGCCTCGTCTCGAACGTGGTCTTCCATCCGATGAAAGGTCCGATGACCACGCAGACCTTGCGCGGTCTCGCGGGACTTGATCCATTGCACTGGCGCGGCGACCGCACAAACTTCACGCACTTCAACGGCGCGTTCGACGGACTGCTCGGTGGTGGCGTGCTGTCCGCAGCGGACATGCAACTCTACCGCGACTTCATCAACACGATG
>JAYVNY010000245.1:0-11901 GCA_043758205.1 Akkermansia sp.
GAGAATGACGACGCTGGCCGGCACGATGAGTTCGCTCGGGTCACTCGACGTGAGCGTGACCGTGAGATTCGTGGGCGTCGGGAAGAGCAGCGTGACCACCCCGCCATTCACGAGGACGCCCTGCCCTTCCGTGACCGCCGCAATGAAAGGCAACGACAGCACGCCGCCGCCGCAACTGCCGTAGCCGCTCAGGTCGCTCTCATCAAAACCAAACGGCAGGCCCGTCCCACGGGACAGTCCCGACAGTCCGCGCGTCGCGTCCACATGCAGCCACGTCACGCGCACGCGGCCATCGAAGAACATCTCGATTTGAAAACTGTTGCTGTTGCCCGCGCCGTATTCCGTCACGCGGTCCCACGTCGCGGCCACGCGGTTGGAAAATTCCTGCCAATAAACGGTGCCGCCCTGCGCGGGATTCAAATCGCGGAACAGTCCCGCCACACGCGGCAGCGCGAAGTGGTCACTCGTGGACTCGGTGTAATCAACGTCGCCGGAATTGAGCGTGAGATGCCCGTTGCTCGCGACGTACACGACGTTCACGGAGTTTCCGTAGAGCGACACGCTGCCGCCGCTGATCGGACGCGTGGAAAAAGAATCATCCGAGAGCGAAAGCACCGTCGCGCCCGCCGTGGTTGTGGAAAAATTCGTCACCGTTTCCCGGCAGACGCGATAGAAGCTCGTGGAGCCGTCCGGCGTGAAAGTGAGCGCGGTGTCTTGGAGATCAAAGTTTCCCTCAAACAGCTCGGTGAAATAATCCGGCTGCCCCACGCGCAGCAAAAAGGAGCGTGACTGGCCGATGCCGCTCGTTGTGTTCGTGAAAAACACCGCGCCGGAGTAGATGCCCGTGGGCAGCGCGTTCGCCGCCGCCGTGAGCGAGATCGTGACCACGACGCTCGCGCCGGTGGCGAGCGCGCCGCTCGTGGGCGTGGCGCGGAGCCACGTCACGTTGGTGGTCACGGTCCAGTTCAGCGTATTGCTGCCGACATTGCGCAGCGTGACCATTTTGTTCGTGACGGAAAACGGCCCACCCACCGGGCCGCTGGAGATGAAGCCCTCGTTCTGGTTCAGGCTCAAATCATCCGGCAAATCGAACGCCTCGTGCACACCGCTCGTCGTCGTGCTCGACGGCGAGGTTGCGCCCGCGCCCATCCCGCGCTTCGCGAAAGCCGTCCACAGTTCGAGATAATTCGCGCCCGCGTTGTTGATCAGATCGGCCTGGATGATGGCGTCGCGCGCTTGCAGAAAATTGGGATCCACGGGCGAGAGATTCATGCCGTCGGTCACCAACTGGAGGATGAGCTGGTTGCCGTTCGTCCAGCCGTGCTTCGTGATCAAGCTCGCCCGCGCCTCCCAGAGCGCGCTGCACCAGACCTCGCCCTGGTTGTGAACTTCCTCCGCCGAGCCGCCGCCAAACACCGGATTGACCGGCACGCCGGAATGCGCGCTGGCCTGGCCCGGAGCAATATCCTTGAAGGTCAGCGGATTCTTCGCGAGGTCGGTCGAGTACGGGTAGCGGCGGATGCCGTAGTAATAATTTTGCTGCAAGCCGGCGAAGAGGCGCGTGGCGTAGCCGCCCATCGCGTAGGCCGCGTTCACGTCGTCGCCCGGTTCGCTCAACAGCGCGAGCGCGTAAAAATCCGACCAGCCCTCGCCCATGCCCGCCGTCTGCAACGCGCTGATGCCCACGCCGCCGCCCACCCGGCGGGTGCTGAGTCCGTGCGTGTATTCGTGCAGCACAATTTCCGCATCGAATGATCCGTCCACGTCGGGATTCGGACCGTTGAAGAGATACATCTGCATCCGTGGCGGAACCCCGTCGGGCAGCGTGTTCATGTTCGCGTTGTTGAAACCGCCGCCGTCCTGCGCGTCGGCGAGCAAGGCGTCATTGCCCGCGCCACCGCGTCCGAAGTTGCTGGTCTGGAAATTTCCCGCCGCCTCGGTGAAGCCGAGGTCGTAGAGTTTGTCGTGCATCCAGTTACACCAGTAGAAAAGCTGCACCACGCTCGCGCTGCCGTAGGTGGACGGAGCCAGCGCGAGGTCGAGCGGGAAATCGAAGACGTGATGCGGCGAACCTTGCGGACGCGGCAGGTCGGGCGCGTCGTCGTTGTTCGTGTCGCGATGAGCGTCCACGTTGTTGCCGACAGTTTCATTCCCGTTGGTGGCGATCCAACTGGCGGGCGAGGCGTTGGTGTTCAATGCGGGCAGCGTGAGCAAGGTGCGGGAAATGAGCGCGGGCTGATTCGTCAGCGGCGTTGGATGGCCCGGTGAAAACGGCGAGGGACTGTCGCTCGTGAAGACGCGGTAGGTGGCATTGGTGAGGTAGGCCGTGAGGCAGCGGCGCACCAGCACGTCGCCCGACGCGGCATCCACCAGCACGCGAAAGGTTTCGCCGCGCGCGCGCGGTTTCAGCACCACATTCCAGCAGAGGCGCAACTCGTCCTTGTTCATCGGAAGCCAGACGAGTTCCACCGTGGCTTCGCCCACGAAGCCGCGCGCGGTGAACGACTGTTTCTGCTCCGCGCCGAAAGGAGCAGCGATGGAGTTCAATTCCCCGGGCTCCAGCGCGACGGAAAGATTTTCCGCCGCGCGCCGCAGCGCGTCCGCCGCCGTCAGTCGTGGCCCACGATTTTGCTTCGCCAGCAAGGCGGTGCGCGCGGCATCGGAAACGAAGTGGCTGGCCACGCTCACGAGTTCGCCCTGTTCCGTGGTGTGCGCGGTGAAGACGCCATCAAACACGGCCACGCCCGCCACCTGTTGCTGCCACGTCACGGTGCGCAGGCGGTTGTGGGGCGTGACGAAATCCCGCGCCACCGTGGCCGCGTCCAATGCCTCCGGCCCGTGACCGAAGAGCGCGCGATGCTGCTGGAGAAACGCCTTGGCGGGACGGTGGGGGTCATTCTTCGCAATCGCTTTCCACGCCGCCGCACTCACCGTGCGGCTCTGGTCATCAGCTTCCGTGAGAAAGCCGCGCCGCGCCGTGACAAAGGCCGCGCCTTGCGTGACGGGGTGGAGTTCCACCGAGACTTGCGAATCATTTCCGCGCAGCGCGCGGGCGGCGGATTTTTGGGTCGCGGCCACAGGCTGGGGCGAGCGTTTGTCGAGATTGGGCAGCGGCGCGAGTTCCGGCGGACGGAAAGCCGAGGTCAAAAGCGCGAGCGTGAGGAGCGGCACGACGCGTGAGATCAATTTTGCCAACATGAGTTGAATGAGTTGTCCGCAATACTTCGCCCCAAACAGCCCACCGCGCAATGCCCGAGTCAGAACAGGGAGCCTATTGAGCCTCGGGCCATTGGGTGACATGGCAGAAAGCGGAATGGAGCGCAGGCCTTAGCCTGCTTCACCGTCAAAAAGCCCAGCGGGCCAAGTTGTTTCAAGCGCTCGGGGTGGTGAACAGTGAAGCGGCCTCAAGGCCGCGCTCCGTCACCGTATTGCGCGAGCCTCGATAGCAGGCTGTTGAAAAGCTCCAAGTTTGTTTGAACAGATGGGGGATGAAAGGGATCGGATCTGCAGGCGTGGAAAACCCCAAGCCCAGCCGGACTTTCTGACCGTGATCAACCTGAACGCCTGCGTGCCCGCCGACCATCCGCTGCGCGCCATCAAGGCGCGGGTGGACGCGGTGCTCAAAAAGCTCTCGCCCCTCTTTGATGAACTTTACGCCGAAGATGGACGCGTGAGCATTCCGCCCGAGCAACTGCTCAAGGCCCGGGTGCTGACCGCCCTCTACAGCGTGCGCAGCGAGCGGCTCTTCTGCGAACAACTCGGCTACAATCTGCTCTGGCTCTGGTTCCTCGACCGGGAGTTCCGGGAGGGTAGCTTTGACCACAGCGTCTTCGCCAAGAACTACGGGCGCGTCCTCTCGGCTGACGTCGCCAAGCTGTTCTTCGTCGAAGTCTATGACCTCGCGCGGGCGGAAGGCTGGACGAGCGACACGCACTTCACGGCCGACGGCACGCTCATCGAGTCGTGGGCCAGTCTGAAGAGTTTCGTGCGCAAGGATGGAGCCGATGCGCCGAAGGTGGCGGCGGCCAAGGACGAAGACCCCGGCAACCCGAGCGTGAACTTCCGGGGCGAGAAGCGCTGCAACGACACGCACCAGAGCAGCACGGATGCGGACAGCGTGCTCTACCGCAAGGCCCACGGAAAGGAGGCGCGGCTCTATCTGGGCGGGCACGTCCTGATGGAAAACCGCCACGGCCTGTGCGCGGAGTTCACGCTGCACAACCCGATCACCGAACCCGAGCCGACGGTGGCGCTGCGCCAGATCGATGCCCACACGGAACTTCATGAAGGGGTGAACCCGGCCACGGTGGGAGCGGACAAGGGCTATCATCAGAAAGCGTTTGTGAACGGCTGCCGCGAACGCGGTATCTCTCCGCATGTGGCCTGCAAGGCGAAGGTGCACGTGCCCGGACTGGATGGCCGGACCACGACGAAAGCCGGTTATCAAGTCAGCCAACGGATCCGCAAACGGGTCGAGGAGATTTTTGGCTGGATGAAGACGGTGGGCGGCCTGCGGCGCAGCCGCTACCTGGGACTGGAGCGGACGCAAGCCTGGGGTTACTTCGTGGCCGGCACCTACAATCTGCTCCGCCTGGCCCGACTGGGAGACGGCGCGGCGGGTTGAAGTGGGAGCCGGAAGCAGAAAACCGGCGGAGGAATCACCCCAGGCCCGCCGGCCCGGCCCGGCCCCGGCTCTGCGCCAACGTCATCAAAGGTCGAACCCCAACGCCAAGAAAGGATGCGCGGGAAAAAACTCACGCTATTTCAACGGCCTGATAGGCCAGACCCCCGTCATGCGGGCGGCAGTTTGCCTGCGCGGCTGCTATTTCCCGGTCATAAACGCGATCAAGTCCGCGAGTTGCGCCGGCGTCAAGGCCGCCTCGAATCCTTCCGGCATCAGTGAGAGGCCGCTCGTCGAAAGTCCCTTCACGTCAGCGCGCAGGAGCGTTTCATCCGCGCGGTTCGGGGCACGGAGGGTGAGCGTGGTGGGCGTCTCGGAGATGATGATGCCGCTGGTTTCGTGACCGTCTGTCATCGTAGCGTTGAAACTCTGGAAGCGCGCTTCGACGGCGGAATTGGGATCGAGAATCGCGGCCACAAGTTGCTCGGCGGGTTTGCCAGACATCATGCCCAGGTCGGGGCCGACTTCCGTCCCCTCCCCTTTCAGGCGATGGCACTGGGCGCAGTTCGCTTGGAACAACGCCGCGCCGGCTGTGGCGTCGCCGCGCAGCTTCGGCACGTCGGTGTAGCGGGCGAGAATTTTCGCGCGCTCGGTGCGTTGCTCCGGGGTAAGCGCGCTGGTGCGGTCGGTAATTTGCACGGGCACGAGGGACGCGGGAGGACTGGCCACGAGCTTTTGCAGCATCGGCAGGTGGGCGCGTGCCTTGTCCTCCGCCGGAAGTTTTTCGATGAGCGCGACCAGCGACTTCGCATGGCGCGGCGTGGAACTCAGGGCGGCGTTGCGGATGTTCTCGTCGTCATCGTGAAGAAGTTTCACCAGTGCGTCCGTTGTGCGCGGGTCGTTCCACTCGCCGAGGGTGAAGGCGAGTTGGTAACGGAGACGGGGCGATGAGTCCGCGACAAATTCAAGCAGTGCATCCGTGATTAGAGCGCCGAGCATGGCTTGGCTCGGAGCGGCGATTAGCACGTTCGTGCCGAGCCATGCTCGGCGCTCCGATGCTTGGGCGGCGAGTGCCAGGGTTCGCTCACTCAACTTCACCGCCTGCTCCTTCACCGCGTCGCTGGAGTCTTTGAGTGCAGCCAGCAGCAACTCGGAACTCAGTACGTTCAATCCACTCAACGTCCACAGCGCCTGAATCCGCACCTTCGCGTCCTTCGCGGACTTGGCGTGATGCTCCAAGGCCACCGCCACCGACTTGTCCCCACGTTCGAGCAACAGCCGCTGCGCCGTGTCGCGTTGCCATCCGTTCGGCGAGTCGAACGCGTCGGCGAGTTCGGCACCTGTCATCTTCGCGAGGTTGGGAATTTTTCTCAGCGTCACGCCTTCTGGCACCACGCGGTAGATGCGGCCCTTGTCCGCGCCGGCGCGCAGGTCGAGGCGCTTCTGCATCTCCTCGGGAATCCATTTCGGGTGCTCGATGACGAGGCGGTACATGTCGGCGACGTAGAGCGCGCCGTCGGGTCCGGTCGCGAGCATGGTGGGGCGGAACCAGTTGTCGCTCGACGCGAGGAACTCGCGGTTCGTCTCGTCGTCGGCACGGCGGGATTTGAAGGTGACGCCATCCGGCTCCAGCACTTCGCGGTGGACAAGATTATGCACCGGCTCGCTGATGAATATGCTGGTGGCGAAACCCTGGCCGAACAGTTCGTCGCGATACGGCACGGGCGAGTTGCCGCTGGTGACGTGGTTCGCGCCAAACGGATCGTTGAAACGCGAGAGCGTTTTGCTGATGGGAAAACAGCACGTGAAGTCGGCGTAGTTCGCCAGCGTGCGCTTGGTGGTTTTGAGCGGCAGGAGCGGATTGCGCGAAAGATACGGCACGGGGAAGAAGTGGTGCCAAAGCCACGTTGAGTTGTTGTTGCCGAACCAGTTGCCGAAGTCGTCGCGGTAGAGTCCGTATTGCGTGCGCCCGCCGAGGGCCTCGAGGAGCCGGTGGTCGGGATCGAAGCGGAAGTCCTGGCCGCGGATGTTGATTGACCACGCGCTTAGGTTCCCTCTCCCCTCAACGGGGAGAGGGTTAGGGTGAGGGGTGGTGCCGACGGTAGCATTCGCAGATGCGGTAGCGTTCTGACGTTCCCACCCCTCACCCCGGCCCTCTCCCCGTTGAGGGGAAAGGGGGACCGAACCCGCCGCCCGCACATTCCCATCGCTCTCCCCGTTCGCGCCGTAGAGCCAGCCGTCGAGGCCGTAGGTGAAGCCGTTGGCGCGATGCTGCTGGTTGCCTTCCGAGAATCCGGTGAAGAGCACTTCGCGCACGTCGGCCGCGCCGTCGCCGTTCGTGTCCTCGGCGTAGAACAAATCCTTTCCGGCGATGACCACGACGCCGTTGCGCCAGACGTGCAATCCCTCCGGACAACTCAGCTTGTCGAGGAACGTCACCGCGCTGTCGTAGCGGCCGTCGCCGTCGGTGTCGGTGAGCACGCGCAGGCGACCGCCGGGTGAACCTTTGCCGTCCACGCCGAGCGGGTAATCGCCCATCTCCAGAACCCAGAGCCGGCCATCCGCGCTCCAGTCGAAGGCAATCGGGTCGGCGATGAGCGGTTCGCTGGCGACGAGTTCGACCTTGAAGCCGGGGCGCGCGCGCATGGCTTTCAGCGAATCTTCCGGCGAGAGCGGCGGCGGGCTGCCGGACGCGAGCAATTGCTGGAAGGTGCGCCGGTCCACCTTGTCCGGCAGGTGTGCGGTGTCCTCGTTTTGAATCCACATTGTGCTGCGTGCGAACCAGACGCCGTTGTTGCGATTCGTGCCATCGCGCACGATGGGCGGGATGGGATCAAGGTGGAACGCCTCGCGCTGCGAGGCGTTGTCAGGAACTCCGCTCGCAGCGCGAGCGGAGCCACCTCGGACGCCGGAAATGATCTCGTCGCTCCAGCCGGGCTTGAGGCGCAAGTCGCGCGAGTCCTTGCGGAAGAGGTGGAGCGAATAGTGTTCGTGATTCGAGAAGAGGATGTCGTCGTAGCCGTCGCCATCAACATCAACGAAGCGCAGGCCGGCGTCGCGGCCTTGGGCGTCAACGATGCTGGTGCCGGGCGGGAGCGTGTAATCGAGTTTGCGCCAACGGTTGGATTCCCATTTGCCAATGGCGGAATAGTCGGCGAAGCCAAAGATAAGTTCGCAGACCCCATCGTGATCGAGGTCACGCAGTCGGAAACCTCGGTCAGTTGACCAGGGATTGGCAGTCGGACGTGGTGTGAGATTGGTTGGGAACCCGCGATACATGTCCATCAACACTTCCGGTGCCAAAAACTGATTGCGGTGATACTGCCACTCCGTGCCATCGAATGTGTGTGAACTCTCACTCGCTGAATCGAACATTCCGCCTGACCAAAGGACGGTAGGGAGACCGTTCGATGACAAAATTCCGAACTGCGCACTCGCATGGGAAAGGCGGTAGGGAAATGATTTTTCCGACCAGTATCCTTTTCTCGTTAGCGTCGGTTGCCACACGCGCGTAAATTGACGGTTGGTTCCGTCCTTAAAACCTGACGCTTCGATCACATCCAGAAAGCCATCGTTGTTCACGTCGATCAACCGCACGCCATTGTCGCCCCAAGGCTTCGTTGTCCGCAGTTCGCCGATGTTCCTGTTCAACCGCTCCTGCGCCTCCTTGAAATTCAAAAACTTCACGCGCTTGCCGTATTTCGTCACGGCGTAGTCGATGAACTCCACCATTTGCTCCGGCGTGATCCAGCCGTGCGGGTGGAAGATGAACGTCATCACGCCCTGCTTGAGCACGATGGCGTCGAGCGCGCGCTCCCAGTCCTCGACGGTCTTGGGATTGTTCGGCGCGTGCAGGTTGTTCGCCTCCCAGTCGCTCGGCACGATGCACGGAAATTCCCAGCACAGCTTCCCGATGACGTAGGGATACGGGTAGTCCTCGATGGTGGTGGTGAACGAACCCAGGCTGACGCGCGTGGTGGCGTTGGTCTGGGCGGGGAGATATTTGCGGAAGCGCTCGCGGCCGTCGGCGTCGAGTACGAGTTCGCGCGGGAGCGAGGTGTCGTTCGTGGTCAGCACAACCATGACGCTGGAATCAATGCCGAGGAAATTCCCTTGCGGCGAAATGCAGTTGAAAATCTCGGCGAAGAAACGCGGCGAAGGCGAATTCATCGAGTCGCAGCACGGCATGCGGAAGGCGACGGGCTGGTTGCCGGGAATTGTGTTCAGCAAATCCACGCAAGCGTGGTAGTTCGTGGACGCGAATTGGAAATCCCCTTTCTGACACAGCGGGCACGGATGCGAAATGGTGTGGCACTCGATGGACACGCCTTCCTTCAGCCAAGATTGCAACTGTGTAGCCGCGTCTCGTGAGAGCGCGGCATGCTGATTGGGAAAGTTGGCGGCGCTCTCACGAGACGCCGCTACGAGGGTGTTCACCATGATGCTGACCGGCGCGCGGCCATCGATCTGCTTCAGGCGATTCAGGATGGGCCGCAGCATCTTCTCGTACTTCGGCGTCTCCCGCATGTCATCAATGGCGAGAATGATGACGGCATCAACGCCCTCCTCACCGACCCATTGCGGCGTGGTGAGCTTGGGGAAATCGCGGTGCGGGTAGAATGGATCATCCGAGTCGAGATACGCGAGGCGGTTGCCGTTGGTGGAGAATGGCGCGGAGTGGGCGTGCAGGGCGGCGAGCAAAAACAACAACGTGGCGCGCAGTTTCATAGGAGTGCCGGCGAGGATACGCGGGCGGCGGGAGGCGGCGAGAAATTTTAGCGACGCGTGAGAAGTCGTGTTTTCGAGTTCTGGAACACGAGGCTGGAAAGCCTCGTAACCTGCCGACAAGAATGTCGGCGTTACGACGTAGCGCCGGCTTTCCAGCCGGCAGGTTGCGAGGCTTTTCAGCCTCGTGTGGCCAGAACACGAATCCTCAAGGTGCCGGATACACCATCACCCGCGTACTCGAGTTCAGACGCATTTCCTTCGCGGAGCGGGGTGACTTCGGAGAGATCATGGTGTGGCCGAAATCCCACGCGACCCCGGCGGGTGTTTTCCAGTCCGCCCAGTACAGCGACGGGCCGGAGGGCGATGCCTTCATGCGCGTGGCCAGACCGCGTGAATCGGAACCATTCTCCGGCCACGCCAGAAACCCTGTGGCGGGATGACCGGGAATCAAGCGAACCAGTTTCACGGGTGGCGCGGTGGCGGCAGGAGTTTTCGCCAACGGTTCCGCAGCGCGCACGAGGCGGGCGACGTCGGGATTGTTCTCCAGTGATGGAGCTGAATTTGTCCGGGTAAATTGCCAGCCATCCGTCGTGAGATGCGAAAGCGCCCTGCTGTCCGCCAGCGGTTCCATCGAATGCCACGGCTGGTGTTCGCGGAAATATTTTGCGCCGCGTTGCTGCGCGGTGAGTTGCGTGAGCGCACGGGCGAAACGCGCGCAGGCCAGCGCGTAGGTGTCCGCGTCGCCGAGGCGGTAGGCGAGGCGGGCGGTGCCGAGGGCGTCCATCACCTGCGCCAGCGGCAGGCGACGTTCGCGCGCGAAAACGGGCCACGATGAATTGGTGCTGTGGAGAAACTCGGTGCGCAACGTGGGCCAGTGTGCGCGGGCTTTTTCCCAATCCCCGCTGGCGTGCGCCTGCTGCCACACGTCGTAACTGAGCGCGCGGACGGCGTTACTCCCGCCGAGGTCCGCCATCTCATGCACGTAACGCAGCACGGGGAGAGTAACGTCGTACGAGTCCGCGTCCTGCACGCCGTAGAAGGGGCCGTAGAACGTGGGCATTTCCATGTCGAAGGGTGGCGCGGAAAATTCAGCGGGGAATTTCTCCTGATACGCCAGCGCGAGCACGGGGCTGACGGGCGCGAGCTTCACGGGCTTCGTGTTCCAATCATCCGTCCACGAGAGCCAGCGGAAACTTGAACGCAACGTGACCGAATCGTGCGCACTATCCACGGAGTAGCTCTCGTCGCAGGCGATGGGAAACTCACGGAGCGCGCTGGCCCAGAAGCGGGCGCGTGACAGCGGGTCGGCGGGGAGCGCGAGGTGCCATTCCCAGGTGAGCACGCGCTTTTTCTTTTCGCGCGACTGCACGAACGGATGCGACCGCATCGTCTCGGGGAGTGACTTGTCGTAGCCGTAGAGCGGCAGCAGCGCGGCGAGGCCGGCGGTGTTGGTGAACTGGAATTGCAATCCGTTCGTGGTGAACTCGATGGACGAGGGGCGATGCTGGAGCGTGAGGAGAAACGGCGCGTCCCAGTTCGTCCAACCGCTCGCGCCCGCCCACCAGACCACGAACCACGACTCACGCATCCGTGCCGGGTCCATCTTCTCGCCCGGTTTGAAAATCTTCGGCCCCTGTTGCGTGGAGAAACAGACGTAGCTGGGCGCACCCAGTCCGGTGGCCGGATCAGGGACGAAGCATGAGAGCGACTTCGTGTTCGCATGGAAGAGCGTGGCGGGACTGAGCGCGGATTCCACGACGGCCAGCGCGCCGTTCGTCCACGGTTGGGCGGCGGAGGGTTCCGCAGCCACGGCGGAAAGCGCGCGGGGGGAATTCGTCAGACTCCCGTACTGCCCCGTGGTCGGGGCTTCTGGTTTCGGCTGGCAACCACCGAAGCCGAGGGCCGCCGCCCACGTCATCATCAAAAAAAACTGTCGCATCGCGCGCGGAGACTACCGACGGGGGGACGCGCGGCAACAGCGATGAAAGGGGCGCGGGCTTCAGCCCTTCTCATTACCCACATCTTGCAGAGCGCGGCGTTCCCCCTCACCCCGGCCCTCTCCCGCTGGGAGAGGGAGAACCGCCTCCAGTCTCCTTCGTGAGAGGCGTGCTTTTCCGGTCTGGACGCGGGCGGACTGGCTCCCTCTCCCCTGGGGAGAGGGCTGGGGTGAGGGGAAAGGGACGTGCGGATCACCGCGCGTCCCCCCTCGATTGCGTCCCGTTGGGGCTGAGAAAACAACGGTCGGTGCTGTGGGTAATGGAAAGGGCTAAGGCCCGCTTCGATTTTCATCAACCTGAAGCGCGAGAAGAAACCGGCCCGATCTCGCAGCACAGGCTGAAGCGGCGTGAACGCCGCGCTCCTCCAGAGCCGGACGGGCGTTGCTTCATGGCGTCAGTCTCAACAGGCAGATTCGGCGTGGCCGAAATGTGTCAGCCGGGCCTGGCGCGGCTTCCGACAACCGTTTCAGAAAAGCGGGCGCTTGCTCCGGCGATGGCGCTCGGCTAACGTCCTCCCATTCCCGCAAGTTCGAGTTCGACGGTTTTTTCGTCGCA
>JAYVNY010000246.1:0-10525 GCA_043758205.1 Akkermansia sp.
GTCGGTTCCGCCGACAGGCGCTGGCTGCAATGAGGGCAATCGAACTTCATGATTACTTGGCGCTCGCGACCTGTTTCTTCGGCGGCACCACGCGGATGACCGCGCCCGCCGCGAGATTGTGGGGAATGACCTGGCCGCTGTGCATCACATCCGCGCTGCACAGGAAGTTGCGATAGGAACCCGGCGCGATCTTCGCATCTACGGTCAGCTTGATCGTCACTTCCTTGTCCGCGCTGGTGATGAAGGCTTCCGACGCGCTGATTTGCTCCGGCAGTCCGAGAACGTGGACGCGCGCCTTGCCTTCAAAGGATTTTTTCTGGTCGAGTTTGCAAACCAGCTTCGCCTCCTGGCCCGGCGAGACAATCAGCGGTGCCACGCTGCCGACTACGAAAGGTTCCGCCGTCTCCAACGTCGCGAGCTGCGATGAAACATAAACCGCGTTGCCGCCCCGGTCGCCGCCGCCGTTGTTGCGCTCGAAGGAACCGCTCGCGGCGAGCATGGCGATCTTCCACTTGCGCGGCTCGACCTCGGCCTTGGCGTTGAGCTGGTAAATCGCGGAGTTCGATCCCTTGCCGATGGTGATGTCCGGAAGCGAGCCGACGCCCGGCGGATTCCACATCATCCGCACATTGATCGGGCCGTCGTAACCACGGCGCTCGGCCACGACCTTGAGGTCCAGCGCGCCGAAAGAAACGAGCGGGGCCTTCGGCTCCTCGATGCGGATGGAAAACGGCGCGGCTTCGGTCACCGCCACGTAAAGCTGATCCTCGCGCGTGGTGTAGTAGTAGGTGTTGTTCGGGCCGGCGACGAATTCTACGTCGTGCCGAAAGTGCGACGCGACTTGCTTCGATCCATCTGTCGGCTGCGCGACGAGTTCGACAAACTTTCCCGTGACGGGCGCATCCGCCGCCGCCTCAAACACGATGGGTTCGAGTTCCTGCTTCCCCGGCAACGTGTCGGCGATCAACTTCACGCCCGCCGGCAGGTCATTCACCTGGTAATTCAAATCCCCGGCGAAGTTCACGCGCTTGGCCGACATCATCGTGGCGAAACGCCCCCCGCGCGGCACCAAGATGAACTGGCGCGATTGCGAATCATTGCGCGCCACCTGCGGGATGCTCATTACCACGCTCGGCTGTTGCGGCGTGATTTCGACGCGATAGGCAAATTCCTCGCCGCCATTTTTGTATTGGTCGCGGATGCGGAGCAGAAACTCGCCGTCGGCGGGTGGATTGAACTTCACGGCGCTGTCCGGGCCGCCCGCGTCGTCGTTGCCTTCGAGGCGCGTGCCTTTCGCGTCGTAAATCTCCAGGGCGGAATCCAGCGGCGAGCGAAGGCGTCGGGCAAAAACCGAGATGTCTAGCGCCTGGCCTTTCTTCGCGGTGAACTTGAACCAGTCCACATCACCTTTCTTCGCGATGATGCCGTTCAGCGCGATGGGCAGCTTGCCGTAGAAGGGCGTCGCGCTTTCCTTCGTGTCATTCGGTTCGGACTCCAGTTCGTTGCCGAAGGCACTCACGCGAATCCAGTTCGGCGACGGCGCGACGTCCTCGCCTTGCGACGCGAACGCGCCGAAGCGTTCATCGGGCTTCGCAGGCAGCGTGATTTCCTTCGCGAAATCTCCGCCTGCGCCGCCGAGGAATTTGAAGGAAACTTTTTCACCCACCGGCCCGCCGAGCGGAAAAATCGTCTCGGGCCGGGGAAAACTTCCGATGTGCAACCGGTAGGCCGACTCCGTACCGCTGTAAGTGCCGTCGCGCATTTCGATGTAGTAGGCACCAGTCTTTGGCGCGATGACGGACACGAACGCGTCCTGCATCAAGAGCGTGGTGTCGTCGGCGGCGGCGAGGATTTTGCCGTCGCTGTCGCGGATGGCGAGATACGCGTCGAGCATCGCGCGCCCGAGGCGGATGGCTTCGACTTCGGCGGAGATGCGCTGGCCTTGTTTGGCCTCGACGCGGAAAAAGTCCACGTCATCACCGCCCGCCGTGCCGTTGATGGTCGTGCCGAGCGTGAGTTGATGCGACTTTACGCGCTCGTTGTTCGGCTCGATTTCGCTGACGTTCGGATACGCGCCGACCCAGAAGGTGCGCAGCTCCGACACGCCGCCCGCCGTCCGCACGCGCAACTGATGCTCGCCGAGTTCGCAGTCCTTGCTGATCAGGAGCGTGGCCTTGATCGAGTTGGTTTTCACCGCGTCGATCTTCGCGACCTTGAGGCCGGGATCGGAGAAGACGATTTCCGCCGAGGAATCAAACCGCGCGCCGTAGAGCATCACGGTCGTTTCCTGTCCGCGCTGCCCGCCCGGCGGCGTGGTGGAACTGAGCCGGGGCATGGTGGCGTGGAGGGAGAGCGTTCCGAACAAGCAGGCGGCTCCGAGCAAATGGCGGGTAAAGGTATTCACGAGATGATGGTGATTCCCGGCTTCAATGGTCCGGAGAGATTGGCAATAATTTTTGGGACGAGTGGCTGGACGTAGCGGAACTCAGCTTTGAACACGGTCAGAACAAGCACCGCAATGGGATATTTGGCGAAGTTTTGCTGGTTTTGGAGGTTTTTGTCGAAAGTCAGCAGGGCTGTGAAATCCGCAGCCAGCATCAGTCGCAGAAGCTCGCCGTTGCTTTTGCCATGCCACCCCATGTCCTGAACTGTTGCGACATCAAACATGTTCAACTCGCGCTTGAGACGTTTGGGCAGGTTCTCATCCAGCAGCAGCTTCATGCTCTAATGGGCTGACCAAGCTATGCTGCGCCGCCACCAGAACGGCCACTGCCTGCTCGCGCGTGACTGTGGGGAAGTCAGCGAGAAATTCGCCGAGACTGATGCCGTCCTCCAAGTGATCAAACATGCTTTCCACAGGCACGCGCGTGCCTTTGAAGACGGGCGTGCCGCCAAGGGTTCCGGGGTCAATGGTGATGAGGTCGCTCATGGAAGTTGTGCTCAGGATTTCTTTCCCAGAAGCCGCATCAATTCTTCGATGACGCGGGCATTGCGTTTGGGACGATAATCGCGCCGATACTCAATGGCATCCATCGAACGCACCTCCAGATGCGTGCTCCCCGGAGAAACTTCGGTGGCCGTAATCTTGTAGCCTGGCGAGGTGGTGCCGCAGTCAAATATCGTCACACCCCCTTCCTTCATGCTGTTGGTGAACGCAAAGCCCTTCCCAAACTGCTGTGAGACGTACGGACGAAGCGCAGCATTCGTTGGAGCTTGGTTACAAAATGTTTCAATGGCGGCCCGGACGTCCGCAAAAGAAAATTGTACCAGCTTGGATGATACTGGGTCGTCGGCGGCATGGGTTGCACTGATGCCTCCAGCCAGGACAATTGAAGCAAGCAGCCCAGCCAACAACGCCTTCGCGGAGCTGAACGGAAATTGCTCAATTGTTTTCATGGCGGGTTCTTTCAGACGTTCACGCCAGCAGTTCTTTGACGACCGTGCCGTCTTTGACGATGGCAATCGGGCGCGGGCCGGGGGCGTAGAGCACCTTGTCCGGGTCAATGCCGAGTTGGTTGTACACCGTGGCGGCGAGATCGGGGACGGAGAGCGGATTGGCATCCGGCTCGCCGCCGGTGGCGTCCGAGGAGCCGTGGATGTTGCCGCGTTTCACGCCGCCACCGGCGAGCATGATGCTGAAAACTTTCGGATAGTGGTCGCGGCCCGCCGTACCGTTGATCTTGGGCGTGCGGCCAAACTCGGTCGTCACCATGACGAGCGTGCTGTCGAGCATCCCGCGGCGGTCGAGGTCGCGGATGAGCGCGGCGTAAGCCTGATCGAAGCTCGGCATCTGGGTCGTCATCGCGGTCTTGATGTTGTCGTGATGATCCCAGCCGCCGTAGGTGAGCGACACGAAGCGCACGCCCGCTTCCACGAGGCGGCGCGCAAGAATCATCCGCTGGCCCGCCGTGTTGCGGCCGTATTCGTCGCGGAGCGCGTCCTTCTCGTCGGTGATCGAAAACGCCGCGCGCGCCTTGTCCGAGGACAGCAGCGAGTAGGCGCGTTGATAGAAGGAATCCATGCCGTCGAGCGCGTCGGATTTTTCCATGTTGCTGAAATGTTCATCCACGGCGGCGCGAATGTCTTTGCGCTCCGCGAAGCGTTTCTCGTCCACGCCGGTGGGCAGGCTCAGGTCGCGGACTTTGAAGCCCGTGGTCGCCGGATCACTGCCGAGGCTGAACGGTCCATACGCCGAGCCGAGATAGCCCGTGCCCGCGAAAGAGGTGGGCATGTTCGGGATGCAAACGTAGGGGGGAAGATCATTGCGCGGCCCAAGTTCGTGCGAGACGACGCTGCCGAAACTCGGAAAGTGAATCGCCGGGCTGGGACGGTAGCCGGTGAACATGTTGTGCGTGCCGCGGTCATGGTCGGCCTCGCCGTGCGTCATCGAGCGGACGACAGTAATCTTGTCCGCGATGGCGGCGGTCTGCGGCAATGTCTCGGAGAAATGGACGCCGGGAATCTTCGTCTTCACCGTGCCCATCGGCCCGCGATATTCGATGGGCGCGAACATCTTCGGGTCGAGCGTCTCCTGCGCGGCCATGCCGCCGGGGAGATAGATATTGATGATGGACTTGGCTTTGGCCACGCCGCCTGCCGCGGTCGCGCCTTTGCCAGTACCAGCGAGGGCTTCCAGCTTCAAAAGATTGCCGAGCGTCAGCCCCATCGCGCCGACCACGCCGACGTAGAGAAATTGCCGGCGGTTGGGCCGCCAGATGTGGTCTTCGCCGTTACACCAAGTTGGTTTCCAATTGCTCATAGCTCGTGCCTTTTAGTTCTTAAATTTCTAGGTCTGTTGCGCGCCAAAGTGCCTTTTCGACGCGGTAAAGTAAAATTGTTTCATTGTTTGTTGCCTTGCGGTGTGGGCGGGGCGGGCCGGGGATTCATGAACAAATTAGCGGCAGCCGCGGTGAACGGCTGGAATGACCAATGAACCGAGAGCGTGAGTCGCTGAAGGGTGTCAACCGCACTCATGCACCCGGCCCGGCTTGAACAAGGTGGGCGTAGGCAATGATGTGCCGCGTTCGTGCTTGCGCCCGGCACGGGCCAGCAGGCAAAACAGCCGCCATTTGAAAAAGCACCGCGAAACATTTTTTGCCGGTTTACTTCTCGTCCGAATCGCGCTCGGCATGGCGCTCCTGACGCTAGTCGGCTGCCAGTCGCCTTCCGCGCCCGACAAGCGCACCAACGCCACCGCGTGGTTTCGCGGCGGTGAAGCGGCGGCGCTTTACCGGCAGGGTTTCGCCGTGGCGCGCGCACAACTCGATGCCGTCCTCGCCCAGCCCGCGCCGCCGAAGCCGCTCGCCATCATCACCGACATTGACGAGACCGTGCTCGACAACAGCCGGTATCAGGTGTGGCTGATCCAGAACCGCGAAACCTATTCGCTCAAGACGTGGAAGAAGTGGACGGCGTTGGCGAGCGCGGAGCCGCTGCCGGGTGCGCGTGATTTTCTGAACTACGCGTCCCACCACGGCGTGACGGTTTTCTACGTGACCAACCGCGATCAGGACGAAGCCGACGCCACGGTGCGGAATCTGCGCGCCGCCGGTTTCCCCAACGCTGATCACGCCCATCTTCTCTGCAAGCGCACGAGCAAGAACAAGGACGACCGCCGCGAGGAAGTCGCGAAGAGCCACATCGTCTGTCTGCTGCTCGGCGACAACCTGTCGGATTTTTCCAGCGCGTTTGATTCCACGGTGCTCGAACCGCGCGCCGCCGCCGTGACCAATCTCGCCGCGCGCTTCGGCTCGAACTGGATCGTCTTCCCGAATCCGATGTATGGCGACTGGGAGAAAGCGCGTCCGGCGGGGGCGACGAATGCCATCTTCTCCGTGCCGCCGAAATAGCGGCAGGCATCGTGACTTCCAGCACAGGTAGGGCGTCGCTGTCCTCAGCGCGCCGGGTGAGGCGTAAGAAGTTCGTGAGTGCTCCGTCGAGTCCTGGCCCGGCGCGCTGAGGACAGCGACGCCCTACCTTCACGTTCCCAACTTTGGAGTGACTGGTTTAGTGCGCCATCGTACCGCCCAGGCTCCAACCATCACACCGCATACGAGAGTCATGCTTGTGAGGGCGAAGGCAAAATTACGGAAGACCGCGCGCCGCCATGCTGCTTGATCAACAATCGTGGCTGCTCCCGAAATAGTCGGCCACTCCTTCGTGACAAAAGTAAGTGATGCAGCAATTACAGCCACGCCGACACCGACTAAGGCGCCTCGGAGGCATGCTGAACGGAGAGAGCAGTTACGAACAATCGAGGGCATGATGACTCCGAGCGCGGCCCCCAGTGGCAACACAAACCAGCTTGAAACTAAAACGGCGTAAGCCGCCCAGAAAGGAACAGCGAGAAGCGAGTTTTCTCCTCCACCGCGAACAGTAACCGAGATGAGTGCCCAAACGAACGCACTCCCTGCTGCAATAAGCATCCCAGCCAAAATTCGACGACCGATGGATTTCATGCCGAACATTTGGTTCGCACTTCTTGAATCGCTCTGAAGATTGCCTCCCCCGTCGCCGGCGACGCCAGATTCACTTCACCTTCGCCATCACCAAACGCCGCCACCGCGCCGCGAATCGCCTCGCGCACGGAGATGGCGAGCATGAGCGGCGGTTCGCCCACGGCCTTGCTGCCGAATATGGTGTTGAGCTGCGTGGCGTTCGCGAGGAATGCGATGTTGAACTCGCGCGGCGTGTCGCCGATGGCGGGGATTTTGTAAGTGTCCGGCGAGTGCGTGAGCAGTTTGCCGTCCTGGTCCCACACCAGTTCCTCCGCGGTGAGCCAGCCCATGCCTTGCACGAAGCCGCCTTCGATCTGGCCGCGATTGATGCCGGCGTTAATCGAGTCGCCCACGTCGTGCAGGATGTCCGTGCGCAACACGCGTGTCATGCCCGTGAAGCCGTCCACTTCCACCTCGCTCACCGCCGCGCCCACGGAAAAATAGTGGAACGGTTTCCCGTGCCCCGCCGCGCGGTCGTAGTGAATCTCCGGCGTGCGGTAGTAACCCGTGGAGGAAAGGCTGATGCGCTGGAAGTAAGCCTGCGTGACGACTTCGCTGAACTTCAAAATGGCGCTCGAACCTCTCGCGCTCACGAGTCCGTCCCGGAACGTCACTTCGTCGTCCTTGATGTCCGTGCCGAGTTTCGTCGACAGCAACTTCGCCGCGACCGGCGCGAGCCGTGTACGCAATGTCTCGCACGCATTCTTCACCGCCATGCCGTTCAAGTCCGTCCCGCACGACGCCGCCGTGGCCGAAGTGTTCGGCACCTTATCCGTGCTCGTGGGCATCACACGCAGCGCGTCCACGGCGATGCCCAGTTCGCGCGCGGCGATCATCGCCATGTTCGTGTTGATGCCCTGGCCCATCTCGGTGCCGCCGTGATTCACCTGCACCGTGCCGTCCTGATAAATGAGCACGAGCGCGCCGGCTTGGTTGAGATGCGTGAGCGTGAAGGAAATGCCAAACTTCACCGGCGTCATGGCGAGTCCGCGCTTGAGGTGCGGGTGCTGCGAATTCCATTCCACAATCTCCACTCGCCGCTGCTCGAACGCGCTGCTCACTTTCAGTTCCTGCCACACGCGCTGAATGCGGTTGTCTTCAATCTCCTGTCCGTAGTGCGTCGTGTTTGTCTCGCCGGTGCCGCGATACAGGTTCCGCTCCCGCACCACTTCCGGTGGAAGGCGGAGCTGCCGCGCGATGCGAACAATAATTTCCTCGATGACCAGCATCCCCTGCGGCCCCCCGAAGCCACGGAACGCGGTGTTCGACGCCACGTTCGTCTTCGCCACGCGCCCGCTGAACTCGACGTGCGGGATGTAGTAGGCGTTGTCCAAATGAAACACCGCGCGGTCAGTCACCGGCATCGAGAGGTCGAGCGACCAGCCGCCATTCGAGAACAGTTCGACCTTCGCCGCGAGCAAATGACCGTCACTGTCGAAGCCCACTTTGAACTTAGCGAGGAATGGATGGCGCTTGCCCGTGAGCATCATGTCGAAATCGCGGTTCACGCGCACGCGCACCGGGCGCTGCGTCTTCGCCGCCGCGAGCGCGGCCAGCGCGGCGAAGGTCGCGGCCTGCGTTTCCTTCCCGCCGAAGCCGCCGCCCATGCGCGGACTTTGCACCACGACATGATTCACCGGCACATGCAGCAGATGCGCCACGATGTGCTGCACCTCGGACGGATGCTGCGTGGACGACATGACGAACATCGAGCCGTCCTCGCCCGGCTCCGCCCACGCCGCCTGCATCTCCAGATAAAAATGTTCCTGGCCGCCAAACGCGAATTCTCCTTCGAGCTTTTGGGGCGCAGCGCCTAATCCGCTCGCAATCGCACCCCGCCGGATGAAATTCGCATCAGTGTGAAAACTGTTATGCGCGATGGCCTCGGGAATGGTGAGCACCGGCGCGAGCGGTTCGTATTCCACCATGACCTGCGCCGCTGCCGCTCGACACGCCTCTTGCGTCTCGCCGACAACCAGCGCGACCAGTTGTCCGTGAAAGGAAATCTCCTTGTCCGCCAGCAGAATCTCGTCGTGCCGCACCGCGCCCACGTCGTTCAAGCCCGGCACATCTTCCGCCAGCAGCACGGCCCGCACGCCGGGCATGGTTCGCGCCACCGCCGCATCACGCTTCACGATGCGCGCCCGCGCGTGGGGTGAACACACGGGCCAGACTTCCAGCATGTTCCGCCGCGCCGCCGCGTCGTCCGTGTAAATTGCCTCGCCCGTAACGTGCTTGTGCGCGCTCTCGTGGGGCAGCACTTTCGTAAAAGTGCCGAGCATTGCTCGGCCAGAGGGGCGCTCCGAGACTTCGGGCCGAGCGACGCTCGGCGCTCCGTCGTGGAAAAACTTCTCCAGCAAACTCGCGATCAACTCGCTCCGATACTCCGCCGAGCCGCGCACGTCCGAGATGGGCGTGAACTCGCCGCGCAGAAGCCGCAGCACGCTCCGCACGGTTTCTTCGTTCCACGTTTTTCCGAGCAACGCCGCCTCAGTTTTCACCGCGCGCAAGGGCGTGGCGGCCACGCCACCGAAGGCCAGTCGTGCGAATTGAACTCGTTGCGCCGCATCCAGTTCCACCGTGAAGCATGCCGCCACCGTGCTGATGTCCATCTCGCGGCGCTTGGAAACCTTGAACCAGCGGGTGAGTCGCTGGCCGCTTGTCGAAGCAGGGCGGGGGATCAGGATGGCCTTGAGAATCTCGCCGCCTTGCAGCGCCGTCTTGCGGTAACTCACGAAGAACTTCGCGATAGGCAGCACACGCTCGCCGCTGGACGACGCGAGCACGACGCGAGCATCCAGCGCCAGCAGCACGGGCGCGCTGTCGCCAATTGGCGAAGCGGTGACGATGTTGCCGCCCATCGTGGCGCGGTTGCGAATCTGCCGGGAGCCGAAGACGCGGAGCATGTCCTTCAGCGTCGGAAACTCCGCGCCCAGTTTGTCCTCAATGTTCGTGAGCGTTGCGGCAGCGCCGATCCGCCATTCGTCGTCTGTGGATTCAATGTTCCGCAACTCAGGAATTGCCTCGGTTGAAATGAGCGTGGGGAACTTCTTGAACCGTTTGGTGATGTCGAGGCCGAGTTCCGTCGCACCGGCAACAAGCCGCGCGCCAGGATGCGCGGCCATGAGTTGAAAGAGTTCCGTTAACGTCGCCGGGCGGAAAAACTTTTCCGCGTGCGCCTCGTAGGTCGCTGCGCCGGGTGGCGAGCCAGGCCCGGCCAGTTGCTCGGAAAACGTGTCAGCAGCTTTCGCGGCATACGCCTCGATCCCCGCGTCCCGAATGGGCCGGTAGCCCGTGCAACGGCACAGATTCCCACAGAGTTGATCATCAAGCTGGTCGGACGTGCGGAGGTCATCGCGGTGGTAGCCCTCGAACAGCGACATGATGAATCCGGGCGTGCAGTAGCCGCATTGCGAGCCGTGGCCTTCGACCATCTTTTGCTGCACGGGATGCAGCTGCGCGCCGCAGGCCACGCCCTCGACGGAAATCACGTCACGCCCGGCGAGCAGGCAGATCGGCATCAGGCAACTGTTGATGGCGCGAAACCTTTGCTTCCCATTCGCATCGCTCTCGACGAGGGCGACCGAGCAAGCGCCGCAGTCGCCTTCCGCGCAGCCTTCCTTCGTGCCGGTGCGGCCGGTGGCGCGGAGGAATTCCAGGAGCGTGGTGTTCGGGGAGAGGTTTTCCACCCGGATGTTTTGTCCGTTGAGCGAGAAGTAAAAAGCGGCTGCCATACGGGCCGCGCACGCGGCTGGAAAGAAGCTAGCCAGCGGGGCGTGGCGCGGCAACGGTTTTGACCGGGGAGGGGCATGAATTCAGGGCGGGCTCAAAACGGTTTTTCATTCATGCATCGGTTGTGATGACGAAGAAAGTTCATGGCCCGCGCGGGAGATCAGCAATCGAAAATACTCGCCGCGCTTGCGAAGGCACTGTTTTGCTCGCGCCGCATGGTCACATTCGCACGCTATTGGCTGCCGCTCCTGATCTGGATGGGCGTGATTTTCAGCGGGTCCGCCGACGCGCAATCC
>JAYVNY010000247.1:0-12353 GCA_043758205.1 Akkermansia sp.
CCGCGCGCGGAAATTCTTCTGGCACTTTCCGCATTACACGAACCAAGGCGGACGACCCGGCGGCGCGATGCGCGACGGCGATTGGAAATATCTTGAACACTACGACACCGGGACGGCACGCGCGGAGCTTTACGACCTGGCCCGCGATCCCGGTGAGGCGAACAACCTCGCCGCGCAGGAACCCAAACGAGCGGAGGAAATGCGACGGGCGCTCTTCGCATGGGTTCAGGACGTGGGCGCGCAAACCAACGCGTCCAATCCCAATTTCGAGCCCGCGCTCTGGAAAAATCTTTACGAGGAATTTGATCCCACGCGTTTCTCACCCCTCCGGGCCACGCCCGCCGAGCATGCCCGCGCGCTCGCGTGGCGGAGGCAGATGAACGCGGTGGTGCCGAAGAATTGAGGATGGCAGCCGCGCGCGGATCACCACCCGGTCGCCAAAAAAAACCAGCACCGCCTCGCGGCGATGCTGGGTGGGAATCTCTCGAAATCGCGTGTTACTTCTTCACTGCGTCACCAACGGCCTTGGCGGCGTCACCGGTGGCTTCCTTGACGTCCTTGGCGGCCGCGTCAATTTTTTCACCCGGAGTCTTTTCGCGGCAGCCGGCGAGAACAACAACGAAGGCGACCAGCGCGAGGCTCAACAGTTTTTTCATAATGCGTTTTGTTTGGTGAGTTTGTCCCCGGGCCGCTCGTGTCGCATTGCACTCACAACGGACGTTTGCTGGCCGCGCCACTGGTTTTTCGCGGGCTGCATTTCACAGCCCGCTTGGAACCTCCGGCACCCGGAGCGGGTTCGGGAACGCTCTCAGTTAGACGCAATCTGACGAATGACCCCGGTGATGCCAAGCGGGAAAACGCCGGAGTCCGGCGCTGAAGTTCAAGTTTCAGCCGGAACCATGCAGTCGGAAAAACGGGAAGGCACCGCAGAGACGGGACGGGGCGCAGAGGAAACGGCCTTGAACTGCCCCGGGCCGGAGTCACTAAACGATGGCCGGTGGTCACCGAGCCAACGACTGTTCCGCTCTGCTATCGTTCGCGCGATTCCTCCGGCTGCGACGAGTTCAAGTTTGAACTCCCGCTGCGCTGGCGGGACGTGATCGCCATGACAAAATTGTCATCACGCGGTTATATCGCCGTCAGCCGGGCGCGCGCACAATGCGCGGATGAATTGCAGAACACTCTGGCTCCGTGCGCTGAGCCATCGTTTCGGGGGCGTTGTTTTATTTTATCTGCTCTTCGCCTTCATCGCGCTGCTCACGCGGTTGGCCCTGCTCATCAAGTCATGGCCTGACGTCGCGCACGTGCCCTGGACGCTGGCCGCCACGCTGCTCTGCGGGCTGGGCTTTGATCTGATCACGGCTTCCTACGCGGCCATCCCGCTCGTGCTCTACCTCGCGCTGGCGCCGCGCCGCTGGCTGGCGCACCGGGTGAATTACTATTTCCTCGCCGCCGTATTTTTTGTGGCGACCTATGTCCTGCTCTTCGGCGCGGTGGCGGAGTGGTTTTTCTGGGATGAGTTCGGCGCGCGGTTTAATTTCATCGCGGTGGATTACCTGGTTTATACCACCGAGGTCATCGCCAACATCCGCGAGTCGTATCCCATGCCGCGCATTTTCTTCGGGCTGTTCTCGGCGAGTACGGCGGTGTTTTTCGTGCTCTGGAAATGGGGCGGGCTGCACCAGTGGCTGAATCGCGCCGCCGAGGCGCAGAGGCCCGCGCGCCCGCGCTGGACCGCGGCGGCG
Source organism: Akkermansia sp. (assembly GCA_043758205.1). Lineage (GTDB taxonomy): Bacteria > Verrucomicrobiota > Verrucomicrobiia > Limisphaerales > SIBH01 > JANNGC01. The sequence goes on from JAYVNY010000247.1 coordinate 1,746, forward strand.
GTACTGCTGGCGCTGCCCGCGCTGGCCACGCTGACGTTGAGCAACCGCATGGTGCCGGAGTTCGGCAACGCGTACAATCAGGAACTCGCGAAGAACGGCCTGTATTCCTTCGCCGCGGAGTTTCGGAACAACGAGCTGCGCTACGACCGTTTCTACGAACAGTTGGACAATGCCCAGGCCTTCGCGCGCGCGCGCCAGTTGCTCACCACCACGAACACGCAGTTCCTGTCCTCGAACGCCGCTGATCTCACGCGGCTCATCACGCACGACGGCGAGGTGAAGCGTTGGAACGTCATGCAAATCACGGTGGAAAGCCTGAGCGCGAAATACCTCGGCGTGTTCGGCAACGAGGAAAAATTGACGCCGATCCTGGACGCGCTGGCCCGCGACGGCCTGCTTTTCACCAAACTTTACGCCACCGGCAACCGCACCGTGCGCGGCATGGAGGCGCTCACGCTCGCGGTGCCGCCCACGCCCGGCCAGTCCATCGTCAAGCGCCCGCACAACGAAAACCTCTTCTCGCTCGGATCCGTTTTCCGGGCGCGCGGCTACGACACGAAATTCATCTACGGCGGCTACGGTTACTTCGACAACATGAACTACTACTTCGGCCACAACGGTTACGACGTGCTGGACCGCGCACAAGTGCCGAAGGAGGAAATCACTTTCGCCAACGCCTGGGGCGCGTGCGACGAGGACGCGTTCCGCTGGGCGATCAAGGAGGCCGACGCCTCCCACGCGAAGGGCAAATCCTTCCATCACTTCATCATGACCACGTCGAATCACCGCCCCTTCACTTACCCCTCGGGCAAGATCGATCTTCCGTCCAAGACCAGCGGGCGGCGCGGCGGCGTGAAATACACGGACTACGCGATTGGCCAGTTGATCGAACAGGCGCGCACCAAGCCGTGGTTCACCAACACGATCTTCGTCATCGTGGCTGACCATTGCGCGGGCAGCGCGGGCAAGACCGAACTGCCGGTGAAGGAGTACGAAATCCCGATGATCATCTACAACCCGCAACTCGTCGGCGCGCAACGCGTGGAGAAGCTGTGCAGTCAGATCGATGTCGCCCCAACCATTCTCGGGCTGCTGAACTGGACGTATCAAAGCCGCTTCTGGGGCAAGGATGTTTTCTCGATGCCACCGGAAGAGGAGCGGGCGCTGATTGCCAATTACCAGAAACTCGGCCTGCTCCAGCGCGACCGCCTGCAAATCTTGAAGCCGGTGCGTCAGCAAAGTTCCTACGGACGGGCCAGTGCTGACGCCGAATTCACGCCGCGTCCACCGGACAAAAATTTCCTGGCCGACACCGTGGCCTACTACCAGACCGCGAGCCACGCCTTCCGCCATCACCTCATGGGCGCATTAAGTGGAAATGCTTCGGATGAATTGCCGCACAACTCGGTGACGACCGCCGCGCCCGCCCCGGCCCTGCCCCCGCCCCTCGGCGAAAAGGAAAGCGCGCCTCGCCGTTGATGAATCCACGCGGAGGCGCGGAGAACAATTCACGGACGCCCCGAGGATGGAGCCGTTCCCGCCGTTCGTGCCGGACGTGCAGCACATGCACGGCGTCTTCAACCACGGTGAACAGAATGCGGTAGGCACCCGCGCGCTGGCCGTGAACCAGTTGACGAATCTCAACCGCGAATGCCTTGCTCTTTTCAGCCAGCGGGCAGCGTTGCGGAAAACTATCGAGGGTTTGAATCGCGGCTTCCAAACCATTGAACCACTTGGCGGCACGGGCGGGCGCGTGCTCGACCATCCAGAGATACGCCTGATCCATGTCCACCTCGGCAGATAGCTGGATGAGGACGCGGTATTTCACGCGGCGGGAATTTTGTGCTTACGACGGAGGCGGGCGAACACCTTTTTGGCGGGCTGGCCTTCGCCTCGCACCAGGCATTCCAAACCGAGTTGGATGCCCGCGATGGCTTCCGCCTGTTCCACGGAGTCGAGCAACCGCTGGTAAGAGCGCGCGTCCTGAACGACGACAGCGGGCTTGCCATTGATGGTCAGCACTTCGGGTTGGCCGGTCTTAATCAGGCGGCGCAGATGGCCCTTGGTGTTCTTTTGAAAGTCGGCCAGCGGATGGATTTCGTTCAGCGTCACCATGCTGTGAAGGATATGAGAAGGCTCCGGTATCGTCAACGAAACCGCTCAGTTCGCGCAGTGATATTCTGCGCTGAACGTCCACGCCAACATCTTCTGCTTGCCTCGCGGCGTCGTCGCCATACCTTCTCGGCTCTTTATGGCTGAGATGACTTTCACTCCTGAATCAACCGCTGCTGAATCCGCCGCTTCTCACGGCTCCACTGCCCTGCGCCCATTCGCGTGGACAGATCGTTTCGTGACCCGCCACATCGGGCCGAATGCCGCCGAGGTGCGCGCCATGTTGAAGGTCTGTGGGCACGAAACGCTCGACGATCTCATCGCGCAGACGGTGCCGGCCTCCATCCGCCACGCCGCGCCGCTGAACCTGCCCGCTGCGAGCAGCGAATTCGGATTGCTCCAGGAGTTGCGCGGCATCGCGGCGCAGAACCAGATTTTCAAGAGCTACATTGGCATGGGCTATTCCGACACCATCACGCCGCCGGTCATCCAGCGTTGCGTGATCGAGAACCCGGATTGGTACACGCCGTACACGCCGTATCAGGCGGAGATTTCGCAGGGGCGACTGGAGGCGTTGTTGAATTTCCAGACCATGGTCACGGACCTCACGGGCATGGACATCGCCAACGCCTCGCTGCTCGACGAAGGCACCGCTGCCGGTGAAGCGATGCAGATGGCGCACTCGCTCCAGGGCAAGGAAGACAACAACCGCATCTTCGTGAGCGACGCGTGCCATCCGCAGACGATTGACGTGCTGCAAACGCGCGCGAAGGCGCTGGGCATTTCGGTCGTGGTGGGGAATCACAACTCGTTCGACTTCGCCCAGAAGGTGTTCGCCGTGCTCGTGCAGTATCCGAATACCTACGGCTCGGCGCACGAGTACCGCTTGTTCGTGGAGAAGGCGCACGCGGCGGACGCGCTGGTCATCGTTGCCACGGATTTGCTCGCGCTCACGTTGCTCACGCCGCCTGGCGAATGGGGCGCGGACATCGTGATTGGCAGCGCGCAACGCTTCGGTGTGCCGCTCGGTTACGGCGGGCCGCACGCGGCGTTCTTTGCCACGCGCGATGCTTTCAAACGCGAGTTGCCCGGTCGCCTCGTGGGCGTGTCGAAGGATTCGCGCGGGCTGCCCGCGCTGCGCCTCACGCTCCAGACGCGCGAGCAACACATCCGCCGCGAGAAAGCCACGAGCAACATCTGCACGGCGCAGGCGCTGCTGGCGAATGTTGCCTCGTTCTACGCCTGCTATCACGGGCCGGAAGGGTTGAAGGCCATTGCCAAGCGCATTCACTTGATGGCCGTGGTACTGGCGACGGCGTTGAAAAATCTCGGCTTCGATGTGAACAGCGACGTGTTCTTCGACACGTTGCAGATCGGACTCGGCAACAAGAACGCCAAGGACTTCATTAAGCTTGCCGAGAAGCATCGCATCAATCTCCGCCTGATTGACGCGCACTCCATCGGCCTCTCCATTGATGAGACGACGGCGCAGGAAGACCTCGAAGAACTGCTCAAAGTTTTCAACAACGACAAGAACACCGCGTTTAACCTCGACCATCTCGCCGCCGCGGCGGAAGTGGAAATCCCCGCGCCCTTCGCGCGCAAATCGAAGTTTCTCACGCACGCCGTCTTCAACACGCACCACTCCGAGACGGAGATGCTGCGCTACATCAAGCGGCTCGAAGCGAAAGATTTCGGCCTCGGCCACGGCATGATTCCGCTCGGCTCCTGCACCATGAAGCTCAACGCCACCGCCGAGATGTTCCCGGTGACGTGGCCGGAGTTCGGGCGCATCCATCCCTTCGCGCCGCTCACGCAGACGCGCGGGTATCAGCAGCTCTTCGCGCAGTTGGAGGAGTGGCTGGCGGAGATCACCGGCTTCGCCGCCGTGTCGTTGCAGCCGAATGCCGGTTCGCAGGGCGAACTCGCGGGCCTGCTCGTCATCCGCGCGTATTTCGCCGACCGCGACGAAGCGCATCGCAACATCTGCCTCATTCCCACTTCCGCGCACGGGACGAATCCCGCCAGCGCCGTCATGGCCGGAATGAAAGTTGTCGCCGTCGCGTGCGATCAACTCGGCAACATCAACGTCGAAGACCTCCGCGCGAAGGCCGTCGAGCACAAGGACAACCTCGCGTGCCTGATGCTCACGTATCCCTCCACGCACGGCGTGTTCGAGGAAACGGTGAAGGAGATTTGCGCCATCGTGCAGGAACACGGCGGACAGGTGTACATGGACGGCGCGAACATGAACGCGCAAGTCGGCCTCTGCCGGCCCGGCGACATTGGCGCCGACGTGTGCCATTTGAATCTGCACAAGACCTTCTGCATTCCGCACGGCGGCGGCGGGCCGGGCATGGGTCCGATTTGCGTGGCGGATCATCTCTCGGACTTTCTCCCTGGCCACGCCGTGGTGAATCTCGGCGGCGAAAATCCCATCGGCTCCATCAGCGCCGCGCCGTGGGGCAGCGCGAGCATTCTTACCATCCCGTGGGTTTACATCCGCCTCATGGGACCAGACGGACTGACGGAAGCGACGAAGGTCGCCATCCTCACCGCGAATTACGTCGCGCGCCGTTTGGAGAAATACTTCCCCGTGCTCTTCAAAGGCGCGCACGGCACCGTGGCCCACGAGTGCATTCTCGACCTGCGCCCCTACAAGTCCGTGACTGCCGAGGACGTCGCGAAGCGCCTGATGGATTACGGCTTCCACGCCCCGACGCTTTCGTGGCCCGTGCCCGGCACGCTGATGGTTGAACCCACCGAGAGCGAGGACCAGGCCGAGCTGGATCGTTTCTGCGACGCGATGATCGCCATCCACGGCGAAATCCAGCGCATCGAAAAGGGCGAATGGGACAAAGCCAACAACCCGCTCAAGAACGCACCGCACACGGCGGACACGATTGCCGGCGACGATTGGAACCGCCCCTACACCCGCGCCCAAGCTGCGTTCCCGGTGAAGACGTTGCGCGACGCCAAATACTGGCCGCCCGTCGGCCGCGTGGACAACGTCTTCGGCGACCGCAACGTGATGTGCTCGTGCGTGGGGATGGACGCTTACAAGGCGTAGCCAAGGAATTGCGGATATTCTGACTGTTTTTGCGCCGCTGGTTCGGCTTGGCCAGCGGCGCTTTTCCCTTTCAAGAGCCTCGTGGCCGGGCCGACATCACGTCAGGAGTGTAGTCGGCTATTTTCCCGGCAAACCTTCTGCCTCTTTCCCGGCTCCGCGTTTTCGCGGCAACAATTTGGACCCCGAATCCGCCTCACACCCCGCCCTCGCCCAGCAGGCGCGGCCCCTTCTCTGCCAGCGGCAGCCAGATGCGGAAGGTCGTCCCCTGCCCCACGTTGCTCTCCAACTGGATGCGCCCGCCGTGGTCGCGCACGATGCGCTGCACGATCATCAGGCCAAGGCCGCTGCCTTTTTTCTTCGTGGTGTAGAACGGCTCGAAGATGCGGTTGAGCATCTCCTGCGGAATGCCGCCGCCGGTGTCGGCCACGACGAGGCACACGCCGTCCTCGCGCCGTTCAGTCCCGAGCGTAAGCACGCCCCCGCGCGTCGTGGCCTGGAGGGCGTTCTTGCAAAGGTTCACCAGCACCTGCTTGAACTGCGCGGGGTCCATCGGCGCGAGCGGCAGTTTGGCATCCAGTTGTTCCTCCACGCGCAAACCGCGGTTCACAATTTCCGGGCGCAGCAGTTCCAGCGTCTCACGCACCACGTCATTGAGCGACGCGGGCTGCAACTGCGCGGGCGCGGGGCGAATGGCCTGGAGAAATTGCGTGATGATGTAGTCGAGCCGGGTGATCTCGCCCTTGGCCACGCCGAGGTATTGTTCTGTCTTAAGTGCGATGTCCATGACGTCGGCGCTGATGCTGGCGGTGTCCTTAACGCGTCCGCTCGACGCGCGAATTTCAGGGACAAGTTTCTTCAGCTTGCGCGCTTCGCGTTCGAGCAGTTGCAAATGAATGCTCAGGGCGTTGAGCGGATTGCCGATCTCGTGCGCGACGCTGGCCGCGAGCAGCGTGAGCGCCTGGCTGCGCTCGGTCTCGATGGCCGCGTGCGTCTTGTCGCGCGCCTCGGTGGCGTCGTGGAGAATCAGTGCGAGTCCCGTGCTGCCACGTTTCTCGGCGTCCAGCGGTGCGGCATAGACGTTCAGGAAACGCGGGCGCGGGTAATTGATTTCCAGTTCATGCCGCGCCACGCGCTGGCCGCCCGCTCGATCCATTTCGGAAAGCTGCTTCCAATCCAGGCCCGGCAGAATGCGGCGGATGTGCTGGCCCTCGGCGTCATCGGGCAGGCCGAGCAGGCGCGTCGCCGCTTCGTTGAAATAAGCCACCGTCCCATCCGCATCCACGACCAGCACGCCGTCTTCAATGGTGTTGAAGAGCGTTTCGAGAAAGGCGTGCTCGTGCGCCAGCTTCTCGACGACGGTTTGCAGCCCCTCCTTGTCCAGACGCGGCAAGCGACCGAGCACGCGATCAATGAAGTTGGATTTACCGGCCATGTTGAGTCGAGGGGCGAAGGTCGAGAGTCGAGAGCCGGAAGCGCTAGGAGTTGTTGGCCTTTCGGGGGAAAGGTGTTTTGGATTTGTCCACGGTGAGCGAGTGATTGAGGGCGACGGTGCGTTTGGCAAGGACTTCAATTTTCTCGAGGGCGGACTCCGCTTCCGCCTCGTTTAAATAATTCACGTCCAGGGCCAGATACACGAGCGAAGCCAATTCCATCATGGACCCGTAGGACTGTTCGAGGAAGTGCGCGAAGTCCTTGTCGGAATTGCGCCCTGAGCCTTCGGCCATATTCGACGACACCGATACCGAGGCACGGCGCATCTGGGAAGTCATGGCGAACAGTTCATCTTTCGGAAGTTTGCGGGCCAGATGATACACCTGTTGGTTCAGCTTCCTGGCTTCGTGCCACACTTCGAGTTTTTCAAAACGGAATCGCGCCTTCATCATTCGGTCCCTTTCATTTCTGTTCTCAGAGCAATAAATTTCACCAGTAACTCACGGACGCCTTACGCCTCCGGCCCTCGGCTCTCGGCTCTCGACTCTCGACTCCCTCAAAACCATTTCCTTCGTCGGAAATAAAGCCACGTGGCCACGGTCGAGACGATCATTACCGAGGCCGCCACCCAGTATCCATGCTTCCAGCTCAGTTCGGGCATGTCCTTGAAGTTCATGCCGTACCAAGTGCCGATCATCATCAGCGGCGTGGTGATCGCGGTGATGATCGTCAAAAATTTTACGACTTCGCCGGTCTGGTTCGACGACATGTTCAAATAAATCTGGAGGATGCCCGTCAGCGAGTCGGCGTAGGCCTGCGCCATTTCCGAAATGTGGTAGAGCGCGTCGTACACGTTGCGGTAGTACGGGACAAGATGCGGGCGGATGAGCTTGAACTCGCCGCGCGCGAACCGCGCCAACACCTCGCTCTGCGGGCCGATGATGCGGCGCAGGTGGAAGACCTCCTTCTTCACCATGAGGATGCGGTTCAACGTTTCCTTGCTCGGATGCGCGAACGCGGCGGTTTCGAGTTCGCCGATTTCAATGGAGAGTTCTTCGAGCGCGGGCTTGTAATTTTCGACCAAGGTGTCGAGCAGCTTCTGGCAGACGCGATCCGGCGCGCGCGCCACGCCGAGCGTGCCTTTCACGCACATGTCCTCGACCTGCGTAATCGCGCGCAAGGGCACGGTGTGGTAGGTGACGAGAAAGTTTTTCCCAAGGAAGAAGTTCAGCTCGCTCGTCGCGAACACGCCGTCCTTGCGGCTGTAGTCCACGCCGTGAATGACCATGAACAGATAAGGGGCGAACGTGTCCTCCTCCTTCGGCGAATACTCCTCGACCTTTGGCGACTGGCTTTCATTGATGCAGTCCTCGATGGAAAGCGGGTGGAAATGGAAAAGCCCTTCGAGGATAAACTTGGCGTCCTCCGGCGTGGGGTTTTCCAGATCGATCCACAGGAACAGGTTGGTGTCGCTCAACAACGTGGGCATGAGGAACCGCTGCAAGTCCGTGCTGTGCAGCTTGCCCTGGGTCGTGAAAGCAAATGAGCGAATCATGCGTAACGGGTCGCGGCGCACACCGGCGACCCGCGAAGATTAGGCGCGGGGCGGAACGTGAAGCAAGCGGGCAGGCGAAGCTGAACAGCACGGCATGAAGTCCAGTGGCGGAGCGGAGCGCGGAGTTCACGCCACTTCAACGTTCGCACAGCCTGTCACCATTCAACCCCAAGAAATTGTCCAAAATGAAGCGGCCTAAATGCCGCGCCCCGCTACGCCGCGTGCGCCCCGCGATACACGCGCGGCACACGGTACGTAATGCCGGTGAGAATTTCCCACGGCACCGTGCCGCACCACGAAGCGAGTTCCGTCGCGGTGATTTCTTCGCGGCCCTGCCGGCCGATCAACACCGCCTCATCGCCGGAGCGCACGCGCGGCAGGCGCGACACGTCCACCAGCGTCTGGTCCATCGTCACGCGGCCCAGGACGCGGCAGCGCCGGCCACTCACTAGCACCTCGGCGCGATTGCTGGCCGCGCGCGGGAAACCGTCGCCGTAGCCCGCCGTGAGCGTCGCCACGCGCATCCGGCGCGGCGCGATGAAAGTTCCGCCGTAACTGAGCGGCGTGCCGCGCGGAATTACTTTCACGACGCTCACCCGGCATTTCAGCGCCAGCGCGGCGTGCAAATGCTTGGCCGCCAGTTCATCCAGCTTGCGCCGTCCTGACGGCACCACGCCATAGACCAGCAGGCCGGGCCGCACCACATTCGCCGCGCCGTCCGGCTCGTGCAGCAGCGCCGCGCTGTTCTGCGCGTGGATCATGGGCGGCAATAAATTCTTCGCGCGCAAGACGACTACGACCTCCTCAAACCGTCGGCGTTGTTCGCGGGAAAATTTCGAGTCGTCTTCAGCAGAGGCGAAGTGCGTGTAGAGTCCGGTGACGGAGAGATGCCGCAGCTTGTTGAGTTTGATGATGAGTTCCACCGCTTCCGAGGCCGCCACGCCAAGCCGCCCCATGCCGGTGTCCACCTTGACCTGCACGCTGGCGATTTTTTCCTGTCGCGCCGCCGCCTTCTCGAAGGCGCGCGCTTCAGCCAGCGACGAAATCGTCGGCATCACACCGTCGCGGACCGCGATCGAAATTTCCTCCGGCAGACACGCGCCGAGCATTAGCACCGGCCAGCCGCGACCGACGCTGCGGATGGCCTGTGCTTCCACCAGATTGGCGACGCCGAAAATATCCGTCCCGCTCTGCATGAGCAGCGCGGCGATTTGCTTGAGGCCGTGGCCGTAGGCGTCGGCCTTGACCACGGTGATGATCTTTTTCTGGGGCCCGACCCGATGCCGAATCCACGCGAGATTCCCTCGCAGCGCGGCGAGATCAATTTCCGCCCAACAGCGATAGGCGCTGGCCGGGATCACTTCCGCTCCGTGTAAAAGATCGTGCGATCCGGTCCCTTGATGCCCGCCGCCGCCAGCGCGCCCGGCCCCTTGGCGATCAAGTCGCTCATCAGCCCGTTGTAGTCGGCGGTCTTGCACCACGCGCGCAGTTCGATCTGCGATCCGTTATCAATGAACTTCGTATTTGCCACGGTGGCCGGCGGGTCTTTCAACACGCGCGCATCGGCGTTCGCGAGCGAAAGCAACGCCGAGTGCGCCACCGCCAGATCCTGTCCGCCGCCTACGCCGAACTGCAAATCCGCGCGCCGCGTCTCATTGCCCGTGATGTTCGTGATCACGCCTGCCATCAGCGCGCCGTTCGGCACGATCACGCGCTTGTTGTCCGCCGTGTTGATCACGGTGCAGAAAATTTGCACCTCCTCGACGACACCCTCCACGCCCGCGCCATTGATCATGTCGCCCGCCTTGAACGGGCGGAAGGTCACGATGAGGAAACCCGCCGCAAAATTTGAAAGGCTTCCTTGCAGCGCCAGGCCGATGGCGAGACCGGCGGCCGCGACCACCGCGGCAAACGTCTTCGTATCCACCCCGAGCTGCCCGAGCGCGGTGATGATCACGAAGGTCATGATCAGAATGTGAACGAGATTCCCGACGAAACTGCCGATGGTCGCGTCAATTTTCTTTTTGGCGAACAGCTTGCGCACCAGCCCCCGGATGAACCCGGCCACGATGTAGCCGATGATGAAAATGATGAGCGCCCCGATGATGTTCACGCCCCACGCCGCGACTTGCGGAGGCAGGCCGGTGGTCTCCTCAAACTTCTCACTCCATTTCATGGGAATGATTTTAGCGGCCCCGTTGGTCACGACGACGGCGACGGGGACTTGGGCGAGAAAAAAGTTCATAAGTGCGTTCAAATCTTTAACAGCGGGCGTTCCTGTACCAACCGCGCGGAAGCGTGGCAATCCTGTTCACGCGTGGCGGCGCGAATGAGGTGCATCGGAACCCGGTTCTTAAAACACGGGTGTGGTAGGGCGTCGTCGCTCCGCGCGCGCCAGGGTGAGGCTCCAGCAAGTTCCGCAAAGTTTCTTCGCGGTCTG
>JAYVNY010000248.1:0-6021 GCA_043758205.1 Akkermansia sp.
GCGAGTCCGCAGGTCGGGAGCGACGGGCAGGCCATCGCCGCAGAATGGAGCACGCTGGCCTGATCGTCAGTCTTCACGCCATGCGTGGCGAAGATGGACCCGACGCCAGCCTTGTCGGCTTCGGCGATGTTAGCCACGAGGACGTTCTGGTTGCCGGACAGCCGGAACTCGACGCCGGCGAATTTCTCCGCGATGGCGCGCAGGGCGAGTTTCTTCGCCTCCTTGATGCGGCCTGTTTCCACGAAGAGCGTGAAGAACCACGAACCGTCCAGCGCCTTGTGCCAGCCATAGACATCGCCGGTGGTGGTGAACCGATACTCGCGCACCGGGGCGAGCGTGATGCCCGCGCGTTGGTTCACCTGCTCGCGCATGAACTCCACGCCGCGTTCGGCCACGACGTATTTCAAGCGCGCGTGCTTGCGGTCGGTGCGGTCGCCGAAGTCGCGGTGAATGGTCAGCACCGCTTTCGATACTTCGACAACGTGCTCGCGGGAGAAATAACCGATCACATCCGCGAGGCGCGGGAAGGTCGCGTTGTTGCCGTGACTGCGGCCCATGCCGCCGCCGACGGCGAGGTTGTAGCCCACTAGCTTCCCGTTCTCCACAACGGCGATGAAGCCGAGGTCGTTGATCAGAATGTCCATGTCGTTCACGGGTGGCAGCACGAAGCCCGCCTTGAACTTGCGCGGCAGATACGTCGCGCCGTAGAGCGGGTCCACGAAGTCCTTGTTCTCCGCGTCGTCGAGCTTCAACTGCACGCCCTCAATCCAGATCGAGTGATACGCCTTGGTCTTCGGCGCGAGCGCCTCCACGACTCGGTGGCAATCTTCCAGCATCTCCGCGCGCGCCGTGGTCTGCACGGGCGTGGGCGAGGCGGTGATGTTGCGGTTCACGTCGCCGCAGGCCGCGAGCGTGGAGAGCAGCGACTCGTTGATCTTTTTCATCAACGGTCCGAGTCCCGCCATGACGACGCCGTGGAACTGGATGCTCTGCCGCGTGGTGATACGCAGCGTGTTGTTGCCATACTGCGTCGCGAGATCGTCGAAGGTGATCCACTGCGCCGGCGACATCACGCCGCCGGGGATGCGCCCGCGGATCATCATCATGAATTTCTTTCCGGTCCTGCGCAGGTCGCGGTCGTCCTGCTGATAGATGCCGTGAAACTTGATGAACTGCTGGTCATCGGCGGAAAACTGGTCGGTGCCGCTCGCCATCGTGGCAGCGATGTTGCCGGCCAGCGTGGGGATGGCAGTTTTGATGACCTCGTTGTGGGTCAGTTTCGGTGCTTCGGCTGTCGCGGTGGTCTCGCTCATATTCAATCTCTCCCGGCTGGCGAGGGTAACAATTTCAATTTGAACGTCGCTCGACTCACCCAAACCGGAGCGGTGATTGAACCATATTGCAACGCTCGCGCAACGGCGAATTATGCGGAATCCCGCGCGGTCGGGTGGGGATTTGGCGGCCAAGAGCTTGCTCCGCCAAATGTGTTTCCCTGAGTTGAACCTGTTACAGAAAAGAGGCTGACGTCGTGAAATCGAATCGAATCATTCTAGTTCTGGGAAGCATTGCTGCTGCCGTAACTGTCGCTGCAATTGTGCTTCCAGCTCTTGCCCGCAGTAGCAATTGCGGTGGCAACTCCGCCGCATTGTATCTGGTTCGCGAGTATGCCTCGGTCGCGAAATTCAGCGCACTCGAAAGTTCCAATGGTGTGTTTCAAGTGACCAAAGTTTCAGAGGACGACCGAGCAGGACTCCGCCGGTGTGCACGCAATCATTGGATACCGCGCGCTCGTTTTCTCGTCTCGACGAATCTCCTGACAACGAATGACCTCAAGGCGCGGCGCATCCTGATTGTTTGTGATCAATCGTTTCGCAACGTGCCGCAACGCTGGACCGGCACGGCACCCGCCACGCACGCCGTCGGTTATTCGGATGGCAGCGCGGCTTTAATTTCGCCTGTGGAGTTCAACGCGCTTGACCGTTCCTCGTTTGCATATCTGGATGAGCTTCATCCTGCGCCTTAGCCCGCCTGCGCCAATTTGTTCTCTTGCCCCACCCGCCCCCGCCCCTAAAGTTACGCCGACAAATTTATGACCGCACCCAAAGTGATTTACTTCGACAACAACGCCACCACCCGCGTCGCGCCGGAAGTGGCCGACGCCATGATTCCCATGCTGCGCGAATTCTGGGGCAACCCCTCCAGCGCCTACGCGTTCGGTTCGCAGGTCCACGGCCACGTCGAGAAAGCCCGCGCGCAAGTTGCGGCGCTGATCAATTGCGACCCGAAGGAAATCGTCTTTACCTCGTGCGGCACGGAGAGCAACAACGCGGCGATTCACTCCGCGCTCGTCACCAATCCCGGCAAGAAGCACGTCATCACCACCGGCGTCGAGCATTCGGCGAACATGAACTACGGCGCGTTCCTTCAGAAGACCGGACACGACGTCACGTTTCTCCCTGTTGAGAGCGACGGCTCGCTTGACTTGCATCTGCTGGAGAAATCCATCCGCCCCGACACCGCGATTGTGTCCATCATGTGGGCGAACAACGAAACCGGCGTGCTCTTTCCCATCGAGGAGATTGCCGCCATCTGCCGCAGCAAGGGCGTGCTCTCCCACACCGACGCGGTGCAGGTGCCGGGCAAAATCAAAATTGATGTGAAGGCTCTGGGCGTGGACTTCCTCTCCCTCAGCGCGCACAAACTTCACGCGCCGAAAGGCATCGGACTGCTCTACGTGAAGCGCCGCACCAAGTTCCAGCCTTACGTCATCGGCGGGCACCAGGAACGCGGACGCCGCGGCGGCACCGAGAACGTCGCGCACATTGTCGGCTTCGGACGCGCGGCGGAAATGGCGATGGCGCAACTCGACGAGGAGAACACCCGCGTGCGTGCCCTTCGCGACCGGCTCGAAGACACGATTCTCCGCACCATTCCCAACACCGTGCGCAACGGCGGCAAGGAACCGCGCCTGCCCAACACCACGAACCTCGCCTTCGACTTCGTGGAAGCGGAAGCCGTGCTCCTGCTCCTCGACCAGCTCGGCATTTGCTGCTCCAGCGGCAGCGCCTGCACCACTGGTTCGCTCGATCCCTCGCACGTCCTCATGGCGATGGGCCTGAACCCGATGCGCGCGCGCGGCAGCGTGCGCTTCAGCCTCGGCCTCTACAACACGGCCGAGGAAGTGGACTACGTGCTCAAGCATCTGCCCGGCATCATCAAGCGCCTGCGCGACATCTCGCCGCTCAACCCCGATCACACCGACAACCACGCCTACGACATTGATGCGGCGCGCGTGAAGCACGAGGTGGATTTGGCGGCGGCGGTGGGGAAGGAGTAAATTGCCAGCATGAAAGTCGAGGAACTACGCATCATGATCCGGCAGGCCGACCAGAGGCCATTTCGCGTGTGCATGGACGACGGGCGCACCTACACCGTTTCCCATCCCGACTTTGCGATGGTGGGTGATGGTGCCATCGTGCTCGGCAGCGGGCCGGGGCATGGGTTGGGCGGGCCGGGCTTCGTCATCTGCTACTTCGAGCACGTCACGCGCGTGGAGTTGCTCAAGCCGCGCGGGAAGAAGGCGGCGTAAATGTTTTTCGCGCGCGTGTAGCATGAGGGGGATTTTGCGGAGGCGTTGAAGGAGTAGAAATGAACCGCGCCGACAAGGCTCTCAAATATCTTGCAGTCGGCTTCCTGACCATCTTCGTTTTCGGATGGTTTTGGAGGGCAGCCGGTGATTCCATTACCGGGGTCACCGCTCGCAAAAAGGAGCAACATCGCAATCTTCGCGAATGCAACGGCATCGGGATTCGCATTGAATACTTTTTCCAAACAAACAACGCATTCCCGAAAACGATGAAAGACCTCGTCGAGGTCCCCGCTCTCGGTTGTTCAGTGCGGAGCGCGGAAATTCTGGAGACAAACTACACACTGTCCTCGGCCTCGGCGGAGCAGGCCGTCGCCAATGGAAAACGTGATGTGCCAATCTTCTTCGAGAAACTTCGTTACGTAGGAAAAGAAGGTGGAGGATTTGTTGGCTACGCACTTCCTCGCTCCGTCCGTTGGCACGAAGAAGCGCGTTATCTGCAAGTGTGGAAAGAGGTTTTCGGAACGAATCACGTTCTAAGGCGGTAAGGCGTCGCCATCCTCAGCGCGCCGGGGTGAGGCTTCGGCAAGTTCCATCCATCTTCTCCGATTCCGGCGCGGCGCGGTGAGGACACGGCGCCCTACCGGCTCTGTTTTTTTCTCAGCCAACTGCTTTGCCGTCCGTTCCCTTTCCCGAATCCCAACTGGGTTCCCTCACCAAAGCACAGGGTTGCGCGGGACGCGCTCCCCTGGGTCACGGTCCCAAATTGTTCTTCAACCCTGAAGGGGTGGCCTCAACTCGCCACGCCGCTGAGGCAACCCCTTCAGGGTTGGGAGGCGTCGCCGTCTGCAGCGCGCCCGGCTCAAGCGTGGTGAATGTTTCCTTTCACTTCGCTGCCTCAACTGCTTTCGCCAAACCCTCGATGGTGTGGACCTTCGCCTCGACGGTGGGCGTGAGGCCCAACGCTGTGAGCGCCTTGCTGGTTTCGGGACCGATGGAGGCGGTCTTGAGCTTGGGGAATTTTTTCAAGAGCGCCGGCAACGGAATGCGTGCGTGGAAATTCTGCACGGTGGAACTGCTGGTGAAGGTGATCCAGTCCGCGCCTTCCTCCTGGAGCCGCGCGGCGGTGCCGAGGCGGTCGTCGGTTTCCGGCACGGTTTTATAGACGGACACGTCGTCCACGATGGCGCCTTGATCTTCGAGAGCGCGGACGAGTTCGGGGTTCGCGACCTGCGCGCGGAGGATGAGCATCTTTACGTTCTCGATGTCCTGATAATCCTCGAAGGCTTTGGCGATCTGGTCGGTGACGTATTCCTTCGGCATGAGGTCCACCTTGAAATGGAGTTCCTGAAGTTTCGCCGCCGTGGCCGGGCCGACCGCCGCGAGCCGAGCGCCGCCGAGCGCGCGGATGTCTTCAAAGCTCTTGAAGAAGTAGGTGAAGAACTGGGTCACGCCGTTCGGACTGGTGAAGATGATCCACTCGTATTCGCCGAGCATGGTCAGGGCCTCGACGAGCGCCTGCCGGTCATCCGGCGCTTCGACGCGGATGGTGGGGATTTCCAACACTTCCGCGCCGCGCTCGATGAAGCGCCGGGACAATTCGCTGGCCTGCTCGCGTGTGCGCGTGACCACGATGCGCTGGCCGAAGAGCGGACGATTCTCGAACCAATTCAACTTTTTCTTCAACGAGACCACGCCGCCGATGATGGTGACGGCCGGGGCCTTGAAATCCTTTTCCTTCACCACGTCGGCGATGGTGGCGAGCGTGCCGGTGATGGATTGCTGGCGGCCCGTGGTGCCCCAGCGAATCATGCCCACGGGCGTCTGCGCGTCCATGCCGCTGGCCAGGAGCGACGTGGTGATGGCGCGAATCCGGTCCACGCCCATGAGGATGACTTTGGTGCCGGGCACGTTCGCGATGGCGTCCCAGTTGATGGAAGATTCGTCCTTCGTCGGATCTTCGTGCCCGGTGATGACGGTGAAGCTGGAGCAATGGTCGCGGTGCGTGAGCGGGATGCCGGCGTAATTCGGCGCGGCCACGATGGAGGAAATGCCGGGGACGACTTCAAAATGAATGTTCGCCGCCGCAAGTTCCTCGGCCTCTTCCCCGCCGCGCCCGAAGATGTAGGGGTCGCCGCCCTTGAGGCGCACCACGGTCTTGCCTTCGCGGGCTTTCACGATGAGGAGCAGGTTCAGTTCCTCCTGCGGAATGGCGTGTTCCTTCGCGCGCTTGCCGCCGTAGATCACTTCTGCCGAGATCGGCGCGAGGCGCAGGAGGTCGGGATTCACCAGCGCGTCATAGACCACGACATCCGCGCGACCGAGAAGTTCCGCGCCACGCATCGTCAGCAGGCCCGCGTCACCGGGACCTGCGCCGACGAGATAAACCGTTCCATGTTTCATAAGGGCGCGAAGGGTAGGGGCCGGGAACGGAG
>JAYVNY010000249.1:0-4450 GCA_043758205.1 Akkermansia sp.
GCAGCTTGGTTTGAAGAAGGAACGCATCGCCGGACTCGACGAGGGCGTGAAAGCCACCGGCAGCGGCCTGCTTGAAACCGAGTGGCTCGACGCGCTCATTGATGGCGGCCAGAGCGACGTGGCCCTCGCACGCATCGAGGTCGAGCTGGCGGACGCGCGTCTCAAAAGCACCTGGCTGCTGCGCCGCGCCAAGGTCCGCCTGGCCATGGACAAGAAGGACGCGGCCAAGGCCGATCTCGAGGCCGCCTTGAAAGAATTGAACGAGCGCTTCGGCAAAACTTCCCCGGACCCGCTCGCGCTGATGGATCGCGGCCAGATGCAGGAACTCCTCGGCAACAAGGACGACGCCCGCAAAGATTACGAAGCCGCCCGCGACAAGGGTGTGGCCGACGAATGGCTTCTCGAACGCATCAAAGCCGTCAAACCTGAAGACAAGAAAAAGCCCGGCGACCCGAAGAAGTCCTCCACCTCCAAGGACAAGCCCAAGGACAGCGAAGATAAATCCGGCGACGATCCAAAGCCCGACGACGACAAAGACGACAGCGCCAAGTGAGGCGAAAGCCTCTGGTGGTTTTGGCCCGCAGGCCCGCACCTGCGGGTTTGTATTTTTATTCCAACATCGCCAGCACGACCGCCCGCGCGGCCGCCAGTCCTTTGTAAGCCGCTACTTCTACCGGCATCGTGCGGAGCGCGCGGGCCAATCGTTCCGCCGTCGTGACGTCTCGTTTCACTTCAGCCAGCGAGTGCATCGTGATGCGGATGCCGAACAGCACGCCCCCGCAGACTGGCAGGGCCACCAACGACTGTTGCTCCACGCGCAGCCAGACTTGCGAGAGCACCACCGAATCATCGAGGCGGGGCAGGAGCCGCGAGGGGTGTTGATTCAACTCTGGCGAACGGCTCAGTCCCCAGTTGTGCCGCAGCCACGCCGTGCCCGGCGTGAGCTTGGCGAGAAACGCATCAATTGACCGGCCCAGTTGCGCGTTCAGTCCCGGTACCGGCCCGTGAATGAATTCCAGCGGATGCCCCATCTTCTCCGTCAGGCTCCACGACGAGGGAAAGCACACGCACCCGCCCACCAGTCGAAACCGCCCCGCCGCGTCCGGTCGCAGCAGCAGAAAATCTGGCTCCCAGATGCCTCCAAGACGCAGGCCGCGTTCCGGTGGTGTTTCGCTTGTGACGAGTGATGCGTGTTGTTCTGGCGTAATGCTCCCCCAATCTTTCGCCAGCGTTATGCACTTATCGAGCAGCGGTTCGCTCTCCGGCAAAAACGCGGAATAGGTCTGCGGCTCATTGCGCAGCCAGCGGCTTCGCTCCTCGGCCAATGCGTCGTGTTGAGCTGTAGGTTGGAAGAAATCTGTCGCCGAACCCCGCCGGAGTCCCATGTGGAACCGGTAATCTTCATCAGCAAACAACTCGGACACATTCATCGAATGCCCGGCATTCAAAACGCGCGGCTCGATGTCGGCAACTCCTCAAAAAGAAAAGCGGCGGTCTTTCGACCGCCGCTCGTTTCAAGATTGTGAACCCGCTCAATACTTCATGTCCGCCACCGTGCGGCCCGCCGGGATGAACGGCAGCACATGCTCGGCATAGGGCGTGACCACATCGAGGACGTAGGCCGTCTTCGACGCCAACATGCGCTGGAGCGCGGCTTTCAAATCCTTGCGGAACATCACGCGTTCGCACGGGACGTTGAAGCTGTTGCAAACGCGCACGTAGTCGGGATAAATCTGCGCGCGATTGTCAGGATTGCCGAGGTAGGTGTGACCGCGGTTGCCGGCGAAGAAGTTGTCCTCCCATTGCACCACCATGCCGAGATGTTGGTTGTTCAGGATGATGGCCTTGGCGGCAATCTTCTCCACGTTCGCCGTGGCCAGTTCCTGGATGTTCATCAGGAAGGAGCCGTCGCCATCAATGTCGATCACTTCCTTGTCGGGCCGCGCGACTTTCGCGCCGAGCGCGGCGGGGAAGCCGTAACCCATCGAGCCGAGTCCGGCGCTGGTGATGAGCTGGCGCGGGAACTTGTATTTGTACCACTGCGCGCTCCACATCTGATGCTGGCCCACGCCCGTCGTAATGATCGCGTCGCCCTTGGTCAGTTCGTAAAGCATCTCGATCACCATCTGCGGCAGGATGACCTCACCCTCCTGGCCCTTGAGATGATCCTTCATGTGATCGCTGTGCACGATCTCCGGCGTGACCTCGTAATGGAACGCGCCCTTCTTCTTCCACTCGGCGATCTGCGCGTGCCACGCGGGATATTTCTTGGTGACCGGACGCTTGGCGATCAAGGCGTTGAGGCGCTTGAGCGCGTCCTTGATGTCGCCAACGATGGGCAGATGCGCGCGGCGGTTCTTGTTCAATTCCGCCGCATCAATATCAATGTGGACAATCGTGCCGGTCTTGCAGAACTCCTCGAACTTGCCCGTCACGCGGTCGTCGAAACGCACGCCGAAGGAGAGCAGCAAATCCGCGCCGTCCTTCAGCTTCACCTGCGGGTCATCGAAACTTTTGCGATAGGCATACTCGCCGCTCACCGCCCAGTTCGCGAAGGCCGCGCCGTGCATGCCGAGCCAGCGCAACGAGAGCGGATTCGTCTCGGGAAAACCGCCCAGGCCCATGATCGTCGTCGTCACCGGAATCTGCAACGCCTCGGCGAACTTCTTCAGTTCCTCCGCCGCGCCGCTGGTGATGATGCCGCCACCCGCGTAAATCACCGGACGCTCGGCCTTCTCGATCAGCCCGATGATTTCGTTCAACGCCACATCGTCCGCCTTCAAGTCCGGCTGGTTGTAGCCGCGCAAATTCTTCTTCACCTGCTCCAGCGTCGGCCACACGGGCTGCGCTTTCGCCTGCTGAATGTTCTTCGGGAAATCAATGACCACGGGGCCGGGCCGTCCCGACTCCGCGAGGTAGAACGCTTCGCGCACGATGCGCGGGATGTCGTTGATGTCCGTGATCAGGTAGCTGTGCTTCACGATGGGCAGCGTGACGCCGATGATGTCCGTCTCCTGGAACGCGCCGCGCCCGATCATGTTCTGGTTCACCTGGCCGGTGATGGCGATGAGCGGCGTGGAATCGAGATACGCATCCGCGATGGCCGTGACTAGGTTCGTCGCGCCGGGGCCGCTAGTGCCCATGCACACGCCGGCCTTGCCGGTGGCGCGCGCATAACCTTCCGCCGCGAAGCTGCCACCCTGCTCGTGACGCGGCAGGATGGTGCGAATCTTCTTCGACTTCGTGAGCGACTGGTGGATCTCCATGCTCGCGCCGCCTGGATACGCGAAGATGACTTCGCAACCGGCGCGCTCCAGCGCCTCCACGAAAATGTCGCGGCCAAACATGGCTTGGCCGACTTCGGCGCGTTGCGTCTTCGTTTTCTTCGCTGCTGACTGCACGTTTTTACTCATGGCTTTGCTCTTTGTTAATCGGCGGCCCGGCGCGGGCAATAAAAAACCCACGACCGTTGCCAGCCGTGGGTTGTTGTCGAAATCGTTTCTAGCTTCGACAAGCGCCCACGGCGTCGCCTACGACGACGACCAGCAGCACGATTTGTCGAACCAGATTTTGCATTTACCGGAGTGGAACCTAGCCAGCGTGTCCCGGAGGGTCAAGCGGGGATTCCAGAGGCGGAGTCATTGAAGTTCCATTCATTTGCTTCACTCGTTCCGCTTCAACATCAACGCCACTTTTTTCAGCGAGCATCGACGCCCGAATCCTCAAACTTAGCACCTGATTGTTTTTGCCAAATTTCTTGATTCCGCACAGGTCGAAAATCTCATGTGTCCATTCAACTTTTTTTTAGTTTGTCATCATTCATCGGGAAACATCCTGTTGGTTGATTCAACTTTTAGAGCGCAGTCGGTTGAATGGTAAAATCGCCGCTGCTTCCGTAACGAATTCTCAAAATAATTGGTTTGTCAGACTTCACTCTGATGGATGTTTCAGAAATTCCACCTGCGCATATTCCGTCAGGTTCAGCTCCGATGATGTGATCGCCTTCCGGTAAGTAGAAAACGACCTTTTCACCAGTGCGAATGAAAGCGATTTGTTTGGCATTTGCGGAGACGATTGTTGCGCACGCCGACGCGCCGAAGCCCGTATCTCTTTTCACGATTACTTGGCCGTAACCCGGTTTTGGGTTCAAGAAATCAGGCCGTGCTACGCGCTTCAATGAAACTGGACTGGCCGCCGTAGTTGAAATTGGATCGGTTGCGCAACCAGTCGCATAAAGCATCAGCAACAAACACACCGTGCTGAATAGGAATTTCATTATCTTTGATGAGTAAAATGGATCGTGGGTTGAACAGTGTATAGATTCGAGGACCTGTTGCCCAAATCACTTTGCACAGAAGGGGATCGGTCGGGATCCGATCTTCCGTAGGATGGGCCTTCACCAACCGCAGGAGGCGCTGTTCAGTTACCGGAACCATCTCGAGCACCGCCT
>JAYVNY010000250.1:0-9360 GCA_043758205.1 Akkermansia sp.
TTCGCGCCCTGTGGGCCGATACTTTTCACCCGGCCATGAGGACGAGCGGCGATGTCTCGGCCCTGGTCAATACGGCGCGGACCAACAACTTCAACGCCATCATCGTCGAGGTGCGAAAGCGCGGGGACGCCTATTACAACAGCACCATTGAGCCGAAGGCGTCGGACGTCTCGCCACAAAGTTTTGATCCGCTCGCCGATCTGTTGACCAAGGCGCACACGGGAGGGCGGCGCATCGAGGTTCACGCGTGGATCACAACCTACCTCGCGTGGAACAGCCAGGTGACGCCGCCCACGCAGACGAATCATCCCTACCTCACGCACCCGGAGTGGTTGAGCGAGGACAACACGGGCGCGAACTGGGACGGCGGCAACTATCAGTTCGATCAGTCGCTGCCAGCGGTGCAGAAGCATGTCTTCAACGTGGCGATGGACATCATCTCGCGTTACGACGTGGACGGGTTTCACTTCGACTACGTGCGCTTCTCGGGCAAGGAGTGGGGCTATCACACCAACGCGCTCGACCGCTTCCGCCGTCGCTATAATTTCAACGGCACGCCCGCGACCACGGACGCGAACTGGCTCCAGTTCCGCCGTGATCAAGTCAGCGGTTTGGTGCGAAAAGTTTATCTCCACGCCATCGCGCTCAAGCCGCAGGTGAAAATTTCCGGGGCCACGATCTGTTTCGCGCCGGGCATCACGACGGACGCGCAATGGTTTTCCAGTTCGTCGGCGTGGACGGATGTGTTGCAGGACTGGCGCGGCTGGATGCGCGAGGGGATCTTGGATTTGAACGTGCCGATGGCGTATTTCAACCAGGCCACGCGCGCCTCGGACTGGGCGAACTGGAGCATCTTCGCGAAGGAACACACCTATGGGCATCAGGTGGCGATGGGCCAGGGTTCGTATTTGAATGCGCTCACGAATGTGATCACGCAACTGCGCACGACGCGCACGCGCACGGTGAACTCGAACCTGCCGGCGGCGGGCTTTGCGATTTATTCCTACGCGGTGCCGTCGCTCGACACTTCCGCCGCCACGGTGTGGGACGCGCTGAACAATCCGAGCGTGTATGACACGAACACCCCGCCGCTCTTCACCAATGCCGTGAACACGCCGGTGATGGCGTGGAAAACGGTGCCGCCGCACGGTCATGTGAAGGGAACGATTCGCACGGCGGCTGCGAGCAATGACGTGGATGGCGCGGTGGTCAGCTTGAGCGGCCCGGTGACGCGCGTGCAGACAAACGACGCCACGGGCTTTTACGGCTTCGCGCATCTGCCGCCGGGGAGTTACACCGTTACCGTCACGCACACCAATCTCGCCACGCAAAGCGCGCCGGTGGTGATCGCGACGGGTGTGGTCAGCACCGTGGATTTTTATTTGAGCGTGTCGAACGCGCCGCTGCTCAACCTGCGCGCGTATCCCGGTCGCACCGAGGCCATCGTGGCGTGGACGACGACGAACGCGAGCGACTCGCAACTCGAGTTCGGACTGACGACGGCGCTGGGCAGTCTTGGTTGGCGCGACACGAACGCGGTGACGAATCACGCCGCGCTGATCACGGGGCTGCTGCCGAACACGAATTACTTTTACCGCGCACTGGCGCAGGCGGGCGGCGTGACCAACGCGTCCGTGACGAACACGTTTCGCACGGCGGGAGAAATTATTTTGGACAACACGAGCGCGGCGCTGGTCGGAAGTTGGACGTTGGCCACGACTTCCCCGGACAAGTTCGGCGCGGATTATTTGTTTGCGTCCACGCTGTCGTCGGCCTCGGCCACGTTCACGCCGGAGATTGAAACGCTGGGCCGTTACGATGTGGCGGTGTGGTATCCGCAGGGCAGCAACCGCAGCTCGAACGCGCCGTTCACCATCACGTATTCCGGAGGCACCACGAGCGGCGCGGTGAACCAGACGGTGAACGGGGGCGGCTGGCGCACAGTGGCGACGAACCTGCCGTTCGCGCGCGGCCCCGGCGGAAATTTCCAATGGCAGAGCGCCACGCCGGAAAGTTCCGGCAAAGTGGTGATGGCCGACGCGGTGCGTTTCAATTACGCGGCGAACCAGGAGCCGCCCGCGCCGGGCAGCGTGCCGCAGTGGTGGGGCGAATTTTTTTTCGGCGGACCGGTGAACGCGGGCCTTGATCCCGACGCGGACGGCTTCAGCACGGAGCGCGAATATCTGGCCGGCACCGACCCGCTGTGGGCCGCGTCTCGTCTGCGCTACCGCCTCGAGGATCGCACGAGCAACGTGCTGCGGATGAGTTTTTCGCCACGCCACGAAGGGCGCGCGTATGAGTTGCAGGGTCAGACGGCATTGAACACGAACGGCTGGGCGGGCGTGAGTACTTCACCGCAAGTCTCCACGAATGGCGACGGCGTGTTCACGGTCACAAACGCGGGCGGGCAGAAATTTTTCCGGCTCCGCGCGCAGTTGCCGCCGTGATTCAGCACCGGGGCGCGGGCGTCTCGCCCGCCCTGACGACAGGCGCGCAACGGCGGGCGGGACGCCCGCGCCCCGGCGCGGTGAGGGACACCATTTCCGTTGCGTGTTTCCGCTCCGGCTGGTTGGCTCTGCACCACAAACTCCGTGTGCGTTCCAAGCCGTTCCCGTGGCCCGTCCGCTGCGAAACAAAAAAAGGAAATCGTATGTCCAAGATCCGTTGTTGCGCCTGGCTGTTCGCCATTCTAGTTCTCCCGCTGACCTCGCTCCCGGCGCGCGCCGCCGGCTATCAGTTCGTGGAAGGCTATAACGTCCTCGACACCAACCAGGCCCCGACCATCGGTACGAATTACGCCGCCACCGCCGGGTTGGAGCGCGACATCGCGGTGGACGCGGCGCGCGGCATCATCTACCAGGCGCGCGGCTCGACAACGGCGGCGGACCGCCCCGGCGGCACCATTGGCATCGCGGCCATCGTGGTCACGAACGGCGCGTTTGCGGGGTCCAACTTCCGCGACACCGGACTCATCACCGCCAGCGGCGCGCCCGCGCTCCAGTGGTGCCAGAGCCTGGCTTACGACGCGGTCTCGGACAAACTGTGGGTCTTCGGCGGGCCGTTAAACGCCAGCCCCAATGTTTTCTTCGCGCCCGGCGGCACACTGGGCGGAGCGTCGGCGGGCGGCGATCCGGCTGCGCTCAACGCCGTGCTCACCCGCGCCTTCAATGTGGACACGAACCTCCTCGACGTGGGCGTGTATGTCAGCCCCACCGTCACGACGAACGGCGTCCCGGCGCGCGGCGGCATCCCGCGCGGTTTTGCCGTGCGCACGGTAGGCACCAACACCACGGTTTATCTCGGCATGGGCAATCACGTTCAGGCCTGGAGCAATGCCGGCACGAACGGCTGGCACCGCATTTGGGCCACGCAACGTCCGCCGACGGGCAACCTCGTGACCACGCGCGTCGCCTCTGGCTTCAACGGCGTGAACGCGCTCGCGGTGGATGACGACGGCAACTGCTACTTCAGCGTCCAGAACACCGGCGGGCGCATCTGGACGGTGCGTCCGAGCGTGATCCAATTCGTGGCCGACAAGATGTCGCTCGACTACAACGACCTCGCGTTCGGCGGGGCCAACGAGCGCGAGATTCTTCCGCTCATCATCGAAAACCCGCTCTCCCTGCTCGTCACGCCTCCGCAGGGCCTGACCTTCGCGCGCTTCGACGTGCAGCGGACGTTGTTCGCGAGTTTCCTGCCGGGCACGGCGACCCGCGGCGTGACCCGGCTGGATATTGACGATGGATTTTCCTTCACCAATGGCGGTGCCTACATCCGCGCGCGCGCCACGGACGGCTTCGGCTCCGGCCAGCCGGCGGGCGGGCAGGATACGATCCTCGCCACCATGCGGCTCAAGGGCGGCGTGGGCGTGACCCAGCCGTACGG
Organism: Akkermansia sp.; assembly: GCA_043758205.1. GTDB lineage: Bacteria > Verrucomicrobiota > Verrucomicrobiia > Limisphaerales > SIBH01 > JANNGC01. Next base: position 3,886 of record JAYVNY010000250.1, read on the forward strand.
TGGGACCAGCGGCACGCTCTATCACGACGTGGATAGCGTGACGAACCCGACCTTCTTCTACTGTCAGGCCTTCGTGGTTGATACGAACAAGGGCCAGAACATTCCCACGGCCGGCGTGTTGAAAGTGCGAATCGCCTCGGACACGAATCCACCGTCCATCTTCACCCAACCGCTCTCGCAAACCTTGCTCGAAGGCGGCTCCATCAATCTCGTCGTCGGCGCGGCGGGCGCGAAGCCGCTGTATTACCAATGGCAGTCGAACGGCGTGAACATCGCGGGCGCGAATGCCACGGCCTACGCCGTCGCCGGCGCGACCACGAACCAGGCGGGCGTCTATCGCGTCATCGTCACCAACGCGCTCGGCTCCATCACCAGTTCCAACGCCACCGTCACCATCACGCCGCTGGTGCGCTCGGAGGCAATGACCTTGCTCTGGAGCAACGCCCCCGGCTCGCGCGCGTATCTCACCACGGACAGCGCGCAACGCGGACTCACCTACAATCCTGATTCCGGGAACATTCTGATCGTGACCCGCACGCCGGCCAACGGTGTGTATGTGCTGAACGCGCAGTCCGGCGAGGACGTGGGCCAGATGGGTTTGAGCGGCGTGACCGGCGGCACGTTTGCCCTCAGCAAAATCGGCGCAAGTGATGACGGGCGCATCTTCCTCGCGAACCTCGCGCAACTCGGGCAGGACTTCCGCATCTACCGCTGGACGCTGGAAGTTCTCGGTGACTCGCCCGCGCTGGCCTACAGCGGCAACCCGACCGGCAGCGCCACCAACCGCTGGGGCGACACCTTGGACGTGCGCGGAGTGGGCAACGACATCCAGATTCTCGCCGGCTCGCGCAACAGCAACGTCTTCGCGATCTTCACCACGGCCAACGGCGGCGACACCTTGACCGCGCATCCCATCACGGTGAGCGGCGCGGGCGCGAACGCGTTTGGACTCGGCCTGGCCTTCGGCGCGGGCGATACCGTGTGGGCGAAGGGCGACGGCACGACGCCGCTGCGGCAGATTTCGTTCGATCTCGGCACTGGCACCGGCACGATCCTGCACAGCTATTCCTCCGCGCAGTTTGCCTCGACCGCCTTGCCGCTGGCCGTGAAGGCCGACCAGGGATTGCTCGCCTCCATCTCCATTGAGAACCGCGACAATCTCCGTCTCTACACCACGTTCAACCTCGCGAACCCGCCCGTGCTCGTGGACCAGGAAATTTTCCCGACTGACAACGCCAACGACAATTTCGCGGGCGCGCTCGACTTCGGCGGCGGCAAACTCTTCGCGCTCGACAGCAACAACGGACTGCTCGCCATGACCATCGGCAACATCATCCAGCCGCCCGGTGCCATCACCATCACGCGCACCAATAATCAGATTTACCTGAACTGGCTGGGCAGTTTCATCCTGCAATCCGCGACCAACGTCACCGGCCCGTATCTCGATGCCGCCCCGGCGGGCAGCAACCACACCGAAAGCGCCACGGGTGTGCCGGAGAAATACTTCCGGCTGAGGAATTGAATCACTCGCGGTAGCGGCGTCTCGGCAGAGCGCCGCCATTCTCAGGGATGCGCGGTCGCAGGAAGCCGGACGAGAACGAAATCGTAAATGGACTGCGCCTGGCGCAGCGCTTCGTCGTATTCGGCAGGCTGCGGTTCCACCGCGAACGTCGCGTTGGGATAGCGGAAGCGGGTGGCGTAAGGCGTCAGCGCGTCCGCAGCGTCGGCGAGTTTGTCGAAGTCCGCTTCGATGTCAGACGCCAGGTCCACGAGCACTTCAATGTCGTGAGTTTTCTGCCACGGCTTCTGGTGGTGAACGAGGAAGGCCTTGACCGCTTTCTCCGCCGCCTGCTGGAGATGGTAACTGCGATGTCGTAGAAGGGCGGCTCGGTGTTCGCGCTGCGTCGGGCGGTTTCCAAATCGCGCCACGCCTTCGTCATCCAGGCTTTCGCCTCCGACGCAGCAGCGTCAGCCATAGAGCCTCCGGCCCCGGCTGAGGATGGTATTTTCTAGCGACGTGTTGAGATTTCTCACGCGGTCCACTTCCTGCCGCGTTTCCACGAGCACGTCCTTGGGGAGACGGAGACCGCGCAGGCAACGGTGCGCGCGTTGTGAACGGCGGATGGGGGACTCGTCGCTTTGCGGCACGACCACGAGCAGGTCCACGTCGCTGTCCTCGTGCGGCTGTCCCCAAGCGTGCGAACCGTAGAGCCAGATTTGTTCGGGCTGAAATTCCGCCACGAGTCGTTGCGTCACCGTTTGCAGCAATTTCTCGTCGAGCGTCTTCACGGCTCAGAGCAACTGCGGGAACACCTTGTTCGCGTCGTAGTTCAGGTCCTTCATCGCCTGCGCGACGACGGAACGTTCGATCAAACCCTTTTCCGCCAGCGTGTAGAGCGTGCCGATGACGGTGCTCTCGGCGTCCACCTCGAAGAAGCGGCGTAACCGCTCGCGCGTGTCGCTGCGGCCGAAGCCGTCCGTGCCGAGCGCGAACAATCCGCCCGGAACCCACGGCGCGATCTGCTCGGGCACGAGGCGCATGTTGTCGGACACGGCGACGAACGGACCCTTCTCGTTCGCCAGCACGGTCTCGACGTAGGATTTTTTCGGCGTCTCGGTGGGGTGCAGCATGTTCCAGTGGCGCGCGTTGAGAGCCTCGTTGCGCAGGCGCTTGTAGCTGGTCGCGCTCCACACATCCGCGCTCACGTCGTAACGCTCGGCGAGAATCTGCTGCGCCTTCAACGCGGAATGGATGATCGGCCCGCTGCCGAGAATCTGCGCCGTGTGCCTTTTGCCTTCCGGGCCTTTGCGGAATTTATAGAGGCCGTTGAGGATGCCGTCCTTTACGCCCTCGGGCATCGCGGGCTGCTCGTAGCCTTCGTTGTAAAGCGTGAGGTAGTAGAACACTTCCTCGCCGTCGCGATACATGCGCTTCAATCCGTCGGCCACGATGACGGCGATCTCATACGCGAACGCCGGGTCGTAGGCGTAAATCGTCGGCACGGTGCTCGCGGTGAGCATGCTGTGGCCGTCCTGATGTTGCAGGCCCTCGCCGTTCAGCGTGGTGCGCCCGTAGGTCGCGCCGCAGAGGAAACCCTTCGCGCGGATATCCCCAGCCAGCCAGATTTGATCGCCGATGCGCTGGAAGCCGAACATCGAGTAGTAGATGAAAAACGGAATCATGTTCACGCCCACAGTGGCGTAAGCCGTGCCCGCGCTGATGAACGACGACATGGAACCGGCTTCCGTGATGCCTTCTTCAAGAATCTGCCCGTCCTTCGTCTCGACGTAAGGCGAGATGGTTAGCGTATCAACGGGATCGTAGAGCTGCCCCTTCGACGAGTAGATGCCGAACTCGCGGAACATCGGATCAATGCCAAAGGTGCGCGCCTCGTCAGGAATGATCGGCACAATGTTGCGGCCAATTTTTTCGTCGCGCAGCAGCTTGCCGAACAAGTCCACAAACGCGCCCGTGGTGGAAACAACACGTCCGCCTTTCAACGCGCCCGCGCCGAAGGCTTCCACCGCCGGTGTTTCAAGAGGCGGAGCCTTGACCACGCGCTTGGGCACGCAGCCGCCGAGTTTTTCACGGCGGTCGAGGAGATACTTGATCTCCGGGCTGTCATCCGCGGGCTTGAAGAACGGCATGTCCGCGATTTCGTCATCGCTCACCGGGATGTCGAACCGCGTCCTGAATTCGCGCAGCTCCTTCTCGTTCATCTTCTTCTGCTGATGCGAAATGTTGCGGCCTTCGCCGGCTTCGCCGAGTCCGTAGCCCTTCACCGTCTTCGCGAGGATGACCGTGGGCTGGCCCTTGTGGTCCATTGCGGCTTTGTAGGCTGCATAAACTTTGCCCTGATCGTGCCCACCGCGCAGCATCTTGCGCAACTGCTCGTCGCTCAGATGCGTCACGCGCGCCGCCAGTTCGGGATACTTGCCGAAGAAATGCCGGCGGATGTAGCTGCCGTTCTCGACGATGTATTTCTGGAAATCGCCATCCACGCATTCGTTCATGCGGCGCAACAGCAGTCCGTCGTGATCGTTCGCGAAGAGTTCATCCCAGTCCGAACCCCAGATGACTTTGATGACGTTCCAGCCCGCGCCGCGAAACACGCCTTCGAGTTCCTGGATGATTTTGCCGTTGCCGCGCACCGGGCCGTCGAGGCGCTGGAGGTTGCAATTCACAACCCAGATCAAGTTGTCGAGTTTCTCGCGCGCGCCGAGCGTGAGCGCGCCGAGAGTTTCTGGTTCGTCCGATTCGCCGTCGCCGACGAAGGCCCAGACCTTCGGCTCATTCTCCGTGGGGATGAAACCGCGCGCCTGCAAGTAGCGCAGAAACCGCGCCTGATAAATCGAGGTGATCGGACCCAGCCCCATCGAGACCGTGGGGAACTGCCAGAAATTCGGCATCAGGTACGGATGCGGATAGCTGGAGAGACCGCCGCCCTCGGCGAGTTCCTGGCGGAAGTTGCCCAACTGCTCCTTCGTCAACCGGCCTTCGAGGAAAGCGCGCGCGTAATTGCCGGGCGTGGCGTGGCCCTGGAAGAAAATAAAATCACCGATGCCCTTGTCGCCGCCGCGGAAGAAATGATTCTGCGCGACCTCGTAGAGCGTGGCGCTGGAGGCGAAGGACGAAATGTGCCCGCCGAGACCATCGTGCTTCGTGTTGGCGTTCACGACCATCGCCATCGCGTTCCAGCGGATGATGCTGCGGATGCGGCGTTCAATCGCGCCGTCGCCGGGAAACTCCGGCTGTTCGGACGCGGGAATGGTGTTGATGTAAGGCGTGCTGACCGGGCCGGGCACCTGAATGCCGGAGCGGCGGAGCTTGTCCACGAGACCTTCGAGGAACAACGGCGCGGCCTCTTCGCCCTGCGTGCGCAGGACCATTTCAAGCAAGTCCTCGATGGATTCCAGGTAGGGGCGACCGCCCTTGCCATTCGCGCGCAAGGCGGAGGGCGGAAAACGGAGGGCGGATGAATTTTCGACTTTCACGTTGTCACTCACAGAGCCGGAAACTAAACGAGTGGAAATTCAAAACCAAGCGATGAAATCGAACGGGCGTGAAGCGAGGCGTGCTCACGGTGTGAGCGTGGCTTTCTCCCTCACCCCGGCCCTCTCCCGCTGGGAGAGGGGGAAAGTCAGGCAGCGTTCGTCGAGTCAGGCGCGCTCGTTGGCGGTGAGGCTGGATGCCGTTCTCCCTCTCCCAGCGGGAGAGGGCCGGGGTGAGGGAGAACTGCTCGAAAATCATTTCGGCTCTTCTTCACGGGAACGCGTCTCGACCTGTTTGCCGGCATGAAACTCCTCGATCTCACTTTCCCGACCCCCGCCGAGAACCTGGCGTGCGACGAGGCGCTGCTCGATCTCTGTAACGAGCGCGGCGAGGAGACGTTGCGTTTCTGGGAGTCGCCCGTGCCGTTCGTGGTGGTCGGCTACGGCAACCGCATCGCCAGTGAAGTGAATGTGGAGGAATGC
>JAYVNY010000251.1:0-21350 GCA_043758205.1 Akkermansia sp.
CCACGCGATGTCGTAGCCGGTGCCGCCGCCCGCGCCGGTGTAGAGCGCGCGAAGGTCGTCGGTCGTCGCGCCCGCGAAGTGCGCCGCCGTCAGGCCGGGCTGCACCGGGATGCGGAAGTCACCCGCGCCGTCCGTGGGGAACAGGCCGTCCGCGACGGGCGCGAGGTCCGGATCGAGCACGTAGAATTTCTCCCCATCCTTGCTCACCGAGATGCGCGTCACGCCGGTGTTGTTGCCGAACGTTGAGCCGTCCGTGGCCGGCACGCCGACCCAGTCGAAGGTCGTGAGATCAAACTCATTCGTGATGATGAAGCCGGTGTTGCCGAAGAGAATGAAGTCGAGGCCGAACGGGTTCTTCTTCTTGTCCTCCACCGGCTTCTCAAACTTGATGACCACGGAGCCGCCCTCGCCGATGGAGAGCACCTGCGCCGTGCCATACGGCGGATTGAACGGCTCGACCGCGTCGCCGAACGGATTGACGCGCGACGGCTCGCCGAGCACGGCGGACGTGTTGGTAAATCCGGCGGCGGCCCCGAGGCCGGGATCGTAGCTGATGACTTGCGCCGCAAAGTTGGTCTTCGCGGCGGAGGAGTTGATAACGAGGCTGGCCAAGGCCAGCGCGAACAGGCTGATTTTTTTCATGTTTTCTGATCTGAGTTTTATCCCGGCGCGCGACGAATCATACGACGGGACGGTTTCACTGAGACCAGAGCGGGGAAGAAGGCTGGTAGCGGCGTCTCGTAAGAGCGCCGCCATTTGTTTTTTTTGATTGGCGGCGCTCTCACGAGACGCCGCTACAAAAAGAAAAAAGCCTCCACCCCCGTCAAACGGCGAATGAAGGCAAACCACATTCAGCGATCCCGCGCGCAAACCGGCGTGCGGGGCTGGCCTCATCCTTCTCTTTGACGGAGAAGTTGAGACGCGCACACGCGCGCCTCACGACGAGCGCAATCCAACCGGTATCCTGACTCAGAGCATGGCCTCCCTCCCGCCTTCCCGAATCCGCGAGCGGACTCAGTGGCTTCAGCCGCCACCAGCTTTCGCTGGCGCGGTTGGAGTTTGTATCTCCTGACAGTGGCGCAACCGTCCCGGATTCTCACCGGGTTCCCTGACGCTGGACTGCGACGAAATCCCGCGACCGGCGGGACTCTTTCAAAGAGCGGCGTGGTGGTAAGTGGGGTTGAAAAAATTGCCAAGGAGAATTTCGGCCCCGGCTGGTCGCAAAACTGCGACACGCGATCCTCACTCCGCCATGGCCTCCGTCACCGCGGTGCGGATGGTCACGTTGCGGAGGACACCGCTGGCGAGTTTTCCCTCGGCGTCAATCAGCACGCAGCCCGTGTTGCCGTTGATCCCGAACATCCCCGGCACGGGCGTCTGGTTCCATTGGCCGAGGTAGATCTGTTTCCAGGTGAAGCCCTGGCTCTTGGCGAACTGCTCGGGGTTGTTTCCCGGCCCGTCGAGATTGCAGCCGAGAATGACGAGCTTGCCGCTCGCGCCGTAGTTGGCCTGAAGCTCTTTCAAAATCTGCAACTCGGTCGTGTTGTAGCCCAGGCTCAAGCCCCAGAAATGCAGCAGCACGGGCTTTCCACGCAGTTCGGAGAGCTTCGTCACCTTGCCCGTCGCGTCCTTGCCCTCGAAGAGCGGCACGGTTTTTCCGACGCGCAGACGCGGTTGAATTCTGAGGCTCACCACGCCGAGGTCGTGCGGCGTATTCACCGCAACCTTTTCGTCCGGCACAGTGACTTCCATGTTCGTCGTGCCGATGCTGCGACGGTTGTAATACTCGTCCTCCGGATCGGTGACGTTGAGGGTGAGTTGATATTTGCCCGGCGGCACATGGTCGGCGCGGAAGGTGCCGTTCGATTCCACGAGCAACACGTAGCTGCGCTCGGCGCGCTGACGTTCCCGCAGCACTTCGGCGCTGATGGGCTGGTTGTTCTGCGGAAGAAACCCACGCAGCAAAACCAGCGGGCTGCCATCCTGCGCGGCGGCGCGACGATTCCCCGGCGGGGCCGGCAGCGCCGGCAGCATCAGCGTCAACTGATGCACATCACGCTTCCAGTCCACGTCCGCGTGATCGCCTCCCATGAGATTCACCCGTCCCACAACGCGCCGGCCCGTGCCGCCCAGCGTGGCCGAAACGGTCTCGCCAGATTTGGCGTTCACAAAAATGCCGTGGCTCAACGCCGCCTGCCCGTAGCGGTCGTCCTTGAACTTATATTCCACCGCCAGCCGGTGCTCGCCCGGCGGGACTTTCTCGAAGACAAAATTGCCGTCCGCATCCGGCTCCGCTTTCAGCGTGAACGAAAAGCCCGTGGCGTTCCCGTTCTCGTCCGCGACGTAATCATAGCCGCTCATCAGGCGCACCGTTGCGTCCGTGCCGCCCTGGTCGCCGACCCGCATCGCGCCCTTCACCTGCGCCCATTTCTGCAACGTGATTTTCCCGCCCTTCATCACCTCGGCGACTTTGGCCTCGGCGAAGCCTGACTCGTGCGTGGCGAAAACTTTTTCCGGCGCCAGCTTGGGCACGAATTCAAACCGCCCCTGCGCGTCGCTCCGCACCACGTCGGAGCCGCTGTTCCCGCGCACCTGGCCGTTTTGATCCAGAGAGGAGCTGTCGCCCTTTTCGATGATGGTCAGCGCCGCGCCCACGGCGGGTGCACCGTCCGGCAGCAGCACCACGCCGCTCAATCCCTGGCCGCGCTTGAGCAGAAAATCATTCGTGTGCGAGTCCACCCCATTGAACGCGCGCGAAATCTGCGGCTCGTAACCCGGTGCTTCGATCAGCACGCGGGCCTCGGGCTGAAAATAGTAGGTGCTCAACTTCAGCGCATACTCGCCGCCGAAGCCGCGCATTCCACTCGAACGATCCCAGTTGATGCGGGCTTCGCTCGTGGAATACTTCCGCCCCGGCAGCACGAAAAAGCTCTCGACCGGCTTCTTCGTCTCCGCGTCGAGGACTTTTCCATAAACGCCCGCCGGGCGCGTGAGCGTGATGGTAATGTTCTCCATGTTCCCGGAGAACGAGGAGCGCGTGTTGCTGTAATTCGTTTTCGACACCGCGAACATCACGCGGTCCGGCGGCGCACCGGTCCACACGAACGCGCCCTGCTCATCCGTCAGCGCCGAGAAGCGCACGAGGTCGGTGAAGCCGAGCCATTCGTCCACGCGCACGCGCGCGCCGGACACAGGCCGCGCGTTGCGGTCTTGCACGCGGCCGCGCACGACCTTGGGCGCCGTGAGCCTGAGTTCCACCGGGGCCAGACCCTCGGTGACATTGATGTTGGTGTAGATCGGCGAGTGTTTTTCCAGCGCGAGGATCAACATCGCCGCGCCCGGCGTCACGGCCCTGTGGCGATAACGCCCCTGCGCGTCGGTGTGGAGAAAACGAGTCTCGGTGTTCTGCCGGAAAATCACCGGCACGTTCGTGAGCGGCCGGCCGGCGTTGTCGAGCGCTGTGCCGCTGACGAGCATCGCCGGCTGCAAAATCGCTTCCGCACTCCCCGCGACCAGCGCGTTCGTGTTCAACAACGGCTGCGCCGCGCGCGCGCCCGCTGTCACGCGCCGCGTTGTGATTGGCTCCATGGTGCCATCGGCAAGCCGACGATAGGAAACGGTGGAGGAAGGGGTTGAACCGGTGGTCGTCGTGTTCGTCGGTGGCGGCGCGAAACCTTCCGTCACGTAAAAGGCCGGACGAAAATCAGGATGCGAAATCTGCACGCCCAGACCGGATAAATCTGTTGGCAACGAACGGCTCGTCCACTTTCCATCCGCGCCCGTGCGCGTCAGGTCGTAGTCCACGCGCGAGTAATGGTGCGCGCTCAACTTCTCCGCCTTGTGCAAAATCACTTCCGCACCCGCGACGGGCTGGCCTTTCGCGTCCTTCACCACGCCGCCAATCGTCGTCCCGCGCCGGAGCACAACGACATGATTCGTCGTGAACTTCGCGACATTGGTTTTTGATTCCGAAATCACCGCTGGCATCCGACCGGGCGCATGAACCCACACGCTCACGCCCACCGCCTGCAACGGCGGATACGGCAACTGCACCGCGCCGCGCGCGTCCACGGCGGCGCTGGTCAGGAAATACGATTCCTTGTCGTCGGTGATCGAGAGCGTGGCGATGGCGTTCGTCAGCGCCACGCCGGATTCGTCCGTCACGCGCACGGCGAGTTCCTGGCGATAAACAGACTCCGGCCATTCGTTCAGATCGCGCACGGCCTTCCGCACCGCCACGGAGCGTGTGGGCCGCAGCTTCGATTCCGCACCTTCCACCGTGAGCGCGGCGAGGAGCGGCGCGGCGTGGCTGAACAGTGAGACGAAATCCACACTGGCGATGACTTCGCCGGGCTTGGGATTTTCCAGCGCGGTGTGAAAAAGTCGCAGGCCCGTGTCGCGGCGCGCGTCGGTTTCCGTCCAGGCGAGCCGCGAACCACCGTCGAAAACTGCCGCGCGCTTCTCCAGCCGTGGCACGACCCACGAGCGGGCGTGGACGCCGTAGCCGAGGCGCACGGATTCCTGCGCGCCGTTCGTGTAATGGAAAATGATTTTCGCCAGCGGCGTGCCGTCCTTCTCCGCGAACAGTGTGGCGTGCAGGAGATGAATTCGTTTCGCGCTCCCGCCAATTTTGATCCCACGGATCGTGGGCGGGAAAACATCCGCAATGCGTGCCGACTCTATGCCGGTCAGCACCATGGGCGCTCCAACGAGAAAGGGGACGCCGTGAAACGTCTGCGGGCCGACTGGCAATGCTGCGAGTTGCCGTGTGACTGGCTCCTCCCGCGAAAGCGCGTGAGGGGAAAGATCAATGGGCGTGAAGCCGTTGCCAACGGTCGCGGCCCGTGCGGACAGGGCTGGGCGCAGCCCGGCCAACAGCAGGGAAAGACAAACCACAGGCGTTGCGAGCCATGATTTCATTTGGCGTAGCGTGCGCTTTGGGACGCTGCAAGCCTAGTGGGGTCGGGAAGATTTTACATCAAGAACTTGGATGCCCGCCGGTTTCGGTTTGCCACGCCGCGTCCGTTTCCAGATTCTCGCGCATCACCAACATGCTCCACCGTTTGATCAAGCTGTGTCGTAGGGCATTCGTGCTAACGTGTCTCGTGGCGTTCCCGGCGCTCGCTGCGGAAAAGCTGGCGGAACCCGCCGTTATTTTTTCTCCCGCCGGCGGCGCGTTCGCCACGAATGTCACGCTGCAACTTTCCGCCCGCGATACCACTGCCACGATTCGTTACACGCTCGATGGTTCGGAACCGGACGAATCTTCACCCACCTACTCCGCGCCGCTGTCGTTGACGAACACCGCGCTCGTGCGGGCCAAAACTTTTCCGAAGAACCAGCCCGCCAGCGCGCCGTGCGCGGAAGTCTATACGCTGCTCGACGGCGACCTCGCGAGCTTCACGTCCAATCTCCCGCTGCTCATCGTGCAGTCCTTCGGCACGAACCTATTGCGCGATGAACGTCTCGAAGGCGCGCTGCAAATCGCCGACGGCGGCCAGGGGCGCACGGCGCTCACCCGCGCGGCGAGCTTCTCCGGTCGCGCCCTGCTCAACATTCGTGGCCGCGCCTCGCTGCGTTACCCAAAAAATTCTTTCACCGTGAAGCTGATTGATGGCGCCGGCGATCCCAGGTCCGCGCCGGTCTTCGGCTTTCCGGCGGACAGCGACTGGGTTCTCTACGCGCCGTATCCCGACAAGGCGCTGCTGCGCGACGTGCTGGCTTACGAGTTGCACACCGCGATGGGCCACTGGGCGCCGCGCACCAAATTCGTCGAGGTCTTCGTGCAGCGCACCGTGGGCAAACTCAGTCCGCGCGATTACGCGGGCGTGTATGTCTTCGAGGAGCGCGTGAAGCGCGGCAAGGAGCGGGTCAACCTGGCGAAGTTGAAACCCGAGGACGACCACGCGCCCAACATCACCGGCGGATACATCTTCAAAAAAGATCACACGGATGCCGGGGCCGGCCCGGTGGGCGGCGAGGGCTATGGCGCGGGGCCGGTTTCGCAAAGCACGCGCAAAGGTTTCCCGACCGCGCCCGGCGGATTTCCCGCCGACCCGAAAGGCTTTCAGCCCACCGCGACCGCCACACGCAGCAGCAGTTCCATTTCGAGCAGCCGCAGCAGCCGCGTGACGCCGATCTACACCAATCATCTCGGCTTCCCCGCCACGCGCCTGCCGCTGGCGAATCGCGAGTCGCTGCCCGACGAATCCGAGGCGTTGAAGGACGAGGAGTATTTCCGCACCTCGCTGCGCACGAATCAGTTTTACTTCGTGGAGCCGGATGAGGACGACATCACCGCGCCGCAAAAAGTCTGGCTGCGCCAGCACCTGAACGATGTGGAAAGCGCGCTCTACGGTCCCGGCTTCCGCGATCCCGTGAAAGGCTGGCGCGCGTTCCTCGATGCGGATTCTTTCATTGATTACCACCTGCTCACCGAGTTCACGAAGAACGTGGACGGATTTCGCTTCAGCGTTTTTTACCACAAGGATCGCGGCGGGAAGATCCAAGCCGACCCCATCTGGGACTGGAACCTGAGCTTTGGCAACGCGAACGGCAAGCAGGGCTGGATGCCCGAGTCTTGGCTCTGGCCGCAGCTCGACGACAAGGAACTGACCTGGTATCGCCGCCTCTTCGACGACCCGGCGTTCGGTGAGCAATACGTCGCCCGCTGGACGCAGCTCCGCACCAATGTCCTCGCCACCAAGCGCGTGCTCGCGCGCGTGGACGAAATGGCCGCGCAACTGAACGAGGCGCAGAAGCGCAACTTCGAGAAGTGGCCCATCCTCGGACGGCCCATCAATCCACAGTGGTATGGCTTCGCCACCTACGAGGAGGAAGTCGCATGGGTGAAAAAGTTTGCCGAGCAGAGGCTGACGTGGATGGACAAGCAGTTCGCGGGACGGGTGCGGCGGTGATGGGGATCCCCTACACCACTTCCACCGGGCACTTCGGCACCGCATCAAGGAAGGCCTGCCCGTAGCGTTTGCTCAACACGCGGTTGTCCAGGATCACCACGATGCCCTGGTCGCTCTTGGTGCGGATGAGCCGCCCGACGCCCTGGCGAAATTTCAGAATCGCCTCGGGCAACGAAAATTCTCCGAATGAATTTCCGCCGCGCGCCTCGATGGCTTCAATCTTCGCCTCGATCAGCGGATGATCTGGCACCGCGAACGGCAGGCGCGTGATGATGACATTCGACAACGCCTCGCCCGGCACGTCCACGCCCTGCCAGAAGCTGTCCGTGCCGAAGAGCACCGAGTCCACGTCGTCCTTGAATTTCTCCAGCATCACCGAGCGCGGCGTGCCCGTGCCCTGCACGAAACACTCGACGCCCAGCTTGTCGAAGAACGGCTGCATCCGCTCGGCGACTTCCTGCATGAGCTTGTAACTGGTGAAAAGCACGAAGGCTTTGCCGTGCGTCTGCCGCAAAAATTTCTCAATGTTTTCGATGAGCGCGTCGCGATACCCGGCCTCGCGCGGGTCGGGCATCTTCGCCACCACGAACAGCTTCATCTGCCTCTCGTAATCGAACGGCGAACCGACTTGCAGCAACTCCGCACTCTCCGCGCCAACCTTGCGCGCAAAGTAATTTAACGCGGTCGTCGTGCGTGGGGCGTGGGGCGTGGGGGTTTCTGCTTTCTGCCTTCTGCTCTCTGCTTTTTCGCCGACGGCGAGCGTCGCGCTCGTCAGGATCACCGACGTGTCCGACTCGAAGAGTCGCGCGCGTAGATACGCCGCCACATCAATCGGCGCGGCGTTCAGCGTCAGCGTGCGTTGCGCCTTGCCGCTGCGCTCGACCCAATAAACGTAGTCCTCCTGACTCTGACTGAGAAACGTCGCCACGCCCTCGCGCAGTTCCGCGAGCCGCCGGTTGCACTCCACCAACTCCTGCCCGGTATCCTTGTCCTCGCTGCCCTTGATGAGTTCGCTCACCGCCTCGCGCACGCGCTGGATGGGCAGTGTTACGCCATCGCTCACCAAATCCGCGCGCCGGATGCGCAACTCGCTCCACTGCCGCTGCGACTTGTGGCCCGGCTCCGCGTCGCTCTTCTCCTTCGCCAGCGCTTCGCAGGCCTCCTCGACTTGGTTGAAAAACTTGTCGCTCTCCGCCATCAGCTCATCCACGAGCTTCACGGGCGCGCCCTGGCGCAAGGTGGCGAGCAGACCTTTTTGCGTGCGCGGATTCCACAAGCGGTTCAGCGCGTAACGCAGTTGCCCGCTCGAAACACTCACGCCGATGTGCTTCGACGCCACGCTCTCGACCGTGTGCGCTTCGTCGAAAATCACGAAATCGTTTTTGAAGAGGATGCCGCTCTCCTGTTCCTCGCTCACGCCCGGCAGCAGCGTGAAGAACAGCGTGTGATTCAACACCAGCACATCCGCCGAAAGAATTTTCTGCCGCGCCTTCTGGAAATGGCAGATGCCGTGGTCCTTCCCGAACTCCGACGCGTAGCCGCAAATCTTCGGCGAGCACAGCCCGCGCTCCGAGCAGACGTGCGACCATACTTTCATGTCCGGCTCGATTTCGAAGTCCGAGAGGCTGCCGTCCTCGGTGGTCTTGCTCCATTCGAGGATGCGCTTCAGCTCTTCCATCTCCGGCGACGTGAACAAACTGTCCGCCTGCTGGAACGCCTTCCGCAGCCGCCGCGAGCACAGGTAATTGCTCCGCCCCTTGAGCATGGCGAAATTAAATTTCAATGGAGCCAGCACGGCGGAGAGCATCGGCAGATCTTTTTGCGTCAACTGCTCCTGCAAATTGATCGTGTGCGTGGAGATGACCGCCTTTTTCTTCTGCGCCGTGGCGAAGAGGATCGCCGGAATGAGATACGCCAGACTCTTGCCCACACCCGTGCCCGCCTCGACCGCGAGATGCGTTTGATTTTCCAGCGCGCGCGCCACCGCCACTGCCATCTGCTGCTGCTCGGGCCGATACTCGAAATTCTTCGCGCGGGAAAGAATGCCCGTGGGCGAAAAGATTTCCTCCACCTGCCGCACCAAATCCACGCCGGAACCGGCGGGCTGGGATTCAATGGTGCTGATCATGGAGGGCTGGCTGTGAGGACTGGTTTCAAACGTCGTGGAAAATTCTGACGGCCGTTCCCCTCACCCCGGCCCTCTCCCAAAGGGAGAGGGAGAAAGTCATCCAGCGCGGGGTTGGTGAGGGCGCGCTAGGTATGCAACCAATGCGGAATGCGGTCCTCCCTCTCCTCTGGGGAGAGGGCCGGGGTGAGGGGAGACGCCGCTGAATGCCTAACGCGTCGCATTCAAACCAAAGTTGACCCGTGGCAATCACCTACTTCATCGCCGCATACACATGATGCACGTCATCATGGTCATCCAGCGTTTGCAGGAAGGCCGCCACCTGCTTGTGCGTCGCCTCGTCCAGCTCGGGATAATTCTTCGCCACGTAACGCATCTCGGATGCCGTCACCTTCCAGCCCGCCGCCTTCAACGCCTTCGTCACATGATCCAGCTCCTTCATCTCCGTGATGAACCGCGCGCCCTTCTCGCCTTCGTGAACTTCCTCGCCTTCCATCGGTTCCACTTCCTGCGCGCCCGCCTCGATGGCGTCGCCGTCAATGTCCCGGTTCAGGTCCGTGTGCGTGGCCTCCACGACTCCGACGTGATTAAAAAAGAATCCCACGCTGCCCGGCTGGCCCAGCGCGCCGCCTTGCGAGAACATGCGGCGAATCTCCGGCGCGGTGCGGTTCCGGTTGTCCGTCAAACACTCGACAATGACCGGCACCTTGTGCGGTGCGTAACCTTCGTAGGTCGTCATCTCATACACCACCGCGTCGTCGCCAATGCCCGCGCCCTTCTTGATGGCGCGATCAATGGTGTCGCGATACACGCTCGACTTCTTCGCCTTTTCGACGGCGGCCGATAGACGTGCGTTCAGAGCCGGGTCAGGACCGCCCAGCTTGGCCGCGACCATGATTTCGCGGACCAACTTCACGACCATCTGACCTTTCTTCTGCGCGTTAATTTCGCGCCCGGCTTGTTTCCATTGTGCGCCCATAAATTTTAGAGGCCGCAGCGTGCCTGAAGGGAAAAGAACGTGAAACTCTGAAATTGCGAAAAGTGAAATCACGCGCCCCAACGCCGCGCCATCGGCAGACACAATCCTGAAGGGATTGAATCCAGGTGTGCGTGGACCACCGCGCGCGGAGGAGGCAACCCTGGGCTTGGGTGGGGCAATCCCTTTGGGATTGGGGAAAACGCGCCGGGTTGAGTTGTGAGAAAGTTCAGCAGCGCCACTCTGATTCCAGCGCGGCGCGGGGAGGACACCGCGCCCGCCCTGCCGCCGGTCCTGCTCGCGAACCGAGTGCCGAGGCATGCCCGCCGACCTGCGCGGTGTTTTGCTTTGACTGACTTCGCCCCCGCTGATCCAATCACGCCCATGCACCGGCCACCAAACCCCGCACCGTGCCACTCGGGCCATTATTCAATCATGCCGACCTTTTGCGGCTCACTACTTTGTTTGGCTGCTTGACCATGCACGCAACTGACTCACGCCCGATTTCGCCGAAGCTCATCGCGTCGTGTGTGGTCGCTGCGATTGGTGGCGTGTGCTGCTTGGTATTGCCACCTTATCTCACGAGTGGCGGATTGCCGCAGCCTGCCTACGGTTGGCCGCTTATTCCGTGGTTTGCCGTCGCGTGGGCAAACCTTTTCGCGACTGATTCAATGATTAGTTTCTTTGTGCTTGGGTTCGCGTTGGGCATTGCCCAGCCGCGTCGATGGCTTCTCCTGGCGGGTGTCGTTATGGCGTGTCCAGCCTTCTTGAACGTCATCAACATACTGCATGACTGGACTCGGGACGCGACGAGTCACAACCTCTTTCCATTTGAGTTTTTGTTTTATGGGTTCATCTGTTTACCTGCGTTGGTCGGCGCATTGCTGGGTTTCGTGTCGCGGCGCTCGTGGCAGAGGCTACGAGCAACGGCCTCCTGAGTAACAGCCACGTAAACCATTGAACAACCGACACCCCGACCATTCCTTTTATTCCCGCGCCGGCCAAGGTTCCCCGGCCTGTTCTGCTACTAACCAGATGGTGCCGCGAGCGTCGGCGGGCCTTCGCATTCTTGCCTTGGTTCTGGCTGGGTTCCTGCCGCTGGTTGGCCGAGCAGCGGAACCCGTTCCCACCCTGCGCTGGGCCACCAACGCCACTACCCCCGGCGGCTGGACGCTGCATGTCTCCGGCCTGGATGCGAAGAATCTCGCCGCCCTGCGCGCGGCGGACTGGGACTTGGCGCAGTGGCAGAAGTTGCTCATCGTCCACGTCGAGGCGCAGGACAGCCTTGGCACCATCGGCCTGCCCGCGATGCTCGGAGCGTATCGCGTGACGGCGGACGCGCTGCGCTTCGCGCCGCAGTTTCCGCTCGAACCGGGGCTGCGCTACACGGCGTCATTCAATCCCGCGCGACTGCCGGACGGTGGCGGAGGACGCTTCCTCACCAGCACGTTCGAGGTGCCGCGGGCCGTCACTGTGTCCAACACCGTGGTCGCGCAGATTTATCCCAGCGCGCGCGTGCTGCCGGAGAATCTGCTGAAGTTCTACGTCCATTTCTCCGCGCCCATGAGTCGCGGGCACATCTACGATTACATCCACCTGCGCGATGCGAAGGGCAAAGCGGTGGAACTGCCCTTCCTGGAAATTGACGAGGAACTGTGGAACCCCGCGATGACGCGCCTGACACTTTTCATTGACCCGGGCCGCATCAAGCGCGGCGTGACGCCGCTGGAGGAAATCGGCCCCGCGCTCGTTCAGGGCAAGAGCTACGCGCTGGAAATTGACCGCGCGTGGCTCGACGCGAACGGCCAGCCGCTGCGCGAAGGTTTTCGCAAGAGCTTCTCCGTCGGTCCCGTGGAGCGCGTGGCGCTCGCGACGGAGGACTGGAAAATCTCCGCGTCCAAGTCCGGCACGCGCGAGCCGCTGGCCGTAAGTTTCCCCAAACCGCTCGACCACGCGCTGGCCTTGCGGATGATTCAAGTGGTTGACTCATCCGCGCATTTGCTCGCCGGCCAACCCGCGCTCACCGACGAAGAGCGCCGCTGGACCTTCACGCCCGCGCAACCGTGGCGGCGCGGCCCGCACACGCTGCTCGTGCAGAAGACCATCGAAGACTTGGCGGGCAACAACATCGGCAAGGCCTTCGAGGTGGATTTGTTCGACGGCGTGGAGAGCCGCTTCACGAACGCGACGGTGCGGCTGCCCTTCGAGGTGCGCTGAAGACAGCCGGGCAACGCTCAGTTGCCTCGGGACAGTGTTTTGATCGGCGTCTCTCCGATGACTTCCTCCCACGTCAACTCGCGGCGCAGGGCCTGCCCTTCGCTGGCGCGGTAGATTTCCAACGTGACGCGCGGCTTCTCCGGCGCAGTGTCCACGTCGAAGACGCAATAAAATTTTCCCGTCGGACCACCGTGCCACCACATCTCCGGCGTGGGTTTCGGGCTGACGTTCCGGCTGCCCATCGGCCCGCTCGTGACCTCGATGAATTTTCCGGCCACCTGATAGGCGGCGGTGAAATGACGGTCGCCGGAGAGCAGCAGCAATCCGCCGATCTTGTTGTCCTCGATGAACTTGAACAGGTCGGCGCGTTCGCGGGCGAAGCTGGTCCACGAGGTGGCCAGACCGTGCGTCTGCCATTCGCCGCCGGCGGCGAGGACTTTGATTTTGGCTTTCGACGCGAGGAGTTCGCGCTTGAGCCACGCGAGCTGTTTTTCACCGAGGTGCGTCTTGCTGCCCGTCTCGGGCGCGTTGTCCGGGTCGCGATGATAGCGTCCATCGAGCATGAAGAAATCCACGTCGCCCCGCGTGAATTTGAAATAGACGCCGGGGTTATCCTTCTCGCCGAAGGCGGGATTCGGCCAGAGCATCTGGAAGGCGCGGAGCGATTCGGCGCGGCCCGGCGCGCGATTGTCCGTGGGCGTCGGCGCGTAGTCGTGATTGTCCCAGATGGCGTATTGCGGGACGCGGCGGGAAACTTCCGCGTAGCCCGGCAGGCGGCGCTGCACGGCGAACTTCTCGAAGTGCTTCGCCGGGTCCGTGGTGTCGCCGTAGTGATTGTCGCCCAGCATGAGCAGCGTGTCGAAGTTCGTGCGCGTGGCGAGGTCGGCCCAGGCGGCGGCGGAGTCGAAGCCGTTGTAGCCCACGCACGAGACGAACGCGAACCGCTGATGCCCGCCCGCCCCGTTCGTGGGCGCGGTGGTGAAGGATGGATACGGTCGCGGCGTGACCAGCTCGCCGTTCATCAGCACGGCGTAAAAATATTTCGTGGCCGGCTCCAGCTCTTTCAGCCGCACCGTGGCGCTGAAGAACGACGCGGCTTCGAGCTTCGGCGCTTTGAAACCTTCGCGGTCGGACAAATCTGCCTCGCGCCCCACGGCCACGGAGAGCAGGCTTTCGCCCGACGCTTTCACCCAGACCTTCGCGCCGGTGCTGGTCACATCGCCGAGCAGCGGGCCGAGTTCGAGAAACGAGCCGCCGCGAATGGCGTTGCGCGGCACGGTGGCGGCCTGGGGTTTGTCCTTCTTGAGGCCGGGAAGCTGGGCCGTAGCCGTGATCACTCCGAGCCCGAGCGCGAGGAGAATGAGGCGGGGAAAAATCATGCGGCGCATCATGGGCGGCGGGGGTGAGTCGTCAAGCCGCGCGGGCGTTGGAGTTCAAGCTTCAGGTTGTCCGGCGCGCGTTGGAAAGCCTGAAGGCTGAACTGCAACCCGTTTCACCACCGCCAGCGCGAGGTGGGCCGCGCGACGTGCCGCACGACGCGCCGCTCCGGCTGCGCGCGCGTGAAGAGCGAAAAATCAAACGGCCCCTGCGCATAGGTCCCGCCCAGCAACCGCCGCGCGCGATGATGCGCGACCACGAGCGGGCGCAGCGCGCGCGCCGGGGCGGGCGCGGTGGCGCGGAAGGTGTTCAACTCCGCCAGCGTCCGCTCGTCCGTGCTCGCGTTCCGCCCCGTGTGCGTGAAGACCGAGGTGAACTGCCCAAGCACCGCCATCGGCACGCGCTCCTGGATCAGTCGCCGCATCCAGTCCGCGTCGCTGATGTAACGCCACTTCAGATCGAAGAACGCGCTCCGCCGTTCGAGCAGGCTACGACGGAAGAATGTTCCGCACGTCAGCGTGGAAAGCTGGCACGTCCAGGTGTGCCAGAGCAGCGGGCGCAACATTTTGCGGTGGAAAAGATAATCCCCTTCCGCATTCACGATCACAGCGTCGCCGAAAACCATTTCAACTTCGGGATGCGCGCGGAAAAATTCCTCCACCGCCGCCAGCGCACCCGGCAGGTATTGCTCGTCGCAGTTCAAATACGCCAGCACGTCACCGGTGGCACGACGCAGACCGCGATTGATGGCGTCATACATGCCCGCGTCTTTTTCCACGAACGCCGTCACGCGCGGATCGCGCGGCAGCCAGTCCAGCGTGCCGTCGTCCGAGCCGGCGTCCTGCACGAGGTGTTCGAGCGCGACGCCTTGATCCGCGACGGAGGCGACGCACAGCTTCAGCCACGCCGAGTTTTGGAAGCTCGGCGTGATGATGGAGAACTTCATGCGCCGCGAGCGTAGCGAGTCGCACCCGCGGTGAACAGCACAAGCCCGGGTTCTTGCACGCCACTTCCGGGCGTGCGAAAAACCGCGCGGGTGGAACACAACTCCGCAGTCAACACACGCAAGCGCGAACTCCTGCTCTCGCTCAAGCGCGGCACCATCGAGTCGTGCTTCAGCGTGCCCATGCTCACGCTCACGCTCGGCAACATGCCGTTCCTGATCGGCTTCGCGGTCCAGTCGCTGGGCTGGTCGGATGGCGGCGTGGGACTGCTCGCGGCCATGCCGTTCCTCTGCCTCTTCATCCAGCCGCCGGTCACAATTTTCCTGCAACGACGCTGGTCGCTGCACGACATCCTGTTCGTGTCGTTCCTCGTCAACGCACTGCCCTGGATGCTCACGCTGGCCTTCCCGTGGCTCGGGCCGGAGAAGCATTACATCTTCGCGGCCATCGTTTTCGTCTCGAACTTCGGCAACGCCGTGGCGGCCGTGGCGTGGTCGGCGGCGATCTCGGAACTGGTGCCGCTGAACATTCGCGGGCGCTACTTCGGCACGCGCAACGTCCTGTTCGGCTTCTGGTCGCTGCTCGCCGTGCTGGTCGCGGGCCAGGTGGCGTCGCGCTTCGATGACGCGCTGTGGATTTTCGGCATCATCTTCAGCGTGGCGGCGTGTTCGCGGCTCATCGGGCTGTTCTTTCTCACGCGCATGAAGTTTCCGGCGGCGGTCATGGAAGTGCAGAAGCAGAGCGCGCCGCTCGACACATTTACCGCCGTGTTCCGCGACAAGAATTTCACGCGCCTGCTGCTCTTCACCGGCTTGTTCGGCTTCTGCTTCAACATGGGCCAGCCGTTCTACAGCGTGTTCGTGCTGAAAGGGATTCCGCTCTCGCTCGGCGATCTCGCGGTGTTCACGACTGTGCAAACGTTCGGCCTGCTGATCGCTTTGCGGACGTGGGGCGCGCTGGTGGATCGCTTCGGCAACAAGCCCGTGATGCTCACCAGCGCGTTGCTCTGGTTGACGTTCGCCGCCGGTTCGTGGCTCGTCGCCGGACCGGCGCGGCACGGGCATCTCTACGCGACCTACTTCCTCACCGGCTTCATGCTCGCGGGTTTTCAGAACGTGGGGCAGTTCAACCTGATGATCAAAATGGTCCCGGCGGAAAACCGCGCGCACTACCTCTCGGTCTATTTCAGTTTCACGAATCTGCTCGTCGCGCTCGGGCCGCTGACGGGCGGTCTCATCTTGCGCGCGCTGCCCGAGCAACTCGGCACGCTCTGGGGCCAGCCGGTCACGCGCTATCATGTCGTCATTGTTGGTTCCATCGCGTTGAGCCTGCTCACGCTGCTCATCCTGCGCGCCGTGCGCGAACCGGCGGCGCGTTCCATGCGCGACCTGGTGAACGTGATGTGGCACATGCGCGAGTTCAATCCCATGCTCGCCGCGACCACGATGGCGGAATACTTCTTCACTCCGCGCGGCCTGGGCAAACTCGCCAGCTCCTCGCTCCGCACCTTGCGCAGGCAGCGGGGCGTGATCCATGAAGTGGGCGAGGAACTGGTGGAAGGTGGAAAGCGCGTGTTGAAATCACCGCGCGACGAAAGTTGATGCAGGTTCAACGGCCGCCACGGCATCGCCCACCGGCCGGCGCGGCACTACCGGAGCCAGGCCCGGCCACGGCATCCGCCGCCGCGCAACCAGCACCAAGGAGAACGTGATCAGCCCCGCAAGAGTGAACCACGCGGCTCCGGCCAAGATCAGAAATGTACGCATCTGTATCCATGCAAGCGGTCGCGGAAGGGATTCTGATGGGCGGAAATAGAAGGGCGAACGCGGCGCGCGACAACCGAAAACTGTCGCAAAGTATTCACCGGTTATTGGCGGCAGAGCGCGGGCTTTCCAGCCCGCAGCCAGCAGCTTGGTGGTGAGGCAAGCGGAATTATTCCGAAGTGCGCTGCCGTGCGCGGCTTGCTGCGGGCTGGAAAGCCCGCGCTCCAATCCGGGACTTGGACTCCGCCCGTCAGCGCCGCACACTCCCGCCATGCCCGATTCCGCGCGTGACATTTTTGAGATTCGCACCCAAGGCCCTGGCCCGTCCGGCAAGCTGCCACTCACGCCGGAGATGCTCCTCGAGCGGCCGAGCGGCGACATCTTCGGCCTCACGCAGAACGCGGGCATGGGCTGGAATCCCAGCGAACTGGGGCGCAAACAATTTCTGATTCTCAGCACGCAGGGCGGGATGCGCGCCCCGGACGGCACGCCCATCGCGCTCGGCTATCACACGGGGCATTGGGAAATTTCTCTGCAAGTGCAGGCGGCGGCGGAAGAGTTGCGCGCGTTGAAAGCCATTCCCTTCGCCGCGTATTGCTCCGACCCGTGCGACGGGCGCACGCAAGGCACGACCGGCATGTTCGACTCGCTGCCGTATCGCAACGACGCCGCCATCCTCTTCCGCCGACTTGCGCGCTCGCTGCCCACGCGCAGCGGTGTCATCGGCGTGGCGACGTGCGACAAAGGTTTGCCCGCGATGATGATGGCGCTCGCGGGCCTGCATGATTTGCCGGTCGTGCTCGTGCCCGGCGGCGTGACGCTGCCCCCGACCACGGGCGAAGATGCCGGCGCGGTGCAAACCATCGGCGCACGGTTCGCGCGCGGGATGATCACGCTCGACGAAGCGGCGGACCTCGGCTGCCGCGCGTGCGGCACACCGGGCGGCGGCTGCCAGTTCCTCGGCACGGCGGCCACGTCGCAAGTCGTCGGTGAAGCGCTCGGCCTTTCGCTGCCGCACTCTGCGCTCGCGCCTTCCGGTCAGGAAGTGTGGCGCGACATCGCGGTGCAATCCGCGCGGGCGGTTTGCGCGCTGGAGAAACGCGGCCTCAGAGCGCGCGACATTCTCACCGACGCGGCGATTCACAATGCGATGGTGGTTCACGCGGCGTTCGGCGGCTCCACCAACTTGCTGCTCCACATTCCTGCCATCGCGCACGCCGCGAAACTCCGCCGCCCGACCTGCGAGGACTGGGCCGCCATCAATCGCCGGGTGCCGCGCCTCGTCTCGGTGCTGCCAAATGGCCCGGTGCATCATCCCACGGTGCGCGCGTTTCTCGCGGGCGGCGTGCCCGAAGTCATGCTTCATCTGCGCGACCTTGGCGTGCTGGAGTTGGGCGCGCTAACCGTCACCGGCCAGACCGTGGGCGAGAATCTTGCCGCGTGGGAAAAGTCGGAACGGCGCGCGCGCTTCAAACAAATTCTCCTCGAACTCGATGGCGTGAACGCCGACGACGTCATCATGTCCCCCGCGCAGGCGCAGGCGCGCGGACTCACCAGCACCGTCACCTTCCCGCGCGGCAACATCGCCCCCGAAGGCGCGGTCGTGAAAAGCACCTCCATTGATCCCAGCGTCGTCGGCGCGGACGGCGTGTATCGCATCGAAGGGCCGGCGCGCGTCTTCGTGCGCGAGAGCGACGCCATCGCCGCCATCAAACGCGGCGCGATCCAGGCTGGCGACGTCATGGTCCTCTGCGGTTGCGGCCCCATGGGCACCGGCATGGAAGAGACCTACCAGATTACCTCCGCGCTCAAGTTCCTCCCCTTCGGCAAACACGTTGCGCTCATCACCGACGCGCGCTTCAGCGGCGTGTCCACCGGCGCGTGCCTCGGGCATGTGGGACCGGAAGCGCTGGCCGGCGGGCCGATTGGCAAACTGCGCGAAGGCGACCGCATCCGCATCGTCATTGACCGGAACCGGCTCAAAGGCACCGTGGATTTCGTGGGCGAAGATGGACGCCAATGCTCCGCCGAAGAAGGAGCCAAGGTTCTCGCCGCGCGCGCGCCCCGCCCCGACCTCGCCCCGCACCCGCAACTCCCCGACGACACCAAACTCTGGGCCGCGCTCCAACACCTCGGTGGCGGCACCTGGGGCGGATGTGTGTACGATGCGGAAGCGGTGCGGCAGCGACTGGCGGTTGCCGTAAACGAGTAAGTTCAGTACGAGACGGCACTCAATCTTTCGGCCTTTGTTCGCGTGCCGCCGCCATCAACTCTTTCAAGAAATTGGGATGCCGACGTTCGTGGACCAGGCCCAGAAAGTAAATCGTCTCACCCTGAACCTGGTAGTAGATGTAGAACGGAAACGGCTTGGCTCGGCGGCAGGGAAAGCCGTGCGGGCCGACATGGTCGCCGCCGCCCCAGCGAATGACCTCACGCGCCTGCCCAGCAATGCGTTCGTGGAAAGCGCCCGCCAGCCGGTCGGAAATTTCGCGATACTTTTCTCCCTAGCGAGTCAGGTCATCGCGAAACCGGCGGCTGAAAATCGCCTTCACAGCGGGCGGCCAAAAACTTCGGGGAACGTCAGCCCTGAGTCTTGACCGGAAAGCAAATCTTGGAACCGCCGGGTCAGGTCATCCTTGATTTCCGCATCGGTGCGCGGGTCGTCTTCCAGGCTTTGGATCAGCAGTTTCGCCAGGCCCGCACGGTCTGCGGACGGTAGCGACAGCGCCTCTTCGGCCATGTCAACATTCGTGAGTGCCATGCGCGCCAAAGTATTCCGGGGATGAAACAAGGCAAGCCGTTTGAAGGCCGGTGAACCAAGCGCAACCGCCCGCCAGCAATCTCAGCGGCGGTGGAGGAATGAGGCGCAGGGGAATGCGAGCTTGCCCGCAGCGGCTCTCCGTGAAAAAGTTCGTCCATGAGCGCGCAAGAGATTCTGCTCGAAGAAATCAAGCACCAGCCCGAACCCCTGCTGATCGAAGTGCTCCACTATCTCAAATTCCTGGCCCGCCAGCGCGCCGAGGCCGAGTAGGCCGACGTGCTCCCATCGCGGGAAGTTGAACAGGAAGTCCTCGACATCCTCGACGGCAAATGAACCCCCGCCATGGCGAAGTCTGGTTCGAGGACCTGGGCATGGTGGCCAAGACGCGCCCCGCCGTGGTTTTAATTGCCGACCATCTCGACGCACCGCGCTCGCTCATCATCCACATCCCCATCACGCGCGAGAATCGCGGCAGCAGTTTGGAAATGCCGCTCGGTCACCTGCCTTTTCTCGATCCGGCCTCCGTCGCCAATGTTCAAGGCATCGGTTCGCTCCCCTCGGTGCGGTTTGAAAAACGTCTGGGCGTTGTGCCCGCCGCTGACCTGCAAGCCATTAAGACCGCGCTCGCCAAAGCCTGCGGACTGCCCAATGCCTGGGGCGCTGCCGCGGAGACAAGCAAATCGCGTCGTCCCCCAAACGCTGGCGCGCAGCCTCCCACGCCTCTTCACGCGCGAAGCGTTTGGAGTGCGGTCGCTTCAGCGCCGCTTTTCCCCCGGCCTGAGAACTGGCGCATAAACCGATGGATAAACTGATGTCGCCCCGAATCCCGTTGGGATTCTCGGAAGTCACCCGACGCGGCGCAGGGACGTGAAACAAAAAAGGAAAAGCTGAAAGAAGCCCGGCGCTCCTTTCAGCTTTTTGTTTTCTGCTTTCTGCTTTTCCCCGCTCAGGGCAACGGCAGCGATTCCAGCGTGAGGCCGCCCGCGTCGCCTTTGCGGAGCACGAGCGCGTTCTTCTCGTCGTAGCGGTCGAGCTGGGTCACGTCTTTCCAGCCCACGATGGTTTCGTAGGGCAAACCTTTCTTGCCTTCCACGCGGGTGGTGATGCTCTCGGCGTTCTCGATGGCGTCGGTGGCGATCTTCATGATGCCACGGCTGCTGTTGGCGAGGAGGAGGAAGTCTTTGCCGTCCTTGTTATACACAATCATGTCGAGCGGGCGGTTGTAGTTGCCCAGCTCGGCGATGGTCTTGCCCTTCACTTTCGCGCCGGGTTTCAAGTCGGTGAGCGGGAACTGCACGAGCGGCGTGCAAGTGTAGGCGGCAATGAGCTGCGGCTCGTTGCCGACCTTGAACGGGACGAAGGTGCGGATGGGGGCGCGGGTCTCGAACTTGCCGTGCGCGCCGTGGTAAATCTCGACGCTGGTGCCGTTGGCCACGGTCTGGAACGGGAAGGGAATGGCGCGCAGGGTGGAGGCGAATTCCTCGTTCGACAACCCCGCGATGAGCACGCGGTCCTGGAAGAACGCGAGGTCGGTGATGGATTCGAGTCTCGGGTTGCTGGCGCGGTTGGGCTGGCCGACCACGCCATCCACGGGGGCATCGGGCAGTTCGCCGCGCGCGTGGGTCACCTTGTCGAGCGAGACGACTTCGAGCGCGCCGTCGGTCTTCACGCGCAAAAGCACGGGCACGGCCTGCGGCCCGCGTCCGCGCGAGACGGCGACATAGACATTGTGCGAGAGGGGATTCACCACGAGGTCATCAATCAGAATCTGGTCGGCGGCAGTGCCGAGGAGCGCGGCGATTTTCTGGTTCAAGCCTTCGACCTTGAGCGCCTTGCCCGCGGGCGCGGGCGCGGTGTCGCCGGTGGCAATGGCGACGACGGCGGCGGCCTTGGTGTCGGCGACGAAGAGAATGCCGTCCGGCCCGAAGGCGAGCGGGCCCATGGATTTGAAGGCGGCGGGGCCGGACTTCATGCCGTCAGTGAGGGCGGCAAAGGTGGGGGCGGTGAACAATCCGAGGGCCAGCAAAACGGTACTGGCGCGTTGGGCAAGGTGTTTCATGGTCATGCGTGTTGGTGTTGGTGAACGACTCGGGTTGCAGACGGGGGCGAGGCGCGCGGGGTGACATTGAAAGTTCACCCCCCTCCGGGCTTGAGGTCAGGCGCAACTCGGCCCCGCACCAGACGGAGCGCGGGCTTTCCAGCCCGCAGCATTGCTCCGTAGTAGCGGGACCATTTCTTAAACCAACGCTCCCGGTCGTCGCACGTTGCTG
>JAYVNY010000252.1:0-14504 GCA_043758205.1 Akkermansia sp.
GCAGCTTCGGCGTTGTCGCGCGTCGTCAGCGTGGCGGGGAATGCGCAGACGTTTTGGGTGGCGCTCATTGGTGGCGCGGCGTGCTGGCTCGTAGTGTTCCTGATGCTGCCGAAGCCGCTGCTCCTCTACGTCTTCGGCCATGAACTCACGCACGCGCTCTGGACCTGGGCGTGCGGCGGGCGGGTGAAGAAGTTCAAGGCCAGTGCCAAGGGCGGGCATGTCGTCATCACCAAGTCGAACTTCCTCATCGCGCTCGCGCCGTACTTTTTTCCGCTCTACGCGGTGCTGGTCATTCTCGTGTTCGTGCTGGGGAACTTTATCTGGAACTGGGCGCAACATGTGGCGTGGTTTCATTTTCTGCTCGGTGCGGCGTATGCGTTTCACGTCACGCTCACCTGGCACATACTCCAGACGCGGCAGAGCGACATCACAGAGCAGGGCTATTTATTTTCCGCCACCGTGATTTGGATTGGGAACGTCCTCGTGGTGCTCATTGGCATTCCGCTGCTCACGGCGCGCGTGAGCGTGCTGGAGGCGCTGGCGTGGTGGCTGGATGGGACGGCGCATGTGCTGCGCTGGCTGGCGCGGGTGTTTTAGAGCGGTGGCCCAAAGTCGTTTGCGGTTTCAGCGTGTCCGGTGGCAAAGACGTTCTCCCTCACCCCGGCCCTCTCCCGCTGGGAGAGGGCCGGGGTGAGGGAGAACACGCCCCCGACCAGACAGGCCACCTCTGGAGATTACTGCTGCGAGACAGTCTAACTCACCGTCTGATGCGGCGGCGAAGCAGGTGCCAGAAATCCTTGGTGAACGGGACACGCAGCGCGAAGGCGGCGGCAAAATAGAGCAGCGTCGCCCCGAGCATTGGCACGAAGACCGCGCCGGTCTTCAGCCAGAACGTGCCGTGACCCAGCCGCGTTTCCCAGAAGCGAGTCGCACCCCAAGCGCCCAGCGCCGCCAGAGCGCCGCACAGCAGCAACGCCAAGGCCGGCTTGCCCAGCGCCTCCAGGTCGAGCTTCGCAATTTTCTTCCGCAACGCGAAGGCCAACA
This sequence comes from Akkermansia sp., assembly GCA_043758205.1. GTDB lineage: Bacteria > Verrucomicrobiota > Verrucomicrobiia > Limisphaerales > SIBH01 > JANNGC01. The sequence goes on from JAYVNY010000252.1 coordinate 1,045, forward strand.
GCGAGACGTTCATGAACGCGGTCGCCGTGTTGGCGAGGCCGAGGCCGGCTTCGCGCAGGAACCACACCATCGGCAGGGTGAGGAGCGCGTTCATGGCCAGGCAGAAGACGGAAATCTTCATCGGCGTCTTGGTGTCGCCGAGCGCGTAAAACGCGCGCGCGAAAATGTTCACGCCGGAGAAGGCCAGCAGTCCCGGCGCAAGCGCGATCAGGCCGGTGGTGACGCGGCGCGTGGCCAGCACGTCGAACTGGCCGCGCTCGAACAATAGGCGGATGATCGGTTCGGCGAGCACGATGAGAATCACCGTTGCGAGCAGGTTGATGAAGAGGAGGTAGCCCAGGCCGTCGCGCAGCGTGGTGCGGAACTCGGGGAACTTCTTCTCCGCCGCGAGTCCCGAGAGCGTGGGCAGCAGATACATGGCGAGCGAGATGCCGAAGACGCCTTGCGGCAGTTCCATCAGGCGCACCGCGTAGCCGAAGGCCGCGACAATGTCCGGCTCAATGGCGAAGGCGAAGCCGCTGGCGAGCATCACGTTAATCTGAAACGCCGCGACGCCGACGGTCGCGGGCAGCATCTGTTTCACGACGTGGCGCACGGTGGGATCGCTCCATGGTTTGAGCCAACGGTAGCTGAAGCCCTCGCGCCAGAGCAGCGGCATTTGAAACAGCGCCTGCGCCGCGCCCGCCAGCAGCACGCCGATGGCGAGGCCGAAGACCTGTTGCTCCGGCTTTGTGCCCAGACGCGGCGCGAGGAAATACACCGACGCGATCATCACCACGTTGAGGAGCGCCGCGCCGAGGGCGGGAATGAAGAAATGGCCGCGCGCGTTTAACATGCCCATGCACACGGCGGCGAGGCACACCAGCAGGAGGTAGGGGAACATCACGCGCAGCAGTTGCAGCATGAGCGCCGTGTCTTCCTCGAAACTGAAAATACCCAACGCGAACGAAAGGCCCAGCATCCCCGCCACCACGATGACCGACGCCGCGACGAGCAGACCGGAGATGACGGCGTTGGCCGCGTGCCACATCGCTTCCTCGCCCTCGGTTTTTTCCTTCTGCTTGAAGACGGGGATGAAGGCGGCGGTGAGGGCGCCTTCGCCCAGGAGGCGGCGGAAGAGATTGGGAATTTGAAACGCCAGGGCGAACGCGCCCGCGACCCAGCTCGTGCCCATGAAATTCGCATACACGATCTCGCGCACCAGGCCGAGCACGCGGCTCAACAGGGTGGCGGCGGCGGTCGCGCCCGAGGACTTCAACATCTGCGACATGAACGCGCGGAGTGTTCCGAAGCGTGCCCGGCGTGGCACGATAAAAATCAAATGCGGTCACGCTCGGCGCCGCCCGGCCGTGGCTGCTACTTCGGCGTCAGCAGCGAATGCACCGCGTCGAGCGTCCTGAGGTTCCAATGCTCCAGTTCCTTCGGCACGCCGCGATGCCATTCCACCAGCAGGGTCAGGCCGATGAGCGCGGGGGATTTCAGCACCTCGTATTCGCCGCCTTCGATGTCGAGCTTGATGAGTCCGGGGCGGCCAAATTTTTTCAACGCTTCCTCCACGGACATGGTGATGGTGCGCGGGCCGACGGAGGGTTTCGTGAAATCCGGCTCGATGGAAGCGGTCCACGGCTGCCCTTCGAGGGTGAGCGCGCAGGGGACGACGGTGACGTTCGGCGTGTCCTTCAACTTGTAGCCGAGGTAATAGAGGTTGCAGAGGTTCGGCTCGAAGACGATGACCTGGTGCTTTTGCGCGACGGCGTAGGCGAGGTTGCCCATGAAGCCACCGACGTCCCAGACCGGACCCTGCCACTGGCCTTCCAGCAGGCACTTGATGACTTCCGGCTCGGCGGCCTCGGCATGCAGTTTCTGCGCGACGCGGGGATGATGGATGAGGCGCGTCAGGCGGTTGCGCCGGACAGCGAAGGAAAGTTCGCAAAGAATTTTGCCAATCATAATGCACGCCGGAAGCGCCGCTGGCGTTTCCGAATCCGGCCACACTAGCGGCAGCGGCGTCACGACTGCCAAGCAAAAACTCGGGGCCGGGGATTGGCTGGTGCGGTTCCGAATCGCTGGTGTTCCGAGGCTTTCGCCATTGTCTTTCACGCCGCGTCCCGACACGCTCGCCCGCCATGAAACTGCTGTTCGATTCCCACCCCGGACCATGGAAGACCTGACTCCCGCGCCCGCCCGTTCTCCGGCCCGGCCCGTCGTGCGCGTGCTGCTCCTGCTCGTCGCGGCCGCCGTTTTCGTGCTCCTGTTTCGCTGGGTGAAACAGACCGGGCTGCTCGATCAGTCATTGCAGTGGATTCAAAGCCTCGGCCCGTGGGCGCCGGCCGTGTTCATCATGCTTTTCGTCGTCACGGTGATCATCTGCCTGCCGGCGGCGATTCTCACGGCGGGCGGAGGATTCATTTTTGGCTTCGGCCTCGGCGCGCTTTATGTGGTCCTCGCGGCGGTAATTTCGTCAAACGTGACGTTCCTGATTTCCCGCCATCTCGCGCGCGAGTGGATTACGAAGAAGCTCGGCACGAATCCGCGCTTCCGCGCCATTGACGAGGCGGTGGCCGCTGAAGGCTGGAAGATCGTGGCCCTGGTCCGGCTCGCGCCCATCTTTCCGTTTTCGATCACGAGCTATGCGTTCGGGCTGACCCGCGTGTCGTGGAAGGAATACTTCATCGCGAATTTCGCCATGCTGCCCGGCACGCTGCTCTACGTGTATCTGGGCAGCATCGCGCGCGACCTGACGGAAAAAGTGGCCACGCCGCTCTGGATTAAGATCACGGCCTTCGCGCTCGCGCTGGTGGCGGTGATTTACGTGGCGCGCGTGGCCAAGCGGGCGTTGGCGCGGAAGCTGTCGTGAAGCCGGAGCCTCAGGCTTTCTCAAACCGCAAAGCTCCATCCGACGCGGAGACTTTGATCCGGTCGCCCGGTTTGAACACTCCTTCCAACAACTGCGTCGCGAGCGGGTCGAGCAGATGTTCCTGGATGGAGCGCTTGAGCGGACGCGCGCCGAACTGCGGGTCGTAGCCTTCCTCGGCGAGCAGCGCCTTCGCCGTCGCGTCGAGTTCGAGCTTCAGGTGCTGCTGCGCCAGTCGCTTCTCCACGCGCTGCAACTGGATGTCCACGATCCTCACCAACTCATCACGCCGCAGGCTGTGGAAGACGATGGTGTCATCCACGCGGTTCAAAAACTCGGGACGGAAGTGCCCGCGCAATTCCAGCTTCACCTTCTGCTCCATCTCGGCGACTTCCTTCCCGGTCAGATTTCCACGGTTGAAATACTCCTGAATGATCGGCGACCCGATGTTGCTGGTCATGATGATGACGGTGTTCTTGAAATCCACCGTGCGCCCCTGCCCGTCAGTCAGGCGTCCGTCGTCGAGCACTTGCAGCAGCACATTGAAGACGTCGTGGTGCGCCTTCTCAATTTCATCGAACAGCACCACGCCATACGGACGACGGCGCACGGCCTCGCTGAGTTGTCCGCCTTCTTCGTAACCGACATAGCCCGGCGGTGCGCCGATGAGCCGTGCGACCGTGTGCTTCTCCATGTATTCGCTCATGTCAATCCGCGTCATGGCGTTCTCGTCGTCGAAAAGAAATTCCGCGAGCGCGCGGGCCAGTTCGGTCTTACCCACGCCCGTCGGGCCGAGGAAAATAAACGAGCCGACGGGCCGATTCGGATCCTGCAAACCGCTGCGCGCACGCCGCACCGCATTCGACACGGCGGTCACCGCCTCGCGCTGGCCGATGACGCGATGCGCCAGCCGCTCCTCCATCTTGACGAGCTTCTGCCGCTCGCCTTCCAGCATCTTGGTCACGGGAATGCCCGTCCACGCCGCGACGACTTTCGCGATGTCCTCGTCCGTGACTTCCTGACTGAGCAGACGATTCCCACCCGTGCTCTCCTGCGACGCCTTCTCCGCGCCCGCGAGCTTCTGCTGCAAGTCGGGAATGGTGCCGTATTGAATCTGCGCCGCGCGGTTCAGATCGCCACTGCGCTGGGCTTTCTCCAACTCCAACTTCGCCTCCTCCAACTGCCCGTTCACGATGCCGACGGCGTTGATGGCCGCCTTCTCGTTCTGCCACTGCGCCTTGAGTTGCGACGACTTCTCTTTCAGTTCGGCCAGCTGCTTTTCAATTTTGCTCAAACGCTCTTTCGCCACCGCGTCCCTCTCTTTCTTCAACGCGTTCTGCTCGATCTCGAACTGCATGATCTGGCGTTCGAGCTGATCCACTTCGGTGGGCATGGAATCGAGTTCCATGCGCAGGCGCGAGGCGGATTCGTCAATCAAGTCCACCGCCTTGTCGGGCAGAAAACGGTCTGTGATGTAACGGTGCGAGAGCGTGGCCGCAGCCACGAGCGCGGAATCCTGGATGCGCACGCCGTGATGCACTTCGTAGCGTTCCTTCAGTCCGCGCAGAATCGCGATGGTCGCCTCGACGCTCGGCTCGGCGACTTGCACAGGCTGAAAACGCCGCTCCAAGGCGGGGTCTTTCTCGATGTGCTTGCGGTATTCGTCGAGCGTAGTCGCGCCGATGCAGCGGAGTTCGCCGCGCGCGAGTTGCGGCTTGAGCATGTTGGCCGCGTCGCTCGCGCCTTCCGCCGCGCCCGCACCGACGAGCGTGTGCAATTCATCAATGAAGAGAATGACGCGCCCTTCGCTCGAAGTGACTTCCTTCAAGAAGGCTTTCAACCGCTCCTCGAATTCACCGCGAAACTTCGCGCCCGCGATCATCGCGCTCAGGTCCATCGCCACGAGCTTCTTGTTCTTCAAACCCTCCGGCACATCGCCGCTCACGATGCGCCGCGCCAGTCCCTCGACGATGGCCGTCTTGCCCACGCCCGGCTCGCCGATGAGCACGGGATTGTTCTTCGTCCGCCGCATGAGGACCTGCATGACGCGGCGGATTTCCTCATCGCGCCCGATGACGGGATCGATCTTGCCCTGGCGCGCGGCGGCGGTGAGGTCGCGCCCGTATTTTTCCAGCGCCTGAAATTTGTCCTCGGGGGTTTGATCCGTAACGCGCTGGTTGCCGCGCAAGTCAGCCAACGCCTTGAGCACTTCCGCGCGCACGACTTTGTGCGTGGTGAAAATCTTTTTCAGCGAAGGGCCCGCCTCATCGAGCAGGCCAAGCAGCAAATGTTCGGTGCTGACGAAATCATCCTTGAGCTTGTGAGCTTCCTTTTCGGCGGCTTCGAGCGTCTTGCGGAATTCATTGGTCGGATACGCTTCGCCGCCGCCCTGCACCTTGGCGCGGCGGGTGAGTTCCGTTTGCAAATCCTGCTCCACGCGCGCGGGCGGCACGCCGAGCTTTTGCAGCAGCGGCTGAATTAAACCTTCGCTCTGGCGCAGCAGGGCGAGCAGCAGATGCTCGCCGTCAAAGATCTGGTGAGAAAAATCCTGCGCGAGCCGTTGCGCGTCCTGCAACGCCCCCTGAGCTTTGGTGGTGAATCGTTCGAGTTGCATAAGCGTTGACGAGATTAAGTGCCAGACGAGGCGTGGCAAGGGCAGCCCAGAATTTGCGGAAGAATGCCCGTCCCTTGCCATCGCCGTCCCTCGCTGCGGAACTGCGACACTGGAAAGTGTCGCCACCTGCCGACAGGAATGTCGGCGTTACGTAGCGCCGGCTTTCCAGCCGGCAGTGAACGAGACTTTCCAGTCTCGTGTTCATGGAACTCCCAAGCTGCGCTCCCGGCACCGCCATCGCTTTCCAACATTTCCATTCTCCGATCACTTGTGGCCTAATGCGCGCGTGCTGGAACTGGATGAACATCTGCGCGCGCATGTGCCGAAGGAAAACACCTTCGACTGGCTGATGCGTGTCGAGGGCCAGGTGCATCGTGCGGTGAAGAACCGGCGCACCGTGGAATTCCATCTCGGCGGGCGGCACTACTTCATCAAGGTCCATCGCGGTGTCGGTTGGCGCGAAATTTTCAAGAACTGGCTCTACGGACGCGCGCCCATCGTGAGCGCGGAGCCGGAGTGGCGGGCGATTGAAGCGTTGAACGCGGCGGGCGTGGTCACGCCCTCGTGCGCGGGCAAGGGATTGCGAGGAACGGGGCCTGCGAATCTCGAATCCTTCATAGTCATGCGCGCGCTTGAAGGCATGATTTCCCTCGAAGACCTCACGAAGGACTGGCGCAGCGCGCGTGGTCGCACGCGCGCGCTCCTCAAGCGCGCGCTCATTCCGCAACTTGCCCACATCGCGCGCGCGATGCACGGCGCGGGCCTGAATCACCGCGACTTTTACCTCTGCCACTTTCTCACCCCCGACCGCGACTGGTCGCAGTGGCTGCCAGCAGACGCGGTGGAACTGACGTTGATTGACCTGCACCGCGTGCAACGGCGTGACACCGTGCCAGAACGCTGGCTGGTGAAAGACTTGGGCGGACTGCTTTTCTCCGCACTCGAGGCCGGACTGACGCCACGCGACGCGCTGCGCTTTGTGACCGCGTATCGTGAGAAGCCGTGGCGCGAGGTGTTGGAGCGCGAAGGTGTGTTCTGGAAAAAAGTTCAGACCAACGCACTGAAACTCTACCGCTCCGTCCACCGCCGCGAGCCGCCGACTGGCCAGTGGCGTTAGTGCAGAAACGGAGCGCGGGTTTTCAACCCGCAGCAAGCTGCCCTGTGCCAGGCGCGTGAAAAAATTCTGGCGGCTTTGAGGGTGTCGGCTTGCTGCGGACTAAAAGTCCGCGCTCCGATCTCGGCTCAATTCCCGCCCGCCGCCGCCCGATGAGTGGGCATGATGCCATTTCGATTTCGTTCGTGGGCCTGGATGGTTTTCGCAGTTGTGTTTTGCACGGCGTCGGGCCATGCCGCCGCGCTGGAGGAACCGCCGTTGCTCACCGGGACCATTTACGAAACCAGCTCGGGCACGAACAAAATCCTGTTCACCTTCCGCCGCACCGCCGTTCGATCGAACACCGCCGTGCATGTGGTGCGCGATTTTGTTTATCCCGACAGCACGCTCGCGGCGCGCGAAAACATCGTCTTCGAGGGCGGCGAACTGCGCTCGTTTCAACTGGAGGAAAAACAAACCGGCGCACGCGGCCGCAGCAGCGTGACCAAGGACGCCAAGCGCAAGCTGCTCTTCGACTGGACAGCGGAGGGCAAAACGAAAACCGATTCCGAGGCGTTCGTGGCGGACACGCTGGTCGGCGACATGCTTCCGCACTTCATCATCACCCATTGGAATGAACTGGCCCGCGGGGAATCCGTGAATTTCCGTTTCATCGCCTCCTCACGGCTCGAAACCGTCGGGTTCAAACTCGTGAAAGAGTCTGAAGTGGACTGGCGCGGGAAACCGGCGCTGCGTCTGCGCATGGAGCCGTCCAGCTTTGTCATCCGGCAGATTGTTGATCCCCTCTTCTTCATCGTGGAGAGGGAAGGCGCGCATCGCGTGCTGGAATACGTCGGGCGCACCACGCCCAAGCAGCGCGACGGTGCGAAGTGGAAGGACCTGGATGCGCGGACGGTTTATGAATGGCCGTGATGTGGTGGGGTGAGACTCTGTCGAACCCTGTTTGCCGACGAAGGAGGCGCGAGCGGAGCGAGCCGCTTCGGCTGAGGCTGGCGTTCACATGGAGATGCTCGCTCCGCTTGCCTCGCTGCGCTCGAAATGGTTTGGCTCGACGGCAGCCGGCCCCACCTTTCAATCCACGTAACCGTGCGGATTCTTCTGATGCCAGCGCCACGCGGACGTGATGATGTCCTCCAGCTTCGGAAACTTGGGATTCCATCCCAGTTCACGCTTCGCCTTGTCGGCGGAGGCGACGAGCTTCGGCGGGTCGCCGGGGCGGCGCGGCTTTTCCACGGCGGGAATTTTTTTGCCGCTGACTTTCTCGCACGTCTCGATGACCTGCCGCACGGAGTAGCCGTCGCCATTGCCGAGGTTGAAAAATCCCTGGCGACCCGCGGCCAGCGCGAGCATGTGCGCCTGCGCGAGGTCCACGATGTGGATGTAGTCGCGGATGCAGGTGCCGTCGGGCGTGGCGTAGTCGGTGCCGTAAATCTCGCACTGCGCGGCCTGGCCGAGCGCGACCTTGAGCACGTTCGGAATCAGGTGCGTCTCGATGCGATGATGTTCGCCGAACTGCGCGCCCGCCCCGGCGGCGTTGAAGTAGCGCAGCGCGACAAACTCCAGCCCGTGCAACTGCTGATACCACTGGAGAATCTTTTCAAACATCAGCTTCGACTCGCCGTAGGGATTGATCGGGCGCTGCGGCAAGTCTTCCGTCATGGGCACTCGGTCGGGCGGGCCGTAGGTGGCGCAAGTGGAGCTGAAGACGAATTTTTTCACGCCCGCCGCCACGCACGCGTCGAGCAGCTTCACGCCGTTGCCGACGTTGTTGGAAAAATACTTGCCGGGATTGGTCATGGATTCGCCGACGAGCGCGTGGGCGGCAAAGTGCATGACGGCCTGCGCGCCGGAGTCGCGGAGCGAGCGCGTGAGCAGTTCCGCATCGCCGAGATCGCCGAGCACAAACGGCGCGCGCGCGTCCACGGCGGAGCGATGGCCCTCGGTGAGATTGTCGAAGACAGTGACCTGATGCCCGGCCTGGAGCAGTTCCTCGACGCACACGGAACCGATGTAGCCCGCGCCGCCGGTGACGAAAACATTCATGCGGCGGAACTATGCGGAGCGAGAAAACCGGCGCAACTGATTATGCGCGCCCGCATTTCCTCCGAGGGGTGCCTGGCGGCGGAACGTTTAGTTTCCCCCGGGTTTAACCGTAACTCAGGGCTTTACATCCCAGCCCGCGCTTCTAGCCTTGCCTCGCGTGCTCCCACATAAACCAGTCACACTCGCGGAGATCGCCCGGCGCGCGGGCGTGAGCGTGATGACCGTTTCCCGCGCGCTTCGCAAGCAGACCAACATCTCCCCCAAGACGCAGAAAAAAATCCAGGCCATCGCCGACGAACTCGGCTACCGCCCGAACCCGCTCGTCTCCGCGCTGATGACCTATCGCCGCGCGGCCAAGCCCGTCGAGTCGCACCTGAGCATCGGGTTCATCACGAATTTCCCGACGCGCGACGAGTGGAAGAAATCGAAGCTCTACGAAAGTTTTTACCAAGGCGTGGCTGAGTCGGCCGACCGTCACGGTTATGGCGTCGAGATCTTGTGGCTGCGCGAGCCGGGCATGACGTCTGAGCGGCTGTCGCAGATTCTCCTCACGCGCAGCATTCACGGATTGATCATCGCGCCGCTGCCCGTCGCGCATGGTGAATTGGAATTGGGCTGGCAAAATTTCTGCGCCGTGACGCTGGGCTATTCGCTCACCAAGCCGCTGCTCCACCGCGCGGTGAATCATCAGTTCCGCTCGATGCGCTCGGCCATGCGTGAACTGCGCTCGCTCGGCTATCAACGGCTCGGCCTCGCGCTGCCCGCCAGCCTGAACGAGCGCGTGGATCGCCAATGGGTCGCGAGCTTTCTCGTCGAGCAGCGCGACCTGGATCATTCCGTGCCGCTCTTCGTGCCGGACGACGCGCAGTGGAATTTCGAAAGCTTCCGCAAATGGTTTGCCGCGCAGCAGCCCGACGTCGTGATCTCGCATGAGGAAATTGTCCTGGAATGGTTGAAGAAGATGAGCGTGCGCGTGCCGGACGACGTGGGCTTCGTGCATCTCAACTGCGCCGATCAAAGCGGCACCTTCGCGGGCATCTACCAGAACGGCCCGGCCATTGGCGCGGTGGCGGTGGATTTTCTCATCGGCATGATTCACCGGAACGAGTGCGGCCTGCCGGTGCTGCCGCACTCGTTGCTCGTCGAGGGAACGTGGGTGCCCGGCAAGACCGTGCGCGCGCGAAAAACGTCCGCCAAGGCGAAGGCGTGAACCGGCGGGAGTCGTCCGCACCCGGCTGCGCCGATTGGCTCCTTGACTCACCTCCGACCCAAAATAGACTTCGGACTCGTTCGGAAATCCGCTCGCAGCGGCAGCTTTTCCGGGCGGCACCAACACCATGAAATTGAATCCAATTCGTCCTTGGCAGAAACAGACTTTGCGGCCCGCCCTGCTGGCGATGCTGGGAATTTCCCTGCTGCGCGCGAGCGCGGCCACGCTCTTTCCCGTGACCGTGGCGGACCGCGCCGGGTTCGTGGACAAGTCCGGCAGCCTCGTCATCAATCCGCAGTTCGAGCGGGCGGGAAATTTCTCCGGCGGTCTCGCGGAATTCAAATTGAGCAAGTGGGGCTACGTGGACACGGCGGGGAAAATCATCATCAACCCGCAGTTCGATCAGGCCGGGCCGTTCAGCGACGGACTGGCGGCGGTGAAGATGGGCGGGCGCTACGGCTACGTGAACACCGAGGGCAAATACGCGATCAATCCGCAGTTCGACGACGCGGGACGGTTCTCCGAGGGCCGCGCGGCGATCAAACTCGGCCGCCTGCACGGCTTCGTGGACAAGACGGGCAGCATCGTGATCAACCCGCAGTTCCAGAGCGCCGGAGAATTTTCTGAAGGACTGGCGCTCGTCGAACTCGGCGGACGTTTCGGCTACGTCGATGACGCGGGCAAGATCGCCATCAATCCGCAGTTCGACAAGGCCGGCGCGTTCTCGGACGGACTCGCGAGCTTCAAGATGAACCGCCGCTGGGGCTTCCTCGACAAGGCCGGGAAGATCGTCATCAACCCGCAGTTCGATGACGTCGGCTCGTTCGTGAAAGGACTCGCGCCTGCGAAGCTCGGCAAGCTCTGGGGCTTCATTGATAAGACCGGCAAGCTCGCGATCAATCCGCAGTTTGAGACGGCGGGAGATTTTTCGGAAGGGCTGGCGCGTATTGAACTCGGCAACCGCTGGGGCTTTGTCGAACGCGACGGGAAGATGGTCGTCAACCCGCAGTTCGACGACGCGCATGCTTTCACCAACGGACTGGCGCACGTAAAGCTGGCGCGCAAATGGGGCTACGTGGACACGAACGGGAAATACGTCTGGAACCCGTCGAACTGAGCGGGCGTTTTTTGAACCGCAGATGAACGCTGATTCACGCAGATGAAGAGAGAAGGTTTCACTGGGTTCATGTTGGCGGTGTCGTCTGGCTCGAAGACGGGCGGGCCAACGACGAACCCCAGAACCGATGAGGAGCGCCGGCGTCCTCGCCGGCTTTTGACTCTCTCACACCCAAGGCCGGCGAGGACGCCGGCGCTCCGGTTCAACCGGACGCGCCCGACTCGACCAACGCTGCCTGACGGTCCCCCTCTCCCCGAGGGAGAAGAAAAACGTGCCGTCATCTCTGCAAGTTCCTCGCTTCGTTTAGCGCGCAATGAGCCGTGGCCTCGCAGCCCGGAGGGCTGCCAGAAAGTAGCCGGGGGTCGAAGCGCAGCGCAGACCCCCGGTGGGGGGGGGTTGGAATCGCATCCCGGAGGGATGCCAGAAGCGTTGGTGGGCGAAGGATTCTCGCACCCCTCCGGGGTGCATGATTTGCGGCGCGCAGTCCGGGGGTGTCACTCGCTGCGCTGCGTTCCACCCCCGGCTACTTTCTTTCATCCCTTCAGGATGAAAATCCGTGTCCATCCGTGTCCATCCGTGGTTAAAAAATTTCCCCCTGCATGGATAAACGCATCGCTTTGATCACCGGCGCGAGCCGTGGCATCGGGCGGGCGGTGGCGGTGGCGCTCGCCGCGCAGGGTCGCCATGTCCTCATTCATTTCCGCTCCCGCCAGAGCGACGCCGAGGAAACGCTCGCCCTCGTTGAGCGAGCCGGCGGCACCGGCACGCTCTGCTCCTTCGATGTCGCGGACGCCGCCGCCAGCGCGCAAGCCGTCGAGCAGCTTCTCCAAACGCACCGCCGCATTGACCTCCTCGTGAACAACGCGGGCATCCGGCACGACGGCCTGATGGTCTTCATGAAACCGGAGCAGTGGTCGGAAGTCATCGCCACGAATCTCCACAGCTTCTTCCACGTCACGCAGCCCATCGTGAAACAGATGGCCATGAACCGCTGGGGCCGCGTGGTGAGCATCGCGTCCACGGCGGGACAAACCGGCGTCGAAGGCCAGACGAATTATTCCGCCGCAAAAGCCGGACTCATCGGCGCATCCAAATCGCTCGCGCGCGAAGTCGCCAAGCGCGGCGTGACCGTGAACGTCCTCGCGCCCGGCTTCATCGAGACCGACATGACCGCCGGGCTGCCGCGTGAACAGTTGCTCGCGCAAATTCCCGCCGGACGCTTCGGCCGCCCGGAAGAAGTCGCCGCGGCGGCGGCGTTCCTCTGTTCCGACTCCGCGAGCTACATCACCGGCGCGGTGCTCAACATCAACGGCGGCGTTTACACCTGACATGGCCGCGCCCGATTCGCATTCCGGCCACTGGTCGGGCACCGGCCAGATGCGCGGCGGACGCTGGGGCGTGTGGTTCTTCGTCACCGCGCTGCGCGTGCTCGGCCTGCGCCTGACTTACGCGCTGGCGGTGCCACCGGCGATTTACTTTTCCTTCGCGTCGCCGGATGTCGCGGCCACCATGGATTTTCACCGGCGCATGTTTGGCCCGCAGCCGTGGTGGAAACGTCGCTGGCTGGTCTTCATACATTTTTTCAGCTTTGGCCGCGCGCTGATTGATCGCAGCGCCATCACGGCGGGCGAGACGAAATACTTTTCTTTCACCTTCGATGGCGAGGAACATGTGCGGGCCGCGTTGAAAGAAGGGCAGGGCGTGCTGCTGCTCGCCGCGCATCTCGGCAACTGGGAAGCCGCCGGCCAGATGATCGGTCGCCTCGGCGTGCCGGTGAACATCACCGGCTTCGACAAGGAATCGCCCGCCGTGCGCGCGCTGCTTAACTCCTCGCCCGAGCAAAAATTCAAACTCATCCCGCTGACCGGTCAGCCCACGGACGCCATCGAACTTGTCGCGGCGCTGCGACGCGGTGAAATCGTGGCCATGCTCGGCGACCGGCTCTACGGCGGGCCGTCCGCGCGCGTGCCGTTTCTCGGCGGACACGCGTCGTTTCCGGTGGGTCCGTATGTGATGGCCGCGAGCGCGGGCGCGCCGCTCATCCAGGTGTTCAGCCTGCGCGAACCGCGCGGTCATTATCATTTTTTTGGCTTCCCGGCTTTGCCGCCCGTGCGCCCGCCCCGCCACGAACGCGACGCGCACCTGCGCGAATGCGCCACGCAATTCGCCGACCGCCTCGGCACTCTCGTCCGACGCGACCCGCTCCAGTGGTACAACTTTTTCCCGTTCTGGGATGAACCGGCGTCGTCAGCCGCAAAGCTAGTGGGACAGGCGCCCCCGCCTGTCACCCGTCCTGCAAGCGCCCCCGCTTGCAGTCCCGCAGGCGAGGGCGCCTGCTCGACTATGACTGGCGAGGGCGCCAGTCCCACTCACTGAACCATGTCCGCCGAGATTGAAAAACTTCTCCCCCACCGCGCGCCGATGCGCTGGCTGGACGCGCTCGTCGAATGCACGGACACCACCGCCACCGGCACGGTGCTGGTCACGGCGGAACATTTCGCCGTGGTG
>JAYVNY010000253.1:0-10710 GCA_043758205.1 Akkermansia sp.
CGCCCAGCGCAGGGCGGCCTTCCTCCAGCAGCCGCCCGCCGCCGCTCAACACGGTCTCCAAGTCCGTTTGATTGGTCAGCCATTCGGAAAATTTTCCCAAATCAAAATTGTTCAGAGGCACGGCCGCTGTGGGCGGCGGCACGTCGGCCACGGCGGGCGAATCGCCCACCGGTGCCGAGCGGCCCGCAGGCCGGGACTTCTGCCACCAGGCCAGCCCCAACCCCGCGATGACCACCAAGACCAAGGCAGCAAGCCACGCTCCGTGTCGTTTGGGCGGCGGCTGCTTCTTATTTCGCTTGGGCACGGCGCGAGCGTGCCGCCCGGTGGACATTTCTTCAACGCCCAATCAGCCCGCGCGCGGTTTCGAAAGACCAAGTCTCGCTTGCCGGGGATTGCTGCCGCTCTCCGCCTCCGCTAGGGTGCCGCCATGAAATCCTGGCTGCTGTTTGTTTCCCTGGGCGCGGCGCTGGTCGCCAGCGCGGCGGAGGTCAAAGTTTCCTCGGCGGGCCAGACCATCGTCATCATTCCCATTCGCGAGGACATCGCGCCGCCGCTCGTTTATCTCGTCCGCCGCGGCGTGAAGCAGGCCATCGAGGAAAAGGCCGACCTGCTCGTGCTCGACATGAAGACCAACGGCGGGCGCATTGATACCACCGAGGACATCATCAGCATCCTCGGCGAGTTCAAGGGCGACACGGTGACGTTCGTGAATGACCGCGCGTTCTCCGCCGGCGCGTTCATCTCCGTGGCGACGAAGAAAATTTACATGGCTCCGCAGAGCGTCATTGGCGCCGCCGCGCCGGTGATGATGGCTCCAGGCGGTCAGGTGCAGGACGTGCCCGGCACGATGGAAGTGAAGATGAAATCCGCCGTGCGTGCGCTGGTCCGACGCGTGGCGGAAAAGAACGGTCACAACATCGAGGTCATCGAATCCATGATTGATAAGAACAAGGAGCTGAAGATGGACGGCGTGGTGCTGAACGAGAAGGGCGACATCCTCACGCTCACCGACACGGAGGCGAGCAAGCTTTACGGCGATCCGAAGAAGCCCCTGCTCTCGGCAGGGACGGTCGAGAACATGGACGCGCTGCTGCTCAAACTCGGCTACGTGAATGCCCGCCGTCTCGAAGTGCAGCCCACGGGCGCGGAAAAACTCGGATCGTGGATCAATCTCATCAGCCCGCTGTTGCTCATCATCGGGGCCATCGGACTCTACATCGAATTCAAGACGCCGGGGTTTGGACTGCCAGGCATCGTGGGCCTTTCAGCCTTCGCGATCTATTTTGCGGGCGGCTACATTGCGGGCTTCTCGGGATTGGAGTGGATGCTGGTCTTTTTGATTGGCGCCGCGTTGCTGGCGCTGGAGTTGTTCGTGTTTCCCGGCACCGTGGCCATAGGCGTGGTCGGCGGGTTGCTCATGTTGCTCGCCGTGGTGATGGCGCTGGTGGATTTGTATCCGAACGTGCCGGCGGTGCCAAACGGCCCGACGCCGGTGTGGCCGCGTTTCGCGGAGCCGACGGCGGGCAGCTTGGAGGATGCGTTGCGCACGTTGCTCATCGCGGTGGCGGGCGTGGCCGTGGGCGTTTGGCTGGCGAGCAAGTTGTTGCCGCAGACTTCGATGTATGCCTCGCTCGTCTCGCAAGGCGTGAGCGGCGGCGCGACCACGGCGGCGTATGCGGCGCAGGCCAGCGCGATGCTGGGCGCGCAAGGCGTGACGACTTCGGCCTTGCGTCCCGGTGGCAAGGCGCAGTTCGGCGACACGATTCTCGATGTCCGTGCGGATGGTGGGATGATTGGCGTGGGGACGAACGTCCGCATCATCGGCTTCAGCATGGGCATGGCGGTGGTGGAAGAGGTGGTGTGAAAGGATGGGGCGACTTTGAACTCCGAACGGGCTTCCCGCCCCACCCACCACGAGTGAATGTCCGGTGTTGCGTGTGACCGGTTCGCTTCCTAATTTCACCGCCATGAAATCACTCCTCGCTTTCGTGCTGGCCGTGGGGGCGTTCGCCGCCGGCGCGGCCCCCATGCCGCTGAATGACGGCAAAACTTTCCACGGCTGGGTGGGCGACACGAACCAGACGTGGCGCATCGACACGAATGGCGCGTTCGTGGGCGGCACGTTGGAGAAGCAGGTGCCGCGCAATGAATTCCTCCGCACCGAGCAGTCGTACACCAATTTCATTCTCAAGGTGAAGTTCAAGCTCACCGGCACGAACGGCTTCGTGAACGGCGGCGTGCAGATTCGCAGCCAGCCTGCGACCAAACCGACCAACGAAATGGTCGGCTACCAGTGCGACATCGGGCCGGGCTGGTGGGGCGCGCTCTATGACGAATCGCGCCGCAACAAGGTGTTGATCAAACCCAACGAGGACGACGTGAAGAAGGCGATCAAACTGTACGGCTGGAATGAATATCTCATTCGCGCGCGCGGCAAGACCATCGAGACGGCGATCAACGGCGTGATGATGATTCGCTACACCGAGACGGACGACACGCTGCCGCAATACGGTCTGATCGGCCTCCAAGTTCACGGTGGCGGCATGACGGAAGTGAGCTACAAGGACATCACGATTCAAGTCCTGCCGTAAGCCGTGGCCACGGGCGGGCGCCGCCATATTACCTCCATCATCCTTATGGCCCACCTCCTCATCCGCGACATGCCCGCGCAGGAGCGCCCGCGCGAACGGCTCGTCGCTCACGGCGCGGAGGCGCTGCGTCACGCGGAGTTGATCGCCATCATGCTCCGCACCGGGATGAAAGGCGTCTCGGCCATCGAGATTGCCGAGCAGTTGCTGCAAAAATTCGGAACGCTGGACGGACTCGCCCGCGCCACGCTCGCGGAACTCGGCCAGGTGAAAGGCGTGGGGCGCGACAAGGCCATCGCGCTCAAGGCCGCCTTCACGCTCGCGCAGCGCATGGCGAAGGAACTGCGCGGCGAAGCGCCTTTGCTGGAACTGCCCGCGCAAATCGCCGACCTGCTGCGCGAAGAAAATCGTTTCCTCGAAGTGGAAACTTTTCAAGCCGTGCTACTAAACACGCGTCGCCGGCTCATTCGCGTGGAGAAATTGTCGCAAGGCACGCTCGACACCATTCTCGTCCACCCGCGCGAAGTGTTCCGCGCCGCCATCGCCGCCAATGCCGCGTGCGTGATCCTCGTTCACAATCATCCCAGCGGCGATCCCACGCCTAGCGAGGCAGACATCAAGGCCACGCGCGACCTGATCCGCGCCGGGCAGTTGCTCAAGATTGAAGTGCTCGACCATGTGATTCTGGGCCGGGCCACGGCGGAGCGGACGAAGGATTACGCGTCGTTGCGGGAGCTGGGATATTTTTACTAGCTCCGGGTAATGCCGAGTTCACGGGGTGATTCTTTCTAAAGGCGAAGGAATCATCCCTTTTTATTTTCCTCACCCGGCATAATCAGAGCCTCTGGAGGAAGGCCATGAGCTGATCCGGCGGACGATAGCGGCGGGACTGGCCCTTGAACGGCTCGGTCTTGGCGAGCGCACGCTCTTTGAGTTCGAGGCTGGCGTGCAGATACGCCTGGGTTGTCTCCATGGATTCGTGCCCCAGCCGCAGTGCAATGACCGAGCGGTCCACGCCGCGTTGCAGCAAATCGATGACCGTTGTATGGCGAAGCACATGGGGCGAGACGCGCGATGGCCACATGTTTTGCGAGCAGATATTCAACGCCATCCCGGCTCATGAGTCTGCCTCGCGCGTTTGGGAACAGAACGTCTGCGGGCTGCGCGTTTTGTTCACGCACCCACAGGCGCACGGCCGCTGTGATTTCCATGCGCAAGGGAATGCAACGAGTTTTTCGTCCCTTGCCCGTGCAACGCACATGAGCATCGGCACCGAGAACCACATCTTGGCAACGCAGGCTTGTCACCTCCGACACCCGCAAGCCAGTTTGCAGAGTCAGGAGGAGCAACGTCCGTGGCCGCGGCCCGGCGAATCACCGAAGCACATCGCACGCTGGCTGAACCTGCTCGCTGATTTGCAAATGGAACTCACCGGCCAGACGGACGCCGCCGCCGTGACCCTGCAACGCATCGTGGAATTGTTCCCCAACCATTCGCTCGCGCAGAAGGCCACCGAGCGGATTGGTGGCCTGAAGCAGGAACTCAAACGCTTCGAGGAACAGCGCGTGGTGAAGTTCACCTCGACCGCGCCGGAACGGCCTGAGCCGCCGCCGCGTCGGCGTTGGTAGAAAGGTTGGCCTTGGCGCGGGGCCTACTTCAGCGTCTGCAAGAAGGCCTGGATGTCCTCCAGTTCCTGCGGGCTGAAGATGTCGGCCATCGGCGGCATCGGCGAAATTTCGCCGCCACCCTCGAAGCCTTTCGCAATCACCTTGCTCGGTTCGAGCAGGCTCTCCTTGATGTATTGCGGGGTGGCGCGCGTGGCAATGCCGTCGAGCGCCGGACCGACGACGCTGCCCTGGCCTTTCAGCATGTGGCAGAGAACGCAGCGTGCGACGTGGTTGTGGAAAATTTCGTCGCCACGCTGGGCTACGCCGATGATTTCGCCCACGGGTATGTCGGTGGAAATCAGTTCACACAGTTTCACATCGTCGAAGTAACCGTCACCGCGCGCGACGTGCAGGAGGTTGATGCTCGTCTTTGTGACGTTGCCGCTGTGGTACTCCACTTCCACGAGAGTCCAGTCGCCGTCGCGGCGCACCTGCTCGGTTTCTGCGCGTCCGAGGTGGTCGTTGAAACTGATTTTGCCGCGCAGCCCGCCGCGCGCCTTCACCCAGCCGCTGAGGCGATACATCGTGTTCGGCTTCAACTCCACGTCCGCGTAAAAGCTCGTGTCCGCGTCGCCGCGGGTGATGCAGCGCAACGCGCGTTCGCCGCCGTGGACGTTGCCCTCGCCAGTCACCACGCTCCACTCTGCGCCCGTGGTGCCGGGGCTGGTGCCGTAGTCACGACGCTTCCAGCCTTCAGGCAGTCCATTCGCACCGACCGTTTCCAGACCGGGATTCGGCAGCAGGTTCGGGCCTTCCTTGTAATTGTCCGCCTGGTGCTTCTTGAGCAGCAGGCGCGTCGTCTCGTTCAACCACTCGTCGGATTTGTACGTGGAATTCTTGGCGAGACTGCCGACGACGTTTTGAATTTCCTTCGTGGTCGTGAAATCGCCGAGCTTCAGAAACGCCGTCTGGCGCGTGATGAGATCAGGGTCGGTCACGACGCCGGCGCTGAAAAAGAGCGTCTTCGCGCGGTCATCATTGCCGAGCGCGCGCGTGGCGGCGCGGCGGACGCGCGCGTCCTTGGCGAGCAGTCCCGCGAGATGCGTCTTGTCATCCAGCGCGCCAAGGCCGTGCAACGTCCAGAGCGCGTGCAGCGCGCCCACGTTGGCATTTGTCGCAACCACAACTTTCTTCAACGACTCTGCCGCGTCCGCCTTCTTGCCTTCCACGAGCAGACGCTGCGCGGTCAGACGCCAGAGCGGATTGTCCGTCGAGAGCGCGTTGACCAGCGTCTCCGTGCTCGCGCCCGCCAATGACGTGATGGCGGGCTTCTGCGCCTTCTCCCACACGACGCGGTAGATGCGGCCGCGCGCGTGATCGCGCAGCGGGTTTTCGTGCGCGCCACCGACGCCGGTGCGGGCGTTGTAGCCGCCGCGCTGCACGCTGGGCGTGGGGTTGTGCTGGATGATGAAATTCTGCCAGTCAGCAAACCACACTGCGCCGTCGGGGCCGACTTCGCTGCACACCGGCGACATCCATTCATCACTGCTGGCGACGAGATTGAAATTATCTTTCGCGACGTAGCCCGCGCCCTTGGGCTGCACATCCATGAGCGTGATGTTTTTCATCGTCGGCTCGCAGACCATCGCCATGCCTTGCAGACGTGCGGGCAGATTCGCCGAGTAAATAAACGCGCTGCCTGCCGCCGCCGTGAAGCCGCCCATCACGTCCACCTGCCGGAAATTCGGCGTGATGGTGTGGCACGTATCCACGAGGTTGATCTTCTTCGCGCTCATCACGCGCACGCCAGCAGGCGCGGCGCTGGCGGGAATGCCGCCGTAGAAAATTGGCGCTCCATTCGCGGTGCCGCCGAACTGATCGCCCGCGTCATTCGCGCTCTGGCCCCAGGAGTTGTTCGAGAACTGGTGGAGAAATTCGAGCGTCGAGCCGTCGGCCTTGAAGCGATACGTGCCTTGCGCGAAACGCAGCGACTTGCCGCCGACTTCGCCGTTGAAACCTGAGTAGCCCACGCAGCCGTAGATCCAGTTGTCGTGACCGTGGTGCAGGTTGTTCGCCTGCGCGTGCGTGTCGCCGATGCCCCAACCCGTCAGAATTTCCTGGCGGACGTCGGCCTTGCCGTCGCCGTCCGTGTCTTTCAGGAACAGGAAGCGCGGCGGCTGCGAGACGATGATGCCGCCGTTCACGAAGACGAGACTCGTCGGGATGTTCAACTTGTCGGCGAACACGGTGAACTTGTCCGCCTTGCCGTCGCCGTCCGTGTCCTCGCAAATCTTGATGCTGTCGTTGCCCTCGCCGGTGCGCTGGACGCCGTGCGGATAATCACGCGTCTCCGCCACCCAGCAGCGTCCGCGTTCATCCCAAGCGAAGGCGATGGGCTTGGCGATATCCGGCTCGCTGGCAAAAAGCTCCAACCGCAAATCCGGCGCGACCTGTGTGCGCTCCTTGCTGCCCTTCACCGAGAGCGGTTCCACAAACGTGATGGCTTCCGCGCGGCGTTCGTAATTGGCCACATTGGAATTTGGCCCGCGCTTTTCGGGTTCACGCTGGGCGAGGAAATTTTCCCAATCTTTCTTCCGTGCGTCGCCCACGGCCGCGAGCACCGCGTCGCGCACGGACTGCACGAGTGCCTTCGCATCGTCACCGGCGGGCGGCGACACGAGTTTCTTCGCCTCCACGCCATTGACTGATTTGAAGTCCTCCTTCGGCGCATCGAGCAGCACGACATCGAACTTCCCGATCCACTCCGGCGTCACCACGCGCGCGTCGGCCGTGTAATCAAACCAGATCGCGTCGCGCCCCAGGTCGCGCATCAGGACGTGCGCGTGTCGCGCGGAGTCGGTGCCGTCTTTGCCGAGATGCAGGACACGGATCGGGCCGGTCGCGGCGTGAGTCAAAGCCGTGGCGAGCAGCGCCACGAGGAGGGTGAGCAATCGTTTCATGTCATTTTTACGGTTCGGAAATCTGTTCGAGACTGCGAACCCAGACGCCGCAAGCCAATGAAGAATTACGCCTATGGTTGGTGAAAATTGCCGCTGATCCCGCCGGCCGCCGAGGCGCATCTGGACCTGGCCTTGGCTCCGAACAGAGCCGGGCGGTGGTGGAACCTGGGCTTAAATGATCTGGCACGACGGGCGGGAAGGTCCGCGAGCTTATTTGACTGTCACCACCGTGTAGTTGCGCTTGCCCTTGCGCAGCAGAAGGTGTTTGCCGAAGAGCAGGTCGGCGCTCGTGACCGCGCGCGTGGCGCTGGCTTCGCGCACGTTGTTGATGTTGATGCCGCCTTGCTCGAGATCCTTGCGCGCCTGGCCCTTGGAGGGACACAGCCCGGCGTGGACGAGCAAGTCCACGAGCAGCGTGCCCGCGCCGTCGAGTTGCGCTTTCTCGATTTCCTTGGAAGGCACTTCGCCCACGAGATCGTTGAAGGTGCGTTCGGAGATGCCGTCGAGGCCGCCGCCGAACAGCACCTCGCTCGCCCGCACCGCGTCGTCCGCCGCCGTCGCGCCGTGGATGAGTTGGGTGAGTTCGCGCGCGATAAACTTGTGGGGGGCGCGCGCGCCGGGATTCGCGCTGTGCTGCTGATCGAGTTCCACGATCTTCGTCTGGTCGGCGAAGGACAGCATCTTCGCAATCTTCAGCACATCGCCGTCTTCGAGCTGGATGAAAAACTGGTAGAAGCGATACGGGCTGGTCTTCTTCGCATCGAGATAGACCGCGCCGCTGGCGGTCTTGCCGTACTTCGTGCCGTCGGCCTTCGTCATGAGCGGGAAGGTGAGTCCCCACACGGGCACGCCGAGCTTCTTGCGACAGAGGTCGGTGCCGGCGGTGATGTTGCCCCACTGGTCGGTCGCGCCGACTTGCAAGTCGCAGTCCATCTCCTTCTTCAAATGATAAAAGTCGAACGCCTGCAACAACTGGTAGCTGAACTCGGTGTAGCTGATGCCGGCTTCGCGATCCTCCATGCGCGCGCGCACGGATTCCTTTTGAATCATCTGGTTGACCGAGAAGTGCTTGCCGATGTCGCGCAGGAAATCAATGAACGTGATGGGCGCGGTCCAGGAGGCGTTGTCCACGAGGCGCGCGGGATTCACCGTCGTCTCGAAGTCGAGCACGGAGGCAAGCTGGGTCTTGATGCACGCGATGTTGTGGTCAATCAGCTCGCGCGTGAGCAACTGCCGTTCACTGGCCTTGCCGCTCGGGTCGCCGATGCAGCCGGTCGCGCCGCCCGCCAGCGCGATGGGCGAGTGACCGGCGAGTTGAAAGCGGCGCAGCGCGAGCAACGGCACGAGATTGCCGACGTGCAACGAGTCCGCCGTGGGATCAAAGCCGCAATAGAGCGTCGTGCGCGTGGCGAGGCGCTTCGAGAGCGCCTCCAGGTCGGTGCAATCCGCGAGCAACCCGCGCCACTGAAGTTCGGCAATGATGTCCATTTGAGGCGCGATTTATCGCGACGTGTGGCGATGCGGTCAAAGGTGAAATGTCGCCGAGGCGGCGAGTGTTCACCTTTGCTCGCAGCTCGACACATTTTTTCGGCGGGCAACTCCAGACGTCCATCCGCGCATTGCTCCAGGGACCGGCTTGTGATTCGCTGGTGGCGTGAAAAAGCAACCGACCGTCATCCAGGGAAAGATTCATCTCCGGGATTTTGATTCCAGCTACTGCGCCGGACTGGACAAGGAGCAGACGAAATTGAAAACCGCCGAGTACGGCCGGCGCATCGGTGAATTGCAGCAACTGCTCTACGCGAACTCCCGGCATTCCGTGCTGCTCATCTTTCAGGGCATGGACGCCAGCGGCAAAGATGGCTCCGTCCGCCGCGTCCTGGAGGCCGTCAATCCGGCGGGTGTCGAAACCGCGAATTTCAAAGTCCCTTCCGACGAGGAACGCGCGCATGATTTTCTGTGGCGTCACCACAAGGCCCTGCCGCGCTACGGGAACATCGGGGTCTTCAACCGCTCCCATTACGAGGCCGTGCTGGCCGAGCGCGTGTTGGAAATTGTCCCGCGCTCCGTCTGGTCGCGGCGCTACGAGCAGATCGTGGACTTCGAGAAAATCCTCGTGGAGAACCACGTCGTGCTGCTGAAATTTTATCTGCACCTCGGCAAGGAGGAACAGGCCGAGCGGTTCCGCGAGCGCCTCGCCAACCCGGAGAAGAACTGGAAATTTTCCCACGCCGATCTCCGGACCCGCCAGCGCTGGGATGACTACATCACGGCTTACCAAGACATGCTCAACGCCACCAGCCACCGGGCCGCCCGCTGGCACCTGGTCCCGGCGGATCGCAATTGGTATCGCGATCACATCATCGCCCAGACGACGCTTCGGGCGTTGGAAGGTTTGAAGATGAAGTGGCCCAAGTCGAAGAAAGACTTGTCGCGGATCAAGATTGTCTAGCGTGTTTCACCTTCCAAGCCAGCGCTGAAGGCCCCGCCCCCGGCACCGGACGTGGGTCAAGCACCGGGTCCAGATGCACCCGACAATAGCGTCGGGGGAGGATTTTTATTGCGCGCCGAGCGGTAAATTATTTTCAGTGCCGGGCATGTCTGGACATGGAGTACCGAGTCACGCGTCGAACGCGGACCAAAAGAAAATTGGCATCATCATTTCTGTGATCGCGGTGCTGGTCGCGGTCTCGGGCGCGTTCGCGCGCAACGAGGCGAACAAGATGATTGTGAAAGAGGTGCAGGCCTCGAACGGCTTCGCGTGGTACCAGTCGAAGCGGCAGCGCAGCCATTTGAACGATCTGGAATTGGGCCGCATCGAGGTGCAACTGGCTGGCGAGGTGACGCCCGGGCAGCGCGCCGTGCTGGAAAAATCTCAGGCGAAGCTCACGGCAAAAAACCAGGAATACGACGGCGAGAACAAAGAGATTCTCGCCAAGGCCGAGGCGGAAAAGCGTGCGGCGGAAGTGGCCTCGCACCGGCATCACCGCTTCGAGTACGCAGAAGTTTTGCTGCACACGGCCATCGTGCTGTGCTCGTTGAGCCTGCTCACGGAGTCGCGGTTATTTTTCAAAGTGGGCTTGGTGGCCACGGCGGCGGGTTTGGTGCTCACCCTCCTGGCGATGCTGTCGCATTAGCCCGAACTCCGAAGTGGCGGCGGCGCCGCCGCCGGGGTAGCACAGGCCACCTGCCAGTTGTGTTCGCCGTTATGGTGACGGCCCGGATGGGGGGCGGGGCGGAACAAAAAAAACGGGGCCGCCGGCTTTTGGTTCACGCCCGGGGCGGTCTCAGTCCCCCGGCTCCCGATTCCGCCCGGGCAGCGCTCCGCCCGCACGGCCCGCTCGGGCCGTTGGCCCCCTACCCCCATCACGCTTTTTTGGCTCGTTCCTTGGCCCGTCGCACCCGCGCCACTTCCTCGGCCAGCAGCCGCTCCAGTTCGTCCAGCCGGGCGATGCCGCTCAGGTAAAGTTGGATCAGTTCCATCATCCGTTTGTTGGGCCGCTGGCCCACGTAGAGTTGCAGCAGCACCGCCGCGATCAGCGCCAGATACACTTG
>JAYVNY010000254.1:0-30917 GCA_043758205.1 Akkermansia sp.
ACCACTCCCAATCCTGCGCCAGCGGGTCCACCCCATCGCGCGGCACGGTCACGCTGCGAAGAAAACACGTCTCTGCGAAGAATGCTTCCGGCTCGCGAAACTTGGGCTTGAGCGAACGTGCGTCAGGAACCGACTCCAACACCGTCGCAAAATCCTGGAGCGTCGAACTCTCATGCAGCGAATCCAACTGCGCCGCGCATTGCTGCGCGGTGACATGTTCCGGCGGTTGCGCCCGCAGTGGTCCGCCCCAGCGCGCGCGCCACTCGTGCAAGGCTTCGATCAAGAATCCGCGCCACGCCGTCGGCTGCGGGTCCGCCAGAGCGCGCAACTGTTCCTCAATCCACACGCCCGGATTCGGCTGCGTTTGCGTGTAGCGATGAATCTTGAGAATCAGATCGCGCACCGGCTGCTCGCGCCCGCCCGCGTGCTGCTGGATCAATTCCTCCAGCGCGCCCCCGCCGCCGCGCGCGCCGGTGTAGTGCTGGCGAAACAGCTCGTCCAGCGTCTCCTCCATCAGCACCGCCGTGCGCGCCTCGTCCATCACGTTGAGCTGCGGATCGAGTTCGAGTTCGTGGAAATGACGGCGCACCAGCTTGAAACAAAAACTGTGCAGCGTGCCGATGGTGGCGGTGTCGAGCAGCGCGAGCTGCTCGTCGAGAGCCGCCGTGGTAGTGGGACTGGCGCCCTCGCCAGTCAAAGTGGTGCAGGCGCCCCCGCCTGCAGCCGGGGTTGGGGGAGAACTGCAAGCGGGGGCGCTTGCAAGACTGGAGACAGGCGAGGGCGCCTGTCCCACTACCGCGTTCCGCGTTTCTTCGAGCGCCTTGCGGATGCGCGCGCGCATTTCCGCCGCCGCCGCCTCGGTGAACGTGACCATCAAAATGTTTTCCAGCGAGACGCCCTCGGCGACGAGCCGCGCGCAGCGCGCGACGAGCGTGCTGGTCTTGCCCGCACCCGCGCCCGCCGCCACGAGCACGTTGCCCGTGGCATGGATGGCCTGTTGCTGTGCGGCGGTGGTGCTCACGTTTCAGGTGGCGCAGGCAGAGCGCGGAATTCATGCGTCCACCGGTCAATGCGGCACACGCCCGCGTAGTCGCAGTGTTCGCACGGCGTTTTGTTGGCGTGGCGGTAGGGATTCACACGGATGTCGCCAGAGAAAATGCCGTTGCCCATCGCGACCAGTTGCCGCTCCACGTCATCAAGCAGCGCATCAAACGCGCGGGCGGAAACCGGGTCAGTGGAAGCAGCGTGAAAACCGCCGTCCTTTTTCAGACGAACGCTGAATTGATCGCCGCTTTGGCCCGGACCAATCCTCCCATCAAACTGCGGCAGCATCTCCTGCACGAAACGTCCGCGATGCTGATACGCCGCGCGCCGCGCGCCGTCGGCATTGGCCAGCGCGTCATCGCGCGAGCCGGTGGCTTTGTAACTCCCGCGCAGGCTCAAGTAGAACACGCCCGCCGCTTCCAGATGTTCGACGCCAAAAAATTTCGCGGCGGCGGGCAGACGGCGCAACACCGCGAGGTAGGCGAACAGTTGCAACTGCACGCCGCCCGCGAGCAGCCGCGCGTCAATTGTCCGCGCGCTCGATTTGTAATCCATCACCACCACGCGGCCCGCGCGCCGCTCCGCGTCCACGAGCAGGTCCACGCGGTCCATCGTGCCGGTGAACGCGAGTGTGCGCCCGCCGTCGAGGTCGAGTTCCCACGCGGGCAGCGGGCCTTTGTCGCCAAACTTCAACTCCGCCGCCGCCGGCTCAAATTCGTATTGCTGCATCCAGCCCACGATGGTCTCGATGAAATCTTGCAGCGCGAGAATCAGGTTTCCGCTTTCGACACGGTTGCGTTCCGTGGAGAGCAGCACGCCATTCTTGAACTCGGGGCGCATCCTTTCGGCAATCTCGCGGAGGAGCTGCCGCGCGGCGGCTGGCTCAGTGTGGTGCCAGCTTCCAAACTCTTTCCGCACCGCCTCGTGAAATTCCTTCAGCACCTCGTGCTGGAAGGTGCCGGTGTGCCGCGCGTCCACCTCGTGCCGCAGCCGCTCCTTCGCGCGCAGGCCCACGGTGACGAAGAATCGGAAACGGCACCCGGCGAATTCCTCCAACCGACTGACGGACGTGCCCAGCGGCGACGGGTAGAGACGGGAGACCAGTGCGGCGGTGAGCGGTGCGGCGGTGGACGTGACGGGTGTGTCCACCAACCTGCGCAGCGCATGAAACTGTGGCAACTCCAGCAACGCCGCCGCCGTGCTCAACGAAGTAGTGGGACCGGCGCCCTCGCCTGTCGTCAGTCCAGCAAGCGCCCCCGCTTGCCGTTCAGCAGGCGGGGGCGCCTGCTGGACTGAAACTGGCGGGGGTGCCAGTTCCACTAACCGGGCGCGGAGCAGCGGGGCGATCAGTTCACTGGCGTGCCGCACGTCGTTTTCATCCCACGCGGCGGATTCGATGACGAGGTGCGGAAAGAGCCGTTGCAAGAGCGCGATGAACGACGACGGCATCAGCTTGCGCCCGAGCCGGTCGGCGTCGCTGAAGCTCACGAACAAACGATGGCGCGCGCGTGTGCAGGCGATGTAGCCGTAGAAGCGTTCGTGCGCGAGCTGCAGGCGCGGGCCGCCGCCGAGAGGCAGCGACGTTTCAATCTTTGCGCGGTCGGCGTCGGTGAGCAGCACCGGCTCGGCGGTCGGCGCGGGAAACACGCCTTCGTTCACCCCGAGCAGAAAGACCGTGTGCAGATCGGGATTGCGCGAGCGATCAATGCTGCCGAGCAGCACTTGATCGAGCGCGGGCGGAATCACGCCGACGGTCAGGCCCGTCAGCCCGGCTTCGAGAATCGGCAGCCACTCGCGCAACGCCACGCGCTGATGCGCGAAGCCGAGCGCGAGCGTTTGCAGCCATTGTTCCATCTGCTCCCAGACCGTGGCGTGAACGGCGCTGCCGCTTGATTCCTCGGCCCACGCTTCGAGTTGATCCTCGACGCCGAACGCGCGCCACAAAGCGCGCAACGCGGCGGCGAATTCGAGTCCCGTCGGTGCGCCGCCGCCCGCATGCGCGAGCGTGTCTTGAAATTGTTGCAAGGGAGCAACGGTGCGCTGGCGCAAGGCTTCGAGGCGTTCGGCCAGCGCGGCGTCCTCGGGAATTTGGATCTTCTCCAGCCACGTCTGGCCTTCCCAGCCGCGCGCGAGCGCCTCGTTTTCCAGCCAGTCAATTTCCAAATCAGGCACGCCCGCGAGTCCGCTCTTGAGCAGGCCGAACCAGTCCTCCTGCTTCCAGCCGAACGTGATCGTGCGGACGGCGTGACGCGTCAGCTCGGCCAGCGGGTGGTGCGCGATGGGTTCGCGGCGGTCGAGGAAGAACGGGATTTCGTAGCGCGCAAACACGCGGCGCAAAATGTCCTGATACGGATCGAGATGGCGCATTAGCACGGCGAGATCGCGGAAGCGTCCGCCCGCGCGAACGTGCCGGACAATTTCGCGCGCGGCGAACGTGACCTCCGCCTCCGGCGTGTCGGCGCGCAGAAGCCGCACGCTGGCCGGGTTGGCGGCCGAAGCAGTGGGACTGGCGCCCTCGCCAGTCATAGTCGAGCAGGCGCCCCCGCCTGCAGGACTGCAAGCGGGGGCGCTTGCAAGACTGGCGACAGGCGGGGGCGCCTGTCCCACTGCCTTGGGGGCGCTGCCGTCACCTTTGATGAACGGTCTCGGCGAACCCCAGTTTGCTGCGAGGTGCGCGAGGGCCGGGGCGGCGGCGAACCGCTGTTCTTCCGCCGCCCGCGCCAGCGGCACCGTCACAATGTTGGTGGTCGCCGTCGCCAGCGTGTTCAGGCAGCGCCGCACCGTTTGCGCGACCACGGACCAGTGAGAAAATCCTTCGCCCGCCAGTGCTTCCGCCTCGCAACAAAACGCCAGCGTGACACCCGCGCACCACG
This sequence comes from Akkermansia sp., assembly GCA_043758205.1. Taxonomy (GTDB): domain Bacteria; phylum Verrucomicrobiota; class Verrucomicrobiia; order Limisphaerales; family SIBH01; genus JANNGC01. The sequence goes on from JAYVNY010000254.1 coordinate 3,918, forward strand.
GCACCACGGCGCGGAGCAAGGCCAGTTCCTGCGCGGTCATTTCCGCAAAGCCGTCGAGCCACAAACCGCCGAAGCGCACGGAGGCGCCCGCGTGTTGCGCCACGGCGTCCAACTGCCGCGTGGCGACTTCGAGCAGGCGATCGGAGTCCTCGAGTTTTTCGGCGGCGAGCCATTGTTGGTATTCGCGAAAGAGCCAGGCGATGTCCGCGAGCTTGCGGGCCAGCGGCGTGTTCGCGTGCGGCGCGGCGGCGGCATCCACGGCGGCGGGCGTGAGACCGGCGCGTTGCAGTTCGCGGAGCAGTCCGCCGAGCTGTTGGGCGAAGCCGGGCAGGCGCGCGCTGGCGCGGAAGAGTTGCAACTGATCGTGGTGCCGGGCGAGCAGCGCCCGGAGCACCATCACCCGGCCTTCGTCGTCGAGCAGGCGCGGCGGCGGCTGGCCGAGCGCGTCGAGCAGGAACGTCGCGAGCCGGTCGAACGAGAGGATGTGCAGCCGCGTGTAGCCGGGCAGCGATTCATCCGCGAGCAACTGGCGCTCGATTTGAAACGTGGCCTGCTTGGGCGCGAGGAAGAGCAGCGGCGGGCCTTGCGGATCGAGCTTCAATTCGGCGCGGATTTCCTCCAGGCACCGGAAAGTTTTCCCGGTGCCGGCGGGGCCGAGCAGCAAGCGGATTTGCACGCCCGAGTGTTCCGACAACTGATTCACGCACGCCAGCGGAATGACGAGGGAAGAAAGAAACTTCCTGCCGCGCGAACCTGACAGCGGCTCCAGAAAGAATGATGACCGGATTTTAACGCAGAGACGCAGAGACGCAGAGAAACAAACGGGACGGGAATTTTTTGGCGGGCGTGAAATTCCAAACTCCTCTTTTCCTCCGCCTCTCTGCGCCTCTGCGCCTCTGCAGTAAAATGGTCACGCACTTACGCAGACAACGAGCCACCAGCCGGGACGGCTGCCCCACTAAGCCACACGCGCTCCCCCCATTCGTCATCCACCATCTTGCACCCGATTTCCAGCCGTTCGCATCCTTCTGCTCGCCAGCCGCGCGGCGAGCAGGTAAATGACGCGCCGGTGATTCGGTTTTTATACAACGTGGGGTTCCACATTTTTTTCGTGTGCAGCGCGCCGTTTTATTTTTTGAAAATGTGGCGGCGGGGCGGCTGGCAGGCGGGCTTCAGCCAGCGGTTCGCGCGCTATGATTCCAAGTTCAAGCAGGCCATCACCAACCGCGACATCCTCTGGATGCACGCCGTCAGCGTCGGCGAGGTCAACGTCTGCACGCAACTCATCAAGGCGCTGGAGCCGCGCGCGCCGAACTTGAAAATTGTCGTCTCCACCACGACCTCGACCGGCATGGCCACCTTGCAGAAGATGCTGCCGACCCACATCTCGAAAATTTATTACCCCGTGGACAGTTGGCGCGTGGTGCGGCGCGCGTTCCGCATGATCAGCCCCGAGGCCGTGGTGCTGTTGGAGGCGGAAATCTGGCCGAACTTCCTCTGGCGGGCACGCGACCTGGGCACGCCGGTGTTTCTGGTCAACGCGCGGATTTCCGACCGCTCGTTCCCGCGCTATAAGCGGGCACGCTTCTTGTTCCGCTCCGTGTTTAGCTCCCTCGCAGGCGTGGGCTGCCAGAACGAGACGGACGCGAAGCGCCTGGAGGAAATCGGCTGCCGGCCGGACAAGATTCACGTCGTCGGCAACATGAAGTTCGATGCCGCGACCGTCACCGAGAAGCGCCTGCTCGACGTGCCGCGGTTGCTCGCGCAACTGGGCGTGCCACCCGACGCGCCATTGCTCGTCGCCGGCAGCACCCACGCGGGCGAAGAAAAGATTCTCGGCGAAGTGCTGCGGCGGTTGCGCGCGCGCTTTCCGAATTTATTTCTCATCAGCGTGCCGCGCCACCACGAACGCGGACGCGACGCGGGACGCGAACTGGAGGCGGCCGGCGTGAGGTTCATTTACCGCAACCAGATCACCCCCGCCACGCAGCTTGAGGCAGGCGAAGTGGACGCACTGCTCGTCAACACCACGGGCGAACTGCGTTTCTTCTACGACCACGCCACGGCGGTCTTCGTCGGCAAGAGCCTAACCGCCGAGGGCGGGCAGAATCCCATCGAGCCGGGCGCGCGCGGCAAGCCCATGGTCTTCGGCCCTCACATGGAGAACTTCACGGCCATCGCGTCGCTGCTCGTCGAACGCGGCGGCGCGGTGCAGGTGCCACACGCGGCGGGCCTGGAGCGCGCGCTGACGGAAATCCTCGGCGACCCCGCGCTCGCCGCGCGGCTCGGCGCGAACGCGCAAGCCGTGGTCAGGGAAAATCTCGGCTCGATTGATCGCACGGTGGATATGATCCTCGCGAAACTGCCGCAGCACGCGCGGTGAGGTCTGACCGCAGTGGGGCAGCCGTCTCGGCGGCCACGGAGTCCACGGGCCGTCCCTCTGATCTTCTTTAGCCGGGACGACCCAAGGACTGCGGCAGGCGGGACGCCTGCCCCACTACTCGGGGCGAGCACTGGCACTTTTTTAACTCGCCCGCCTGCCCGCCGACGTGTCCCGCTGGCGGGTCGCTTCGTAGAGAAACACCGCCGTGGCGCTGGCCACGTTGAGCGAGTTCATGTGCGAAGGCATCGGGATTTCCACCATCTCATCACACGCGGCCAGCACGGCCTCGGTGAGTCCCGGCCCTTCCGCGCCGAAGACGAGGCAGCAATCACCGCGCAAATCCACGGCGGATAATTTCTTCGCATCCGAACGCGGATGTGCCGCCAGACAACGCACGCCACGCGCACGCAAGGTCGTCAGCGCAGCCACCAAATTCTCAACCTGCGCCACGGGCTGTTCGAAGATCGTGCCCATCGATCCCGACACGGCACGGCGTTGGAACGGACTGCCGCAGGTCTCGCCCACGACGAGAAAATGCGCGCCGAACGCCGCGCAGTTCCGCACCACTGCGCCCAGATTTTCCGCACTGGCGATGCCCTCGACCGCGGCGAGCAGCCGCGGACGCGGGGACGTTTCGAGCAAGGAAGCGAAGCCGGGCTGCGGCGGAATTTTTGCCACCGCCAGCGCGCCCTGGTGCATCTGGTAGCCGGTGATCGTTTCCAACAGCTTTTGTTCCGCGAGGAAGACGGTGATCGCCTCCGGGCGCGCGCGCAGTTGCGGCTCCAGCTTTTCCAGCCACGCCGGCGTGAGCAGCGCCGACGAAACGGTGAAGCGGCTGGCGAGCAGTCGCCGCACGACCTTGGCGTTGGTGGCCACGAGCACGCCCGCGCGCTCGTGCTCCTCCACGCGTTTGAGCGTGAGATACCACGCCAGCTCGGGAGCATCGAGGGACGCGACGGGGATGATGTGCAAATTCGCCACGCGCGGAGTTAAGCGGTTGGAGAGAAATTCCAAAATCCAAAATCCAATCCTGAAAGGATTGAATCCTCCAGCCCAGGGTTGCGCGGCACGCGCTACCCTGGGTCAACGATGTGACGAAGCATCAACCCTGAAAGGGTTGAATCACAGGGCGCATACGATGCAGTGATGCAACCCTTGCAGGTTGGGAAAAATCCTTGGAACACGGCCCCAGGGTAGCGCCTCGGCGGCGCAACCCTGGGCTGGATGATTTAATCCTTTCAGGATTAAAAAAGGGTGGCGATTTACGCCCGCACCATCCCCCTGCCCCGCTCTTCCAAATTTTCCAGCCGCTGCGTCAGCAATTGTCGCTCGGCCTTTTGCTCCGTGAGTTCAAGCGCTTTCCGAAGATGATCTGCCGCCACCTCGCAGTTGTTCAGTTGCGACTCAAACTCAGCCAGCACCGCATGGAGCAGATGGTACGACTCCAGCATCGGGCGGTGGCGGATGCTCGCGACGGCCTCCAGTCCGGCGCGCGGGCCGTGGACGCGGGCCACGACCACGGCGCGGTTCAACGCGACCACGGGCGAGTCATCCATCGCGACCCATTGATCGTAGAGCACGAGAATTTGCGCCCAGTCGGTGGAGGCAAAATCTTTCGCGAGGCAATGCCCGGCGACAATCGCCGCCTGCAAATGATACGCGCTCACCACCTCACCACCGGCGGAGAGCGCGAGGTGCAACATGCCGCGCGCGATCATCGCCTGATCCCAGCGCGTGCGGTCCTGGTCTTCGAGGCGGAGCAGTTGGCCCAGTTCATCCACGCGCGCCGAGAAGCGCGCGGCGTTCAGATACATGAGCGCGACGAGCGCATGGACGCGCGGCTGATTCGCCACCGGATGCGCGGCCAGCAGGGTCGCGAGCCGGATCGCTTCGCGGCAAAGTTCTTCGCGCACCAGACTGTCGCCGCTCGACGCCTTGTAGCCCTCATTGAACAGGAGGTAGAGCGTCTGCAACACGCTGTCGAGGCGCGCAGGCATTTCCTCGCCCGAGGGAATCTCGAAGGCGATGCGCTGTTCCTGAATTTTCTGCCGCGCGCGCGTCAGTCGTTTGGCAATCGCCGCCTCGCTGGTGAGAAAGGCTTTCGCAATTTCCGCCGGGCTGAACCCGCACAAGGTCTTGAGCGCGAGGGCCGTCTGTGAGTCTTGCGGGATGAGCGGATGGCAGCACGCGAACATCAGTTGCAGCCGGCGGTCTTTGATTTCGCTGTCGAAGGCCGGCGGTTCCTCCGGGTCACATTCCGCCGCCCAGTGCTCGATGAAGGTGATGATCTGCGGCTGCTTGTCTGCGAAGAGTTTCTCGCGACGAATCACGTCAAGCGCGAGGTTCTTCGCCGTCTGCGTGAGCCAGGCGGCGGGATTTTTCGGCACGCCGTAGTAGGGCCAGGTCTGGAGTGCCTTGACCATCGCCTCTTGCACCACGTCCTCGGCGAGTTGCAAACGGTCGAAACCGAAGATGCCGGTCAGCACGGAAACCAACTTGCCCGCCTCGTGTCGGAACAAATGATCCGCCAACTGCGCGATGCCGCCTTCGGGCGCCTTGTCCGCTGCGTCGCTCACTTCGCGCCCACGGTCTCGTAGAAAATGTCGGCGGTGATGATGCCCGCGTTCACTGCGCGCGCCCGCCCGTCGCACATCTCGGCCACCGGCCGCACCTCGACCACGGAGCCGTAGGCCAGTCCGGGACATTGCCGCGCGATGGCCACCGCCTCCGCCTCGTCCGCGACGTGCAGGTAGAAATACCCGCCGATGGTTTCCTTCGACTCGGCAAAAGGTCCGTCCGCCACGCGCCCCTGCGGACCGGAGATAATTTTGCCGGTGTTCTGTAACGGATGACCGCCGGAACATTTGCCCTCGCGCTTGAGCCGCTCGAACCACGCATACCAGTCAGTGACCACCTTCTGGATTTGCTCAGGCGACAGGCCGTGGTCCCAGTTCGTGTTGCGGAACAGCATCAGGTAATCGGATTTTTCAGTGCTCATCAGTTTGGTTTGGTTGATTTATTTGAAAGTGATGGAGGATGCTTTCAAGCCCAGCCGTTTTTTGGCGCGCTCGAAACACGGGCACTCCTCCAGCAACGGACGCACCTCCACGCTGATGCCGTGGTTCAGCCCTGGGTAGCCTTTCGCGAGCGCCACGGCCGCGTCGAGACTCGCCACGCGCACCACCAGATAACCGCCCACGGTCTCCTTCGATTCGACGAACGGCCCGTCCATCGTGCGCTGGCCGCTCGCCCCGGACACCAGCCGGCCCTCGTGCGCCAGCGGTTGGCCGGTCTTCATCTTCCCGTCGGACATCAGTCGGTTCATCCAGCCCGTCATGTCATCCATCAGGCGTTGGAGTTCGTCCAGCGGCAAGCCTTCGTCCCAATCCGGGCCGCGGAAAAGGAGGAGAAATTCAGATTTCGATTCGTTCATGGTTCGTCTTTTTGCTTGTGATGATTATTACGTTTCAACCTTACGACGAACGAACCGGCCTGCCGAGGACAGGATGGGGCGAAATCTTTGCGCGTCGGAAAAGTTCTGGAGAAACGTAGCGACGACCCGGGATGCCAGCTGGGACGCAGTAAAACATGGAAGGCTCCGCGTTGCGCCGCGCGCCCAAAACGTTCAACAGTTATATAGCCGACAGACTTGAGTGACGAGGGCATGGTTAGCAATCCACGAAAGTCCCCGTCCCCGCCCGTCCTGCCCACCCTGCACCCGCACGCCGCCGGTATTGATCTGGGCGCGCGGGAAATTAAGTCGTCGTTCCGCCCGACGCGGCCCCGCGTCCGGTGTTTTCGTTCCCGACCTTCACCGAGGATCTGCTCGTCCTGCGCGACTGGTTGCAAGAGTGTGGCGTGACCATGGTCGCGATGGAATCCATCGGCGTGTATTCTCAGGGTCGCGTACTCCTCGGATGATGACTGCCTGCTCGCGAGAAGAACCATCGCCACCAGAATAGCTCAGCGATGCGGTTCTACATCCGACGAACATGACCCCGGCGAGTGTGCAAAGCAGCGTCTTCATTGTGCCGATTACGTAGTGCTCCTTCACGTGGTGGTGCTATCCGTGCGGAGCGACGCGCCCTACCACCGCCGAGGGAGATGGTAGACTCTTTCACTCAGCTCCGCCTTCCGAATCCGTGTTCATCCGTGGTTGAAAATCAGCTTCCACTACGCCGCCGCCTTCGGTTTCTCCGTGAAATGGCCGTGGGCTCGGAATTTCGCGTAGCGCTGTTTCATCCGGTCCTCGACGGAAAGTTTTTGGAGCGTTTCCAGGTTCGCGAGCAGGTGCTTCTTCAAGGTTTCCGCCGTGGTCTTGGGGTCGTTGTGCGCGCCGCCGAGCGGTTCGGGGATGATTTCGTCCACGAGGCCGAGTTCAAGCAAATCCTTGGCGGTGATCTTGAGCGCCTCCGCCGCCTTCTCGGCCGCCGCGCGTTCCTTCCACAAAATCGCCGCGCAGCCTTCGGGGCTGATGACCGAGTAGTAGGCGTTCTCCATGATCAGCACGCGGTCGGCCACGCCGATGCCGAGCGCGCCGCCGGAGCCGCCTTCGCCGATGACCACGGCGATGATGGGCACTTCGAACAGCATCATCTCGCGCAAGTTCACAGCGATGGCCTCGCCGATGTGGCGTTCCTCGGAACCGATGCCGGGATACGCGCCCGCCGTGTCAATGAGCGTGATGATGGGCAGGCCGAATTTGTCCGCGAGGCGCATGAGGCGCAGGGCCTTGCGGTAGCCCTCGGGGTGCGCGGAGCCAAAGTTCCGCCGGATGTTTTCCTTGGTGTCGCGGCCCTTCTGGGTGCCGAGGACAAGCACCTTGTGTGCGCCGAGCTTGGCGAACCCACCGACGAGGGCGCGGTCATCGGCGTAGAGGCGGTCCCCGTGAATCTCGCTGAAGCCGGTGAAGGTGGAATTGAAGTAATCCAGCGTGAACGGGCGCTTGGGATGGCGGGCTAGTTGCACGCGCTGCCAGGCGGTGAGGCTCGTGTAAATCTGCTCCCGGGTGGCGGCGATCTTCCTTTCGATCTGCGCGACCTCGACGTCAAAGTTCAAGCCGAGCGTCTCGGGATGTTTCTTCAGCTCATCCAGTTTGCGCTGCAATTCGATGATGGGCTTCTCGAACTCGAGCTGATGTTTCATGCGGCGGGGAGTAGAGCGCAAAAGCGGAAAAACTGAAAAGCGGAAAAACCGAAAGACTGGAGCGGCGTCCTGGTTTGCCGGGCGCGGACGTCAGCCCGTGTTTCGCCCAGAGGCTCCTTGCTTTCCCGCCGCGCGTCTTCCAGTTTGACGGGACATGACACGAGTTTTTCTTTCCATGGCCTGGGTCGGCGCGCTGACGCTGCTCGCGCCGGTACGGGGCGCGGAGACGATGGAGTTCAAGGAGGTGTTTGAACTGCTGCGGGCCAACGCCGCCGGGTTGAACGAGGCGGACCTGAACCGCGCCGCCGTCGAGGGGTTGCTGGCGAAAGTGAACGCCCGCGCCTGGCTCGTGGACCCCGCGAAAGTTTCCACCACCGAGGCGGACGCCGCGCCCGTTTCCTCCAAGGCGCTTCTGGATGAGAATTACGGTTACATCCGCATCGCGAAACTCAGCCCACGCGCGCCGGAGCAATTCACAGCGGCGCTGGAAAAACTTCTGACCACGAACAAAATCAAAGGCCTGGTCATTGATCTGCGTTACGCGGGCGGGAACGACTACGACGCGGCGGCCAAAGTGGCGGATCGTTTTCTCGGTTCGGAGCAGCCGCTGCTGGACTGGGGCCAAGGCGCGGCGAAATCCACGGATAAGACGAACGCCTTCCGCCAGCCCGTGGCCATCCTCGTGAACCATTACACCACAGGCGCGGCGGAGGCTCTCGCCGCCGTGTTGCGCCAGAAGGACATCGGGCTGCTCATCGGCACGAACACGCCGGGCCAGGCCAGCATCACGAAAGATTTCCCGCTCAAGAACGGTTCGTTGCTCCGCATCGCCGTCGCTTCGGTGAAGGCGGGTGATGGCCAGGTGGTGGGACAACTCAAGCCCGACATTCAAGTGGATGTGCATCCCGAAGAAGAACGCGCCTATTTCCTCGATGCTTACAAAGTGCTGCCGCGCGCCACGGCCAGCGGGGGCCTGACGAATCTCGCCAGCGTCACCATCACGAACAAACCGCGCAAACGCATGAACGAAGCGGAACTCGTCCGCATGTTGCGCGAGGGCGAAAACGCCGACGACGAAACGGCCAAGCCTCCCCGTTCGGTGGAAGCACCGAAGCCGCTCATCACCGATCCCGCGCTGGCGCGGGCGATTGATTTGTTGAAGGCGCTCGCCGTGGTGCGCCAGACCCGCGCGTAATTCGCCGTTGAATTTTCGCGCGCCCCTCGCACACTCCGCTTCTCGATTTTGGGATGAAGACTGTTTTGTTCGTTTGCACCGGAAACATCTGCCGCAGCCCGATGGCTGAGGGCCTGTTCAAACAGGTGGTGCGCGGGCGCGGCGCTTACCGCGTGGTTTCCGCCGGCGTCGGCGCGCTCGACGGCCAGCGCGCCAGCGATCACGCGGTCACGGCCTGCCGCGCGCTTGGTCTCGACATCAGCCAGCACCGCAGCCAGCACCTGACCGCGCGCCTCGTCGCGGAGGCCGACTACATCTTCGGCATGACGCACAGCCATGTGGACGCCATCATGTTGCTCTATCCGCAGGCGGCGGAAAAAACTTTCCTGCTCCGGGAATTCGACGAGACGCTGGACGCTTACGAGAACGACATCAGCGATCCGATTGGCGGCTCCTACGAAGTGTATTGCAACTGTCGCGACCAAATTGAACAAGGCATTGCCTCCATGTTGAAATTCATCGAACAAACTTCCGTCCCTCCGTCGGGCGTCGCCAACGTGCCCGCCAAACAAACCATCGCCATCGGCGCGGATCACGGCGGCTTCGAACTCAAGCAGGCGCTCAAAGTCCACCTCGAAGGCCAGGGCTGGATCGTCGTGGACTATGGCACCATGTCGAAGGAATCGGCGGACTATCCCGACTTCGCGCACCTCGTCGGCTTCGCAGTCGCGGACAACAAGAACGAGTTCGGCATCCTCTGCTGCACCAGCGGCGTGGGCATGAGCATCACGGCGAACAAAATCCCCGGAGTGCGTGCCGCGCTCGTCTTCGATGAAGAGATGGCTGGGATGGCCCGCCAGCACAATGACGCGAACGTCCTCTGCCTCGGCGCGAAACACCACGACGCCGACACGGCGAAGAGGATGGTGGACGCATTCCTCACCGCAAAATTTGAAGGCGGACGCCACGAGCGCCGCGTGAACAAAATGGAAACCACCACCCCCACTCATTTGCGCCTGCGCACTATCGATCCCGAGATCGCCGACACCATTCTTCTGGAGAAACAGCGGCAGCAGGAGAACATCGAACTCATCGCGAGCGAAAACTTCACCAGCCCGGCGGTGATGGAAGCGCAAGGCTCGGTGCTCACGAACAAATACGCCGAGGGCTATCCCAAGAAACGCTGGTACGGCGGCTGCGAAAACGTGGATGTCGTCGAGCAACTCGCCATTGATCGCGCGAAGCAACTCTTCGGTGCGGAGCACGCCAACGTGCAACCGCACTCCGGCAGCGGCGCGAACATGGCCGTCTATTTCGCCTTCCTCAAACCCGGCGACAAGATGCTGACGATGGACCTGTCGCACGGCGGCCATCTCACGCACGGCAACAAGGCGAATTTCTCCGGCAAGTTTTTCGAGATCGTCCACTACGGCGTGCGCAAGGACAGCGAGTTGATTGATTACGATCAACTCGCGCAGATGGCCCGCGAGCATCGCCCGAAGATGATCACCGTCGGGGCCAGCGCCTACTCGCGGGTCATTGATTTCAAACGCATGAGCGAGATCGCGCAGGAAGTCGGCGCGCTCATGCTCGCGGACATCGCGCACATCGCCGGACTCGTCGCGGCGGGTGTCCATCCCAGCCCGGTGCCGTATGCGGATTTCGTCACCACCACCACGCACAAGACGTTGCGCGGCCCGCGCGGCGGACTCGTGATGTGCAAGGAGAAGTATGCGAAAGAAATTGATTCGCAGGCGTTCCCCGGCATCCAGGGCGGCCCGCTCATGCACGTCATCGCGGCCAAAGCCGTGTGTCTGCTCGAAGCGATGCAGCCGTCGTTCAAGGATTACCAGCAGCAGATCGTGAAGAACGCGCGCGCGCTGGCCGAAGGCATGTTGCGCAACCAATTCCGCCTCGTCAGCGGCGGTACGGACAATCACCTGATGATGGTGGACGTGGGCGCGCGCGGACTGACCGGCAAGGAATGCCAGATCGCGCTCGACGAAGCCGGCATCACCACGAACAAGAACACGATTCCCTTTGAGACGCGCTCGCCGTTCCAAGGCAGCGGCGTCCGCCTCGGCACACCTGCCGTGACCACGCGTGGAATGAAGGAGCCGGAGATGGCCGCCATTGCCGACATGATCAGCGAAGTGCTGATGGACATCAAAAACGTGGAAGCCGCGCACCAAGTCCGTCAACGTGTGCGCGCGCTGACTTCGAAATTCCCCCTGCCCTACTGAACAATTTTGAATCCGTTAGCGGTCGCCACCTTTCGCGCCCGTGGCGACCGCCCTCGAAGTTTCGACGTGGAACGAACCCAGCAACACAACGAACCGCCCCGTGGCCGGGGATATTCCGCTGCTGGCCGCAGACCTTCTTCGGGTCGGTCTTGAGCACTACGGCATCGTCGTGAACGGCGTGGAACTCGGCGGCGGATCGGGAAATCGCCACATTAACGGCACCTTCATCGAGCGCACGAATTACCACGGTTGGGCCGATGCGTTGGTGCTCGGGAACCGGCCGGTGGAAGCGATGGTGGCGCCGGAGATTGGTTGCGTGATGAGCTTCCGTTTTCACGACGGCCTGAAGGGTTCTGGTGTTTGGGCTTGGCTGTGAATCCTGATAATCCCATGAGTGATTCTGCACGACAAGTTCCGCAGGCGGCCTTCCCGGCCACGCGTTGGAGCGTCGTGCTGTTGGCGGGCCACGGCACGGCGCCGGACGCGCAGGATGCGCTCGCGAGTCTCTGTCGTGATAATTGGCGGCCGCTCTATCACTTCGCGCGGCGGCGGGGGCATCAGCGGGAAGACGCGCAGGATTTGACGCAAGGGTTCATCCTTTCGCTGTTGGAGTCGAAGGCCTTCGCCACGGCGGATCAGAATCGCGGCAAGTTCCGCACGTTTCTGCTCGGCGCGTTCTGTAATTATCTCGCGAAGGACCATCGCGCGCGCACGGCGCTGCGTCGTGGTGGCGCGGTGGCGTTCGTGGACTTTGAAGATCCCGAGGCGGAAAAGGCGTTCGCGGCTCACGCGCACGAACGCGTCACGCCTGAACTGGAGTTCGATCGCAACTGGGCGCTCGCGACGCTGGAGAGTGTGATGATGCGATTGCGCGCCGAATACGAGGGCGCGGGGCGGCTGGCCCTGTTCGCGGCGATTCAGCCGCACCTTTCCGGCGGCAGCGGGCGTCCGGGTTATGCGCAGATCGGCGCGTCCCTCGGCTTGAGCGAAAGCGCGGTGACCGTCGCGATGCACCGCATGCGCAAGCGTTATGGAGAACTCTTGCGGGCAGCGATTGCCTCCACGATTGCGGACGGCGGCGATGTGGACGGCGAGTTGCGCCATCTCATTTCCATTATCTCCGATGAGAGCGCCGCCTGACAAAGCCCGTAAGCTTTGTTCGCACATTGGTAAGAACTGATCGGAAACATGTCTTCGCCAAACTTGGAATTGAACGCGCCGCCGGCGCAAGGCGTGTGCGCGACGTGCGGCGGCCCGCTCGCCAACGTCATGGGCGCACAATGCCCGCGCTGTCTGTTGAATTTCGCGAGCGCACCCGGCCTGACGGGCGAACCTGTTGCCGACACGCTGCTGGACGCGTTCCAAGTTCGCACGTTCGGCGACTACGAACTGCTGGCAGAGATCGCGCGGGGCGGAATGGGCGTGGTCTATCGCGCGCGGCAAATCAGCCTCGGGCGCGAGGTCGCCGTCAAAATGATTCTCGCCGGAGAACTGGCGAGCAAGGGATCGCTCGAACTTTTCCGCCGTGAAGCTCACGCCGCCGCGAACCTGCACCATCCGAACATCGTTCCCGTTTACGAAATCGGTGAACACGAGACGCAGCATTACTTCACGATGCGCTTTGTTCCGGGAGGCAAGACCATCGCGGATTGAGCGGCGACGAAGCGCGGTGAATTTCGCGTCATTGCTGCGGCGGCAGCGCAAGTCGCACGCGCGGTGGCGTGCGCGCATTCGCATGGAATTCTGCATCGCGACTTAAAGCCATCGAACATTTTGTGGGATGCGAACGCGGGCCCGCAGGTCACCGACTTCGGCTTGGCCAAGCTGATGGAATCGCCCGACAGCACGGTGACGCTGGGGGCGAAGGCGCTCGGCAGTCCCAGCTACATGGCGCCCGAGCAGGCCAGCGGGCGCATCACGGAAATCACGACCGCCACGGACGTTTATGGAATCGGCGCGGTGCTCTACGAATTGCTCGCGGGCCGTCCACCGTTCGCCGGCGCATCGCTGATCGAGACAATGCGGCGTGCCGTGGAAGAACCGCCCGATGCGTTACCGCAGGTGCCAAAGGATCTGCGGACGGTGTGTTGCAAATGCCTCGCGAAAAAGCCAGAGGACCGTTACCGCTCGGCCGCATCGCTCGCCGATGATCTCGAATGTTTCGCGCGCGGCGAACCCGTCTCTGCGGTGCCGCTCACTCCCGCTCAGACAGCGTGGCGTTGGGCGCAGCGCCGTCCTCGTGTTGCGACGCTGATTGCAGCGTGCGTCGTATTGCTGTTCGGTGGTGTCGTTGGAATCACATGGCAATGGCGCAAGGCCGAGAACGCGCGTCGTGGTGAAAGTCTCGCGCTGCATCAGGCGCGAACTACCGTTGTCGATCTCTACACTCAATCAGGTTTGAGCGCGGCCAAACACGGCGACCCCACCCGTGCCGCGTTGTGGTTCGCCAGGGCGGCGGAAGCAACGGTCGATCCAGCGCGCCGCGCAGAGGAGTTGACGCGACTGGCCGCGTTCAGGGCGGAAAGCCACACCCCGGTTCGCGCGTTCGAGTCGGGCATCGGCCCAGTTGAGGTGATTGGTTGGAATCGTGATCAATCTGCTCTTGCGCTCAACGCGCGCGGCGGAACCAAGAGTGCCATTTGGGATCTCGCCAGCGAGAAGCGTTGGTGGCCATCGACTGGTGAGGTGATGGAATTGGCGACGTGGGCACCCGAAACAAATTGGATCGCTTACGTGGTCGCCGGAAAAATTTACGTCACAGAATTTCCGTCGGGACGCTGCATCGCGCAGACCAACGCAGGCGAGAGGGTGAGTTGCCTGGCGGTGAGCGCGGAAGACAGATGGATCGCTGTGGGAGCTGCGGCGCCATTTCTTTGGAACTGGGCGGACGGACAAATCTCGCCGTTGCCGGCCGGTTTGGGAGTGGTTACAGGATTGGAGTTCAGTCGTGATGGGCGTTTTTTTCTGATGTCCAGCGCCAAGGCGCGCGCCGTTTGCGACGTCGCGAAACCAAGTGCGTTTTTGTTTCCACCCGTTGAAGCCACGGGGCTGACTTCGGCGGGTTTCCTCGGCGATGGCGAACGTTTTTTCACGGTGACTCGCGCTGGTGTTTTGCAGGTCATCGAGAGCGGCACCGGACACGTAGTGGAGACGTATTCGACGATGGCGGATTCGCGTCACGCCGTTCATGCGGTGAGTCCGGACGGACGTTTTCTGGCGCGTTGGTCGGACACACTTCTTGAGCGGACGAACGGCGCAGCAAAGTTCCCAACCCACAAGAACGCAGTCGAAGCGTACGACTTCAGTCGCGACGGCCAATGGCTCTTCACAGGCAGCTACGACACGACGGTGCGACGGTGGCGTTTGCCGGACGGTGCATCCGACGCACCCATCGGCTGGCATCAGCATGGCGTCACTGCGGTGTCAATGTCGCCGGATCAAAAGTTCATTGCGTCCGCACAATATGAAGGCGCGATCATCCGCGTGTGGCGACTCGGCGCGCCGCCGCCGGCTCGTGACATACCAGTGCGAGGCGCGACGGGCATTCGGCTCTCACCGGACGGGCGCTTCTTCACGCTGCGCGGCTGGAGTCGCGATAGCGCAGGGCTGATGAACACGCGCGTTTACGACGCCACATCCGCCGAGCCTGCCGGGCCTGAAATCAATCCGGGCGGGCCAATCATGGACGCGCAATTTGTTGGCGATGCTTCCGTGCTCGCTCTGATTTGCGTCACTGCGCCGGAACAGTTCGCGAAGGGTGATACGCAGAATCCCGGCGCCGGTCAGTTGCAGTTCTGGGATTGGCGGCGAGGTGAACGCATCGGCGAGAGCGTCACTCTGCCGGCCGAACCACGCGGCATGGGCGTGCATCCAAATGGATTAAAAGTTGGGCTGTACGATGCGCTCGGCAGCCTGACGGAAGTCGATGTCGCGACGCGAACTGTCCACCACTTGCACACGAACGGCGTCCGTCAATCCACGCCAGCAATGCGCGCGTTTGCCGCGTGTCGTTATAGTCCGGATGGCGAGTTCCTTATTGCGTGGGGGCTGAATGCCGCCCCCATTTTTTGGGACCGCAAAGCCGGACAACGACGCGAGCCGGAACTTCCGTCGGACACGAAAGTGATGAGCGTGGATTTTCACGGCGATGTCATGGCGCTGGTTTCCATCCAGAAGCGTATCGACTTTCTCGCGCTGCCGACTTTGAAACTCGCGGGCAAGTTGATCGTGGACGCCGACTGGCTCTTCGCCGGCCGGTTCAGTCCTGACGGGGAACAGTTCCTCAGCGGCGGCCGCAGCAGCCTGGCGCGGCTGTGGGATTGGCGTCGCGGCGTGCTGTCCTGTCCATCGCTGCAACACGATGACGAAGTGTTCGCGGTGACATTCCTGTCGGGGACCGACGCCGTCGCGACGGGCGCGCTCGATCGCCAGATTCGTTTCTGGAATCGGCGCACCGGCCTGCCACTGCGTCCCGCACTGGCGCAAGGCAGCAAGGTGCTGGAACTCACCGTCACGCCCGACGGACGCACGTTGATTTGCGGCAACTACGAAGGCGACTCCGTGCGCCTCTACAACATCGCCGACTTGTTTCCCACCATGCCACTCCCACTCGCCGACGCGCTGCGGTTGGCGGAGATCGACGCGAGCGCCGAAATCCGCAACGGCTCGCTTGAACCTCTCAGTGCCGCAGGCTGGCTGGCCAAGTGGCAACAATTCCGCGCGAAACATCCCGAGTGGCATCGGTGGTGAGCCCACGCCAAAAAGATTTTTCAGAATTCCCGTAAGGTTTGTTTTTCCACCGGTAAAAACGGAGGTGAATGAACAAAACTTCATACTCACTCCGCGCCGGGCTGCAACTTGTGGCTGCGTGCGTGGTCCTCGGCTGCCTTTCCACGCCGGCGCGCGCCGGAAATCCCAATCTACTGTTCACGCGCTTGCCGGATTTTTCGGATGGGCAGGTTGCCTCTCCGTACACAGTGCTGGCTGACATGAACGGCGATGGCCGGCCCGACTTGGTCCGCTCCGCGGGCGGAGTGGACGTGCAGTTGGGTTTGGGCAGTGGGTCTTTTGCCGCGGGCAATCGCTTTTCGGCGGGCAATCTGGTGGGACCGCTCGCCGTGGGAGATTTCAACAATGACGGGAAGCTCGATGTGGTCGTGGCGAACGTGGGCAGCGCAGATAACGGGTCGTTGAGCCTGCTGCTCGGAAACGGCAACGGCACGTTGCAGAATCAGACGGTCATCAACCTCGGGTTCGTCGTTAGGCGGATCATCGTCACCGACTACAACAAGGATGGCAAAGCCGATATCATCGCCATCGGGTATCACTCCGGAGCGTTCCCCTTGGAAGGTTACTCGGTCACGCTGCCGGGCAACGGCAACGGCACTTTTGGCGCGCCAACTTTTTACGTCAATTCAGGACGCACCGACTACGCAGACACACGCGACGTCGTCGTGGGTGATTTCAACGGTGACACGTGGCCGGATTTTATTGTGAGCAATCCGTTGGGGCACGCCATCGCTGTTTTCTATAACAACCAGAACGGGACATTCACCCGGCGCGCGCGCGAAATGAGTCTTCTCGGCAACCTGTCGGCTTTGGCCACCGGTGATTTCAACGGGGATGGCAGACTCGACCTCGCCTTCACCTTGAACAGCGACCAGACGTACGGAAACACGGGTGCCGACAACAACGTGGCTGTCGTGGATGGAAATGGCGACGGCACGTTCGGGACATTGCGCACTGACGTGGGACCGCTGGACGAAGTCAGCGGTATGAGAACTTACCGGGCGCGCCCCGCCGGAAACACTTACGTGCAGCCCTATTCCCGTCTCCTGGCGCAGGACATGGACGGGGATGGCGTGCTGGATCTCGTCTTCGTCGCTGACGCAGGGGACGGTCTTTACGATGTGTTGTCCATACTGCGCGGCGCGGGCAACGGCACCTTTTCTTACGGCGCACAACTCGCGCCATCGTATAGCTCTTCCTGGATATCTGTCGCAGACTTGAATCAGGACGGTGCGGTGGACCTGATCGTCACCCCGAACAGTGCGACGGCGCAGACGTTCATGGGTATTCCGCCGGGGAGTGGAACGCTTTTGGTGACGACCGCACTTGATGAAGACAACGGCAGCGTAAACCCGAGCCAGGGCACGGGCACCAGCTTGCGCGAGGCGTGGAATCAGGCGATCGGCCAGGTGACCCCGCAGACAATTACCTTCGCGGCGAACCTGGCAGGCCGGACGATTTTTCTCACTAACGTCAGTGACACGAGCCGGGGTTCTTCTGCGCTGCGCGTGCCGCCCGGAAGAAATATCACCGTGCAAGGAGTGGCGGGTGACCTTGGAATCACGATTGATGGTGGCGGTGTCGCCCGTCCTTTTCTGGTCGCGTACGACTTCGGGGGCAGCGGCACAAGCGGCACTCTGACGTTGAGTGATCTGACGATCCAAAATGGTCGCGGCACATATGGTGGCGGCATCTACAATCTCGGCACCTTGACGATGCAGCGCTGCACGCTGACACGGAACAACGCCACTTCACTCGGTGGAGCACTTTACACGGGCGGGTCTGGTCTTTCGCCCGCGCCCCGCGCCTTGCTCGTCAATTGCACCGTGGCGAATAATACTGGAGCCGTTCCGGGGATCTTGGCTGATTTAGGCCGGCTCGACATGCTGCACGTAACGATCAGCAGCAACAACGCGGGCTGCTGCAGCGCCTTGTCGATCAGCGGCGGCGCCACGGTCACGATGACAAACACGATCGTAGCTGGAAACTCGCCGGCGGATATCAGCAGCGGCAACGTTCATCCCGATAGCCGCTACAACCTCATCGGCACGGGCGGCTCCGGCGGACTCGTGGATGGCGTGAATGGAAATCGAGTGGGCGTCGCGAACCCGCGCCTCGGTCCGCTCACGAACAACGGAGGGCCGACGCTCACGATGACGTTGCAAATTTACAGTCAGGCCCGGGACAACGGGCTGGGCGGGACAGCGGCGGCGATGGATCAACGCGGTGTTTCACGCCCGCAAGGCGCGGCGCCCGATATCGGGGCGTTCGAGTTGCAGACGATCGCGCCGCAGATCACGAGCGCGAATGCCGCGACGTTCACGATTGGAACGAGCAGCTCGTTTACCTTCACAGCGAGCGGCAGTCCGGTGCCCTTCTTTGATACGACAAGTCCTCTGCCCGCGGGCGTCTCGCTCTCTCCGTCGGGACTGCTGAGCGGCACCCCTTCACCCAATGCACGCGGCGTCTATTCGCTCACCATTATCGCGGATAACGGTGTCGCGCCTGCCGCAACGCAGACCTTCACGCTCAGCGTCGTCGAGGCGCCTGGCCTCGTCGTCAATACGACCAACGACGTGGCATCGATCTACGATGGCGTGACGAGCCTGCGCGAGGCGGTTGCTTACGCGAACTCGCTCAGTGGCACGTCAACCATCACCTTCGCCTCCGCGCTCGCGGGCAAAACCGTATTGCTCAACACCGGTTGGTCCGATACGAATGACCTCGCGGCGTTGCGCGTCAGCGGCGCTCTGGCCATCCAGGGACTCGCCACGGCGCCGGGCGTAACCATTTCCGTGGCTTCGGGGATTCAGAAGCAACATTTGGTCGTGGAAGGTTCCGGAAATCTCACCGTCGCAAACCTGACGTTCAGCAACGGGTCCAGCGATTACGGCGGCAGCATCCGCAGCTTTGGGAAGCTGGTGGTGCGCGCCTGCACCTTCACCGGCAACCAAGCCTCGTCCGATGGCGGTGCGGTCCACGCCGGGTACAACTCGCTATTGCTGTTGGTGGAAAATTCAACGTTCACCGGGAACAGCTCACCGCTTTCCGCCGCCATTGCCACGGGCGCGCAAGAAACGACCCTGCGCCATCTGACCGTGACCGCGAACACCGGCGGCGGAGCGATTCTGCTCTACGCGTATCCTGCCACGATGGTGAACTCGATCGCTGCAGGAAACAGCACCGATGGAATTATCGCCCAGTTTGGCGCGGCATTCACGAGCGGCAGCGCGAACAACATCCTCGGCACTGGCGGCAGCGGCGGGTTGACCAACGGTGTCAACGGCAACCTGGTGGGAGTTGCGGCGGCGAATCTTTTTCTGGGCTCGCTGGCCAACAATGGCGGGCCAACGCGGACGGTCGCGTTATTGCCTGGAAGTCCTGCGGCCAATGCGGGAGCAAGCATCGTCGGTGTGAGCGCGGACCAGCGCGGTTTTCAACGGCCCGAGGGCAGTGGATTGATGGGCCGCTTCTACGCAATGTCTTCAACCTCGACGACACTCTTATCGCCTTTGAGCAATCTTGAAGCATTGACGCCGCTGGCGAGTTCGGTGTCACCGCGCATTGATTTTGGCGCAGGCACTGAAACGACTCCCGGCGATGGCACGGTCCTCGATCGCGCCGGCACAACCGGAAATCCATTCGGCGGACTGGGCGTGAACCTCGGACTCGACAACATCGCGGCGCTCTGGACCGGTTTCATCAACGTGCCGGAGACCGCGGATTATCGCTTCACGACCCGCAGCGATGACGGTTCGGTGCTCCATGTGGACGGACCGTTGTTGGTGAATAACAACTTTCTTCAGGGGATGAACAACAGGGCCGGCACAGTCCATCTTTCCGCCGGTCGCCACGCGCTGCGCATTGGATTTTTCGAGGCGGGTGGCGAAGCAGGGATGCAACTGAGCTGGGAGAAACTCACCGGCAGCGCGCCGTTCGCGCGGCAGATCGTTCCGCCGAGCGCGCTCTCCATCGGCACGACCCCGGACATCGGTGCGTTTCAACACTTCGTCGCGGAACTTCCAGCCGCGCTCATCAGCCCCGCCTCGGGCATCTACGACAGCAGCGTGACGGTGACGCTCAGCACACCCACCGTGGGCGCAACGATTCGTTACACCACCGACGGGAGCGCCCCGACCGAGACTCACGGTGACGTTTACACTGCTCCGTTCACTTTGTCGGCCAGCACCACCGTGCGGGCCGTGGCCGTGCTGGGCGGTTGGCTTCCATCTTCGCCGGCTGGCGCCAATTATGATGTGCGAGCCGCATTGGCGAACTGGCGCGCATTACATGGATTGGCTACAGATGGTTCACAAGATTTTCAAAATCCATCCGGCGCCGGCGTCGCGAATATCGCCAAGTATGCGTTCAACCTCGCGTCCACCGCCGGTTCACTCGCGGTGAGCAATCGCACGGTGCTGCCGCCGGGTGGCACGGCTGGAATTCCCGCCATTACGGTGAACGCGTCGCGCCAGCTCAACTTCCAATTCGTGCGCCGCAAGGCTTCCACCAATCCCGGAGTCGGCTACCTCGTCGAGACGAGCACCGACCTCGCGAACTGGAGCGAAATTGTTTTGAGCAACGCCATAGTCGAATCCATTGACGCGACATGGGAACGCGTGACGGTGCTCGATCCAGTCAGCACGCCCATGCGCTTCGGGCGCGTGAAGCTGGTTCGTCTCGACGCGTATCGGAATGACTTCAATGCGGCACTCGGCGCAGCTTCCTTGCGCGGCACTGCGGTGTGGACGAACCAGTCGGTGCAACTCACCGACACGATCGGCGGGCAATACGGTACTGTCGTATTCGACGGACCTTATGCCGGCCCGGCGCTGAACGGTTTCACCGCACGCTTCAACATGAACGTTGGCCCCGCCGGCCAACCCGTGCCCGCGGACGGCATCAGCTTCGTCGTGGGCGACCTCGGCGCGAGCGCGTGGGGCGAGAGCGGGCCCGGCACGGCGCGCAACATCACCGTGAGCTTCGACACCTACGACAATGGCGGCGATGGCAGCATTGGGATCCGCGTATTCACGAACGGCGTCGCCGCAGTGAGCAATCCGCTGAATCCATTCACGCAAGGCGTCACCGTGCCCGTGGAAATCAGCTACGACGCGGCGGCGGGAATCACCGTGCGGTTCAACGGCGCGACGATCTTCAACCAAGTGGCGCTGCCCGGCTTCGTGCTCCCGAGCGGCAGCAAGTTCGGCATGGGGGGACGCACCGGCGGCTCTGTCGAACGCGCTGTCGTGGACGACGTGCAGATCTTCCCGCGCTGAGCGACGCCTTATCAGCGGCAGGATGGGAGCGCGGTTGATCGGAGACGAGACAGCCGCGCTTCTGGCGTGAGGGTGCATCATGGCACTGTTGCTGGGTAGTGGGACCTGGCGCCCTCGCCGGTCAGTAGTCCGACAGGCGCCCCCGCTTGTCGAACTGCAAGCGGGGGCGCTTGCAGGACTATGACAGCCGGGGCGGCTGTCCCACTAAAGCAACAGTTCCAAGATGCGCCCCCGGCGTGAGCATTGCCAAACTTTCGTTTGATTCCCGCCTTTTCAACAGCAACTATCCGCCTCCATTTTGTAGCCGCGTCGCGTGAGCGCGCGGCCATCTCGCAGCGCAAGTTACCCGCGCTCTCACGAGACGCGGCTACAACAAAGACATGAAGCGAACACATCATTGCAACGAACTGCGCCCGGAACACGCCGGGCAACCCGTCACTTTGACCGGCTGGGTTCACTCGCGCCGCGATCTTGGCGGCGTGCTCTTCATTGACCTGCGCGACCGCGAAGGGCGCACGCAGACGGTGTTCGATCCTGCGGACATGACGAAGGAAGTCTTCGACACCGCCACCAAGCTCCACGCCGAATCCGTCATCGAGATCGTCGGCAAGGTGCGGGTGCGTCCAACCGGCACGAACAACGAAAAGATTGCCACCGGCCACATCGAAGTGCTCGTCAAAGAACTCACGGTGTTGAACCACGCCGATCCCCTGCCCTTTCAAATTGACGACCCCGAAGCCGCCGCGAAGGTCGCCGAGGAAACGCGCCTGCAATATCGCTACCTCGACCTGCGCCGCCCGGAGATGACGCACAATTTGCGCCTGCGCTCGAAGGTCGCCATCGCCACGCGCAGCTTTATGGACGAGCAGGGCTTTCTCGAAGTCGAGACGCCGACGCTGTTCAAAAGCACGCCGGAGGGCGCGCGCGAGTTTCTCGTGCCGAACCGCCGCGAGCCAGGCACGTTCTACGCGTTGCCGCAGTCGCCCCAGCAGTTCAAACAAATTCTCATGGTCGCGGGCGTCGAGCGTTACTTCCAGCTCGCCCGCTGCTATCGCGACGAGGATTTGCGCGCCGACCGCCAGCCCGAGTTCACGCAGGTGGACATTGAGATGAGCTTCATTGATCGCGAAGACATCTACGCGCTAATCGAAGGCTTGTTGAAGAAGGTCTGGAAGACCGCGCTGAACATAGACATCCCGACGCCCTTCCAGCGCATCAGCTTCGAGGAGGCTTTGAACCGCTGGGGCATTGATAAACCCGACACACGCTTCGGCATGGAACTGGTGGACTTCACCGAAGATTTTCGCGCGAGCACGTTCAAAGTTTTCTCCGGCGCGGTCGCGAGCGGCGGCGTGGTCAAAGCGATGAACGCCAAAGGCCTGGCCGGTGCGACGCAGGGCCAGATCGAGACGATGACCGAATACGCCAAGAGTTTTGGCGCGAAAGGTCTCGCCTACATCAAGGTCGAGAATGGTGAATGGAAATCGCCCATCGTTAAATTTTTCAACGAAGCCGAGAAGGCTGCACTCACCACCAAGCTCAACATCGAGCAGGGCGATCTCATTCTCTTCGCCGCCGACCAATGGCTCAACGCCTGCGAAATCCTCGGCAAGATTCGCCTCTACTGCGCCGACGTGCTCAAGACGCATGGCAAGCTCGTCATTGACCCGAAGCAGTTCAATTTTCTGTGGGTCATTGAATTTCCGCTACTCGGCTTCGACCGCGAACAGAACCGCTGGTATTCGAGCCATCATCCGTTCACCGCGCCCGTGGCCGAGGACATCCCGTTGCTCAAGACCGACCCGAAGAAGGTGCGCGGCCAGCACTACGACATCGTGGTCAACGGTGTCGAACTCGGCGGCGGCTCGATTCGCATCCATCAGCCCGACGTGCAGAAAACGGTGTTCGAGGAAATCCTCCAGATTCCGCCGGAGGAAACCCAACTGCGCTTCGGCTACATGCTCGAAGCGTTCCGCTACGGCGCGCCCCCGCACGGCGGCATCGCCCTCGGCTTCGACCGCCTCTGCGCCATCCTCTGCGGCACCACGAGCATCCGCGACGTGATCGCCTTCCCGAAGACGGCCAAAGGCACCTGCATGATGACCGACTCCCCGAGCGCCGTGACGGCGAAGCAACTACGTGATCTCTACATCGAGGTGAAGGTGAAGAGGCCGGAGTGATTCAAGGAACGGATAAGGGTTGCGCACGCTGGAGACGGGTGAAACCGGATCACCTCGGCCTGACCTTTCGCTGCCTGCATCAGCCGATTGCGCGCTTGCCGAAATTCACGCGTCCCATCACTTTACCCGCACCATGAGCACCACCGCGCAGCCCTTACAGAGCCTGGACGAATGGGAAGAGTCGCTGGTCGAGCGTTACCCGACGCCCACGACCAAACTCGTCGGCACCAACGCGGCCAAGACCCAGGAGCAGTTCCGCAACTACGAGTCGAACGCGCGCCCGACGGTGCGTGAATTCTACCGGCTCAATCACACCCACCAGAGCTACGAATTCGTGCAGGCGAAGCGGAAGGAGTTTCTCTCGCTCAACCGCAAGCGCATGGGCATCTGGGAGGCGGCGGAGTTTCTGAACAACCTCGTGGACGACAGCGACCCGGACACGGACATGACGCAGCTCGAACATTTGCTGCAAACGGCGGAACAGATTCGTCAGGATGGCCAGCCACGCTGGATGATTCTCACCGGCTTCATCCACGACCTCGGCAAAATTCTCTGCCTCTACGGCGAGCCGCAATGGGCCGTGGTCGGCGACACCTTCCCCGTCGGCTGCGCCTACGCGGACAGCATTGTGTTCAAAGATTTTTTCGCCGCGAATCCTGATTCGCAAAACCCGCGCTACCAATCACGCCTCGGGATGTATGAGGAAAGCGGCGGCCTCGACCAAGTCCATCTCTCGTGGGGCCACGACGAATACATTTACCACGTCACGAAGGAACATCTGCCGGAAGAGGCGCTCTACATGCTGCGCTACCACTCGTTCTACCCGGCGCACCGCGAGCGCGATTACGAGTTCCTGATGAACGAGAAGGACAAGCGGCTGTTCGACTCCGTGCGCGCGTTCAACCCCTACGACCTCTACACCAAGAGCCACGAGAAACCGGACGTGCAGAAGTTGCGCCCGTTCTACGAGGAACTGATCGCGGAATACTTCCCGGCGAAGCTGGCGTGGTGAGCAATGGAGCGCGGACCACCGAGTCCGCGTGATGCAAAAACAGCCAAGTGCTCTCTTAACAATTAGGCATCTCACGCGATGCAGACCTACCTCCTAACCTGGAACCCGAAGAAGTGGCCGTGGAAAAGGCTTGATGCCGACTACGCTTGCGCGAGCACACAAGGCTTTCTTGATGAGCGATGGAGTTGCGGGCGCAGCAAACGCATTCGTGCCGGCGACCGCGTTTTCCTCTTACGGCAAGGTCAGGAGCCACGCGGCATCGTTGCGTCTGGCTTTGTTACTTCCGACACTCCATTCGAGAGTGACCATTTTTCGGATCCAGGCCGTTCTGCACTCTACGTCGATACACGTTTCGATGTTTTATTGCATCCCGACCGTGAGCCGATTTTGCCACGCACCAGCCTCGACTCCGTCGCGCTCGCGACCGTTCACTGGGACACGCAGTTGAGCGGCATCATCATAGCGCCTGATGCGGCTGCCGAACTAGAGGAGCGTTGGCGTGCGTTCCTTCTCCAGCGTGGCTACGCGCCCATAGTGCTCGCTGATGAGATTCCTGCATCCGAACGTTTTTGGGAGGGCGCTTTGCGTCGCATCACCGTCAACGCCTACGAGCACGATGCCACTGCTCGGCGCAAGTGCATTACCCACTTTGGCGCAGCCTGCCGTGTGTGCCGCTTCGATTTCGGTTCAACCTACGGCGAGCTTGGCACGGGCTTCATTCACGTTCACCACATTCAACCGCTCAGCGAGATTTGCACCGGATATGCAGTTGACCCCAAGAGAGACTTAATTCCCGTTTGCCCAAATTGCCACGCGATGTTTCACCAAACGTCGCCACCCCTCACTGTCGCGGAGCTACAGATGCGCCTCAGTCACCGACGCTGACTTGGGACACTAAACTAAGAACACGCGGACTCGGCGGTCCGCGCTCCTTCACTTCCTAGGCGCCAAGTCCTGCCCCGACCATTCCGTGGTCTTGTAGAAATCATTCTCCGTCCCGAGGAACACGCGCCCGCTGCGCTCGTCACTCTGGAGCCACGCCACGTAACTGAATTGCGCAGGCGGCTTCGTGCGTTCGCGCGCGCGTGAGCCGTCCCAGCCCCGGCGACTTGAACAGCGGGGCCTTGTCGAAGAACCGCACCGGTCGATCCGCCGTGGGTCCGACGATGACGGGAGCGATGAGCGAGTTGACGTGATTGGCGGCAAGCAGCGTCGGTTCGGTGCGCGGATTGTGATCGCGCCCGCTGATTTCAATCTTCGGGTAGGATAGGCGAATAAGCCGCGCGGATGATCCACCGCGCGAGATGTCCGAGGAGTTGCAGCACTCGTGCCGATTAAACACCGGGCCGGATAAAGCTCCAAGCTCCTACTTGCTCGCCGTCTGCGTCAGTCCCTTGATCGGCACCGGCACGAACGCGCGGACGAGCTGGTTGCTCTTCGTCGCGTAATCGTAAACCCGCACCGTGCCATCGAAGCCGCCAGCGGCGATCCAGTTCGTCGTGGGATGAAACGCCAGCGCGAAGACCGCGCCCTCGTGGCCCTTGAAAGTCGCCAAGCGCTTGCCGTCCTTGCCCGCTGTGAAAACGCGCACCTCGGGCGCGGCCCCGGCCACGGCGATGTTCGTGCCGTTCGGCGACCAGGCGACAGCCTGCACGGGGCCGCCGAGCCGTTCGTATTCCTTGATCAGGTTCACGTCATTATTTCCGGCGGTGCGTCCCTGGTTCTCGGAAATTTTGTAGATGCGAGCCGCGCCATTGTCGCCACCATAAACGACAAAATCCTCCTTCGGACTGCGCGCGAGACAGAGGACGCCTTCGAGCAGCTTGTTGATGTCGTCAATGAACTGGCCGTTCGAGACCTCAATCAATTTCATCGCCTTGTCGCGGCTGCCGCTCAGGACGCGCTGGCCGTCCACGAGGAACGTGGTGCCAAAAGCCCAGTCGCTGTGATTGTCGAACTTCATCAACTCCTTGCCGTCCTTCACGGAGAAGACGCGCACCGATTTGTCCGCGCCGCCCACGGCCACGCGTTCCGAGTCCGGCGAGAAGGAAAGACCGTAGAGCGAATCAATCGAAGCCTTGATCGAGCGGACCAATTTATTGGTCGCCGTGTCCCAAAGCTGAATCTCGCCGAAGAGCGCGGGCGCTCCGCCGGACACGCCGAGGAGTTTGCCGTTCGGGGAATACACGATTGATTCGATGCGCGGCGATTCGCCGAGCAGACGCGCGACGATGTTCGTCCCGCCGACTTCGTGCAGGAGCACTTCGTGGTATCCCGAGACGGCGAGTTGCTTGCCATCCGGCGAGAAGGCGAGCGCGGAAACGACCGGCGCACGGGTATAAACCGGCGGCTCGGTGAGCTTGAAAGAGTTGGCGTTCGCGGGCGTGTCGTCCGTCGCGCCCTCCAAAATCCAGCGCGTGAAGAGCGCGACCTCCGCCTTCGTGAGCGGGTCACCTTCCTTCGGCATCGAAGGCTCCTCGCCGCTGATTTCTTCGATGACGAGGCTGTCCTTGAGATTGCCCGGCTTGAAACCCGCGCCGTGTTTGCCGCCCTTGGCGAAGGCGGCGTGCGTGGTGACATCGAGTTCGCCCTTCAACTTGCCGGGATGATGACAGCCCGTGCAACTCCGCTTGAGCACCGGCACGAGGTCGCGGTAGTAGCTCACGGGTTTCTCGGCAGCGGACGCGATGAG
Organism: Akkermansia sp.; assembly: GCA_043758205.1. Classification (GTDB taxonomy): domain Bacteria; phylum Verrucomicrobiota; class Verrucomicrobiia; order Limisphaerales; family SIBH01; genus JANNGC01. The sequence continues at coordinate 30,814 of JAYVNY010000254.1, forward strand.
CACTGAATGGATGAGCGCGAACGCAACCAGCCAGCCCAGGGAAAAGCGGCGCTGAAGCGACCGCACTCCAAACGCTCCGCGCGGCAAGAGGGGCATGATGCTAC
>JAYVNY010000255.1:0-26832 GCA_043758205.1 Akkermansia sp.
AGCGCGGTTGAGAGCGGGACGAGCGTGTTGACCTGGAGCAGGGCGTTGGAACTGATCACGCCGCCCGCGAGGTTGTTCACGAGGACGGAGTAATTGCCGCCCTGCGCGACAGACAAGTTGGAAAGCGTGAGCGTGGCGTTGGTCACTCCTCGCACCAGCGCGCTCTCGATCAAGTTCGTGCCGTTCAACTGCCATTGATAAGTGAACGGCGGCGCGCCACCGGCGGTGACGGCGAAGAACGCGGTCGTGCCCTCGTCCACGATCTGCGCGAGCGGTTGCGCCGTGATGCTCACGGGCAGCGGCGCGAACTCGACGCGATCCACCCACGCGCGATCCGCGCCGAGCGAGACGCTGGAACTCTTGGTGTAACTCCAACGCAAGTTCTGCGCGCCGTTCGTGATGATGAACGTGCGCTGGCTCCATTCCACCTCGCCGGAGAGGCGCGCCTGCTCGGTGCCGTTCACGAAGAAGGCCACGCGGTCGTTGTTCGTTTCGCAGGAAACTTTCCACCAGAAACTCATCGTGCCCGGTCCCTGCACCGTCGTTTCAAAACTCGTGGCCTGGCCGTGCGTGATGTTCCCGCTGCGCGCGGCGTCGAAACCGTCGAGCGTGATCACGGGCTGGCCGAACCACGCGGGTGCCGCGCTGATCCAGGTAAGTTGCGGCGCGTCGAGCGCCTCGCCGAGCGGCACGGCGGGCGTGACGGTGAGCGTGCCGTTCGCGCTCAGGAGATTGCCGCCAAGGTTCGCGACGACCACGGAATAGCCGCCCGCCTGCGACGGCTGCACGTTCGACAAACTCAGCGTGGCGCTGCGCGCGCCGCGAATATCGCCGCCGTTGTTCAGCGCGAGTCCGTTGAAAAGCCATTGATACATGAACGGTCCCTGGCCGACCGCGCCGACGGTGAAGGTCGCGACCGTGCCCTCGTCCACAAGCTGACTCGCGGGCTGACTGGTCACGGTCGGCGGCAGCGGCGTGAAAACAATTTCATCGAGCCACGCACGATCGGCACCGCCCACGGTGTCGGTGTTCTTCGAGTAGCGCCAGCGCAGGACGTGAGGGCCGGCCGTGAGGTTGAAAGTGCGGAACTCCCAGTCCACTTCGCCGGAGATGCGAACCTGCTCGATGCCGTCGAGATAGAAGCGCAGGCGATCACTGTCCGGCTGGCTGGAAACTTTCCACCAGAAGTTCAACACGCCGGGACTGGTCACGGTCGTTTCGAGCAGCGCCTCGCCGCTGTGTGGCGTCACGCCGCTGATCGCCGCGTCCGCGAAATCGTGCGTGTCGTTCGTCTGGCAGCTCCAGCCAGAGCCGCTGACGATGAAGTTCAGATTGGTGTTGTCGAGCGACTCGGCGAGCGAGCAAAGGCCGAAGATGTTCACGAGTCCGTCGTTGAAACTCGCGGGCAGGTTTGCGCCGAGCGTGTTCTTCAACTGCCGGGCGACCGGCGTGTCGCAGAGCGCGAGGGTGGTGACGGGACGGCCGAAGACGTTGAGCGCGCGGAAGCAGGCGCGCAGTTGCGGCGCGAAGCCGGGCGTCATGGTCTGGCCCACGGGCAGCGCGAGATTGAATCCGACGCGCCCGAGCAACGCCTGTTGCGTGCTGATGGTGAGCGTGGTGCCGACGCTGTTCGATTGCAGCGTGGCGGAAGTGAACGCGAGCAGGTTGGTGTCGAAACACAAACTGAACGCGACCGAGTTCTCGCCGCCCTTTGCATCCATGGTGATGGCGAGGCAGTTTGTCTGGCCGCTGTTGATCGCGAACGGCGGCACCGTGATGTCGCGCACCGCGCTGGCTTGCACGACGTAAAAGTCCTGGCCGCCGACGGTGAACGTGGCGCTGCGGACCGCGCCGTTGTTCGGACTGACGGCGTAAGCCACGACGCCCGTCGCCTCCCCGCTGCCACCGCTCGTGACGCTGATCCACGGCGGCAAATTCGCGACCGACCAGAAGCAGCTCGGCTCGGCCCGGATGACGACCGCGCCCGTACCACCGGCGAAAGAAAACGACGCTTCCTCCGCCACCAGTTCGTAGAGGCACGGCTTGCCCGTCTGCTCGACGCGGAACGCGAAGCCCGCGACTTGAAAGGTCGCCGTCCGCGGATTGCTCGTGGGATTCGCAGTGAGGACATACTTCAATGTCTGGGTGCCGGAGGTGACCGGCGGCGGGAGCAGGGTGATCCACGGGTTCGTGTTGCTCACCGACCAAGCGCAGACTGAGCCGGCCGTCACTGCCACCGTGCCGGTTTGCGCGAGATACGTGTGCAGGCGGTTTGACACCGCAATGCTGTACGAGCATGCGCCCTGCGAGATGGCATAGACCTGCGCGCCGAGCGTGAGGTTGCCGGTGCGCGGAACGGTCGTGACGTTCTCGCCGACGAGATAGGTGAAGATGCCGCTGTTCGTGCCGCGATCCAAGGTGGTGACGAGAATCCAGTCGTTCGTGTTGATGACCTGCCAGGTGCAGCCGCCCGCCGTGGTGACGTTGACCGTGCCGAACTCCGGCGACTCGCTGTGTGAACGCCCGTTCGCGCTCAATGTCACTTCGCAGTTCGTGCCCCATTGCGTGACGGTGTACTGCTCGCCCTGCACGTTGAGATGGCCGACGCGTTTGCCGAAGGTGCGGTTCGCTGTCAGCGCGTAAAACACATGGCCGGTCGCCACGCCGCTCGCGCCCGCCGTGATCGTGATCCAGGAGTTGGTGTTGATGACGTGCCACGCGCAGTCGGCCTTGGACGTGACTTTGAAACTGTTCGTGCCGAGGCCAAAGCCGTGGAAACGGTTCGTGGGCGAGAGCGAGTAATTGCAATCGAGCGGGTGCTGACGCACGAGGAACACATCGTCGCCGATGCTCAGGTAGCCGTTGCGCTCGGCAAAATTTGGATTCGGCAGCACCTGATAATTCACCACGCCGGGTCCGGAGCCGGACGCGCCGGAGTTGATCGTCACCCAGTCGTTCGTGTTCACCACGGTCCATTCGCACTTCGGGCCGACCCCGACTTCAATCGTGCCGGCGCTGCCTCCGAAACCGTGGAAGCGCGTGAGCGGCGAAAGCGTGGTGAGACAGACGGTGACGTTCACGGCGATGGGCGCGGACACGGCGGTCGCGCCCGCCGGGTCGGTGACGCGCGCGCGCACGAGGCGGCTGCCGATGGTGAAGTAACGGTTCGTCACCACGAGGTCGGTCGTGGGCACGGTGTCGTAATTGCCGTCGCCGTCGAAGTCCCACTGGATTTCCAACAGGTTCGCGCTGAATTCCGGATCGAAGGTGGCCGAGGCGTTGAACACGATGTCCTGCCCGAGTCCCGCGACGATGGGCAGCGCGGAGATGAACGGCTGCGGCGAGCGGTTGAGCGTGGCCTGCGGGAGAATCGTCGTCTCCGCCGTGTGCCGCAGTCCCTGCCGGTCGAAGACGGTGATGCGATAACGGTTCGTGCGCTCGGCGTTGAAATAAGGAATCAAGAAACTCGATTGAACGCTCGTGCCGGTGAGCGGAAGTTCGTCCGCCATCACGAAACCTTCGTCCGTCTCCCACGTCAGCAACGCGGCGTGCAACGCCTGGTTGTCGGTGGCGAGGAAATCAATTTGCAGCAGGCCGTTAAACGGCGCGATGTCGCCGCTGGTTTGAATTTCAACGTGCGGCGCGACCAGGTCCGTGACGGGCCGGCCCGCGTTGAAGAACGGGTTCACGTCCAGCGCGAGCGCCGAGGCGTAGGAGAGGCCGCACGAGTTGTAGGGATAAATTTTCGGATAGAACATGCCGCGCAGTCCGCGGAAGCCGAAGCCCATCAGGTTGCCGTTGAAATTTTCATCGTTGCGGAAATCCAGGTTCAGTCCGAACGCCTCGCCGAAATTGTGCAGCCCCAGACCGAGCGCGGACGAGCTGATGCCGCTGAACGTCTCGCCCTCGAACCACGGGAACGACACGTCCTGCGCGAGCGGGAACGGCCCGATGTCGGGCACCACGAGTCCGTCGTAGTAGGCGGCGTTCGTGTGGAAGGTGGAGGCGAAGAGCGCCAGCCGGTCGCTGCCGCTGATGGCCCAGCCGCCCGCCGTGCCCGCCGTCGGCTCGTAGTGACCGAAACCGAAGCCGCCGCTGATCGCGCCGTCCGGGTGTTCGCGATGCGTCTCGGGAATGAGCCACCACATCTGCCCGGCCGCACCGACGGGCAGGCCCGCCGCCTGCACCGCACTGATCACGCGCCCGCCGTAAATATCCGCGCGCAGAAACGCATCGGTCTCGGCAAGTTGCAGTTCATGAATGAACGGCGTGACGCCGTCCGGCTCGGTCTCGAAGACAAACGTCTTCCGTCCAAAGCCGTTCACTTCCATCTGGTCGGCGAACCATTGTTGGTAGCGCACGAGCAGTTGCTGCAAGGACGCGATGGCATGCCTTTGCCCGGTGCGATTCTGCGGCACGAGATACGCGACGCGGACGAGCGCGTTGCTGGAGAGCGCGCCGACATCAATGAGCACGCGATTGGTCAGCGTGGCGTAAGTCGCGCCGTCCGTCGGCGTGAAGATCACGGAAAGTGGCTGCGCGTTGCCCACGGGCAGCACGGTGCCGGCGTGCGGCGTGTAGGCAAAGGCGCCGGGGACATTCGCCGTGGCGTTCAACTGCAACGCGCCAAGCGGACTGCCGGAAAGCACCGGCGCAGGCGCCGGCCAGATGAGAAGCGGCACAGTCTTGCCGCCGATGCGGACGTTCAAAAAGTTCGTGCGCGTGACGGGGAGGAAATTCGCCAGATCATCCGGCGTGAACGTGACGACGAGCGGCTGCACGGGAGACGCGACGAGAATCGTGTTGGTCGTCGGCGAATAAAAAAACGTGCCGGAGATGCTCGCCGTCGCATTCAACTGCGTGCCGCCGAGCGGCGTCCCTTGCTCGATGGGCGCGGGCGCGGCCCACGTCACGACCGGCGCGGAACGGGTGATGTTGAGGAACACGGTCCGGCTGGCGGGGAGAAAATTCGTGGGATTGTCGGGCGTGAACAGCACGGTGAGCGGCTGCGCGTTGGTCACGCCCAGCACCGTGCCGGCGGGCGGATCGAACTGGAACGAGCCGGAGGCGTTGACCGTGGCGTTGAGTTGCGTGGCGGAGAGCGCGGTGCCGTGGACGATGGGCGCGGGGTTCGACCAGGTGATGGTCGGCGTCGCCGGAGTCACGGTGATGGTCACGCTCTGCGTGGCGACGGTGAAGCTCGCGAGATCGTTCGGCGTGAAGACGACGGTGAGCACTTGCGACGCGCCCGCATCCACAATCGTTCCCGCCTCGGGTGCGTAGGCGAATGTTCCCGCCGCGTTCGCGCTGGCGTTCAATTGCGTCGCGTCGAGCGGTGTGCCGTAAATGATGCTCGCGGGATTCGCCCACGCCAGCGCGGTGCCGGGCGCGCGCTGCCAGAGCGGGCCGACGCCATTCGTCGTCAGCGGCGGAGACGCGTGCGACGACAACGAAAACTGATCCGCGCCGATGTCCTTCAATGCCGGGCGCGTGTCGCCTTCCATGTCCTGCGTCACGTAAGCGTAGGTGCCCGCCGCCGCGCCGAGCGCCGGACTGTGCGTCGCCGGACGCCAGAGCGCGTCCGTGAGATTCGTGGTGAGCAACGGATCGCCGCGCAGAATCCCGCTGTTCGTCGCGATGCCCAGGGTGGTGCCGAAGAGAATGTTGCTCTCCCACGAAATGACTTCCGTCCCGTTGCTCGCCACCCGGAGGTCCACGATCTTGCCCGCCGTCTGGCGCACGAGATTGTTGGCCAGCACGGAATCAATGACCGGCAGCGTGGTGCCCACGCCGCCGGACGTGCCGGAGACGTTGATGACGATGGAGTTGGTGCAGTTCACGAAGGTGTTGAACGCGACCGTCGCGCGCTTCACTTGGAAATAGCCGTTCAACGGGCTGGCCACCAATCCTTGCATCAGCACGAGCGGCCCGCGCGAGGCGGTGCCGGCCAGGTCCTGGAAGTAGTTGTTGAAGACGCGATGATCCTCGCCGACGACGCGCACGCCGCCGGTCAGTGGGCGGCGGTTGCCGAAGAAATAATTCCCTTCGACGACGCAGCCGTTGCCGTGGCGCAAGGTCAGCGCGCCCGCGCATTCGATGAAGGTGTTGCGGCGGTAAATGTTTCCGCACGACTTGCTGGAGATGTATTCCGCATCGCCATTGCACTGGGAGAACAGGTTGTCCTCGACGATGCTCTGCGACTGGTTCATGGACTCGTCCGACGTGCCGACGCGAATGGTCTCGCCGCCGTTCGAGGCGGCGGTGAGCACGGGGCGCGGGCCAAAATGATTGCGCGAAATGATGTGATAGTTCGGCGCGTTCGAGGTGGAACTCACCCAGACCACGAGCGTCGCGCCGACGTTGGCCTTGCCTTTGAGATAACAATTCTCGACGCGATTGCTCAGGCCGTAGAGCGAGACCCACTTGGTGTCGTTGGTCAGGTTCGGCGGGTTGTAGTCAATGACCGCGCAGTTCGTGAGCCGCGAATGGTTCGCGAAGGTCGTAGTGTTTTCGCGGAAGGCGATCACGTCGCCGCTCGTGCGATAGCCGTTGGTGAACGTGAGTCCGTCCACGACGAGATAATTTCCCGACAGGCGCAAACGTGACAGGCCGGTGAGGTGAACGCGTCCGAGCGTGGCCGCGCGCAGGGTGATGGGCTGCGCGGCGGTGCCGTTGGCGGAGAAGAGAACGTCGGCGTTGTTCCACACTCCGTCCTGCATGACGAGCGTGTCGCCGGGTTGCGCGAACGAGGCCACGGTGGAAATTTCCGCCGCCGTGGAAACGCTGAACTGCGCGGCGTGCGACGAACAGCCGAAGAACAAGACGAGCACTTGAAAAAGCGCGACTCTTCGCCAGCCGGCCCGGCGAATTCCCACAGATTCAGAGCGACCACAGAGATTGGATTTCATCTGCGGCTGTCCTGAAGCTGTGGGAGTAAAAATGGAGTTCAACATGGCGTGGGTGGCAAATCAGTTTTTCAATGTCACCTGCCAGTCCACGACCGCCGTGGTGATGGCCGTGTCGGAAATGGTGATGAAGCCCTGCGCGTCCGCCGTGGAGCTGAACTCCACGTTGTTACGGATGACGAGGTAACCCACGCCCGGCGTGAGGTCGCCGATCTTGTAGTTGATGCGTCGCGTCGTGGGACTGGCCTGCGTCAGCCAGCGCTTGTTCAAGTTCCCCGCGATGTTCCAGGCCGCCATCGTCACGTTGGCCGTGCCGGCGTCCGGCGTGACGGTGAGGTTGTGCGTGTTGACGAACGACGCCCGGCTGATCTGCGCCGAAGCGAGCGTCATGGTGGAGCCGCCATTCGTGCGCGTGACGGTGGCGATGCCCGACTCCTCGGGACCGAAAATCCGGTTGGCCGGGTCTTCAAACGTGATGGTGCTGAAGTCGTCGAGCGCTACGGCGATGGCGGGTTGGTTCCGCACGAACGTGGAGGAAAGAAAATCCGGGGCGCCTTGCGTGCGAATCTCCACCTCCTTGGGAATGGCGTTGCTCTCGAAACGATTGCGCAGCCCGTTCACCAGCATCAGGTCGCCCGCGTTCGCCTCGAAAATATTTCCCGCGAACAGGTTGTCATCCGACGTGGTGAGCAGCAGGCCGACGTTGCCGTTGTGGTGAACGTGGTTCTTCACGAAGCGGTTGCGCTTCGGGTGGCCGTCCTCGCCGGGGAACGGCAGGTCGCCGCCTTTGTAGAGATAGATGCCGAAGTTCGCGCCGTTCCCGAACTCGTTGTTCTCGATCAAGTTGTCCGCCGGGCCGACGGAGAGGCGGATGCCGGCGTTGAAATTTCCGATGCACGCGTTGCCGCGCACGATGGTCGTGTTGTTGTCGAAAAGCGCGACGCCCGAGTCGCCGTTGTGGAAACAGCGGTTGTTCTCGATGAGCGAGTTGTTGCAGTAACGGTGGAGCATGATGCCGTTGCGGCCGTTGTTCCACGAGACGTTGTTGCGGATGATGATGTTGTTGCAGCGTTGCGAGGCGATGATGCCGTGCCAGCCGTTGTGATGGACGTTGTTGTTCTCCACCACGAGATAGTCGGAGTCATCGTGCGGGTCGAAGCCGTAGCCGACGTTGTGATCCATCTCGTTGTCCGCGAGGTGCTGGCCGAAGGAACCGAAGGAGTAGTGGCCGAAATAATTGTGATGCACGCGGCTGTGGCGGATGTCGCCGTACACGTCCACGTAGTTGTAGAGGTTCTTGATGTCGCCGTAGAACTGGTTCGTGTTCTCGATCACCTTCCACGTCAGGCCGTAGGCCTCGGCGTCGTGCGAGCCGAGGTAGCCCACGTCGCTGTCAATCACGTCCATGCGCGATTCGCGCGGCGTGTGGTCCGCCGCGAGGCTGGAGCGCACGCGGATGAAGGCGCGGCGCAGCGCGCCGGATTCTGTGTCCGGCCCGTTCGCCGCGTCGTCCCACGAAGTGATCTTGGTACTGCGAATATCAATGGTGCCCCAGTCGGCGGTGACGTGGACGTAGGCGTTCGGCAAACCGTCGTTGTTGCTTTGCAGACGCAGTTCGTTGCAGTCGCCGCCGATCTTCGTGCCGTGCAGCACGAGGCGCGCGCCGTTTTCCATCACGAGATTCGCGCGCAAGTGCCAGACGCCGGGCGTGACCTGCATGACGAGCGCGTTCGGCATGCCCGCCTTGAGATCGCTGAGCGTCGCCGAGCCGGGCCCGGTGATGTAGATGCGATACGAACCCGCCGACCAGCGGAAGGTGACGCCGAACGCCGACGTGAGTGAAAGGCCGAGAAAGAGAACGGCCAACAGGCGGACGGCGAGAGTTCGCCGAAATGTGCCGCGCCCGCCACCAGACTGTAACGACGCGTCCACGCGCGGGCATGGTGCTGCCGTTGATGCAAATCCGATGACCGACCGCCGTGAACATGGCACGGCACCAAGAGTTTTTTCCTGCATGACCTTCGATTCGTATGATGCCCGGAGGAGCGCGTCCGATTCGTGTACGCGGACAGGCGAGGAAGCAACTCACCCGACGTTTACATTTTCACCGACGAATTCAGTCCCGGTCGTAGATTGACCAGAACCACTGCCTCTCCAGCATCGCCAGTGATTAAATCAGGCCCAGACGGGTGCTAACAATTGCTTGAAACACGGAGGCGGAAAGCGGGCAATGCCCAGGCGTGGCATGTGGTTAGCGCGCCATATCGACTGCGCAATTCACCGTAGCTGTGTTGCCTGGAGGTCGGTCGGCAGTCCGCTTCGCCGTGAAAAATTCAGGCGGGCCGGATCAGTTCCACACTTCCGGTCAGCGACCTGTGCTGCGGCCGAAAAGCCACGCTCCACGGCGAGCCTTCTTCACCATCTTGGCTGAACAAAAAAACGAGGCCGGACTTTCGTCCGGCCTCGGCGTGGCTGTTTAACTTTAATTTATTTCCTCAGACGGAAGAACGAATTGCTGGAGGTCAGCGGCACGGTGACGGTGTTCTCCGTGTTGATCAGGACGATGGGACCGTTGGAAGTCCAGGAAACCCCCGGGACCACGGGACTGGATTCCAGCGTGAAGCCGGTGAACGAGGAACTCCACGAGAGCACCGCGTTGGGCGGTTCCCTGCGGATGCTCAGGCGTGGCAGGCCCAAGGAGACGGTGGCGACGGAACTGGTGGTCGAGGCACCGGGGATGAAGACGAGCGCGCGATACTGCGCGCCGTTGTCGCTGACATTCAGCGCGGCGGTGACGTAGTTGGAACTGGTCGCGCCGGCGAGGTCCGTCCAGGTGCCGCCGATGAAACGCTGCCATTGCCAGGCGAAGGGCGCGGCTCCGTTGACGTTCGTGCCCGTGGCGCGCACGGCGAAGGAAGCCGTCTGCCCCGACTGGATGTTCGTGCTCGCGGGCTGTTGGGTGATGTTGATGACTGCGCCAACAGGATCAGCCAGCGCGGCGAGGATAAATCCGCCGACGGGCAGGGTGCCGTTCACCGGTGCCAGGCCGCCCGGGGTCTGCCAGCTAATGGCCATGTTGTCGCCGCCGCCGCCTTCCTTGACCAAAGACTCGAAGTAATACTGCTGGCCGGCCACGAGGCTGATGTTGGTGGAGATGTTGGCCTGCGTGCCGCCGGAAGGAGAGGCGGTGGTCAGGCGGCCGCCGCCGGCGGATTCGCCGGTCCAGACGCGCCGGCCTGCATACACCGGCTCGCGCGCGATGTAGGAGATGCCGTTGGGGTTCGAGTTGGTGCTCATCCACAGTTCCCCGTTGTCATCCGTGCTCAGGTAGAAGAGGTGGTTGCCGGTCGCGGCCGGGATCAACACGCCGCTCATGCGCGCGCCGTAGTTGTCAAACTCATCGAAGGTGTTGAGTTCCGGCGTGGTGCCGTAGCGGACGAGGCTGGGCGCATCCGGGTAGTTTGGCGAACTGCGCAGTTCGGCGATAGCCACGCCGCCGCTGAGGCCCTGGTAAAGTTCCTTCAGCACGAACCCCCGGCTGTAGGTCCAGGTTTGGAAGACCACGTTGGTCGGGACGATCGGATTGCCCGCCGCGTCGGTGACGTTTTGAATGTTCAGGTTGAAGACCGTGCCCGCCGCCTGAGGCGCAGTCTGGAGCGTGACAGTCACGAGGTCAGCCCCGAGCGTGGCCGAGTTAACGGCCAGAGGCACGCCATTCGAGGTCAGGGTGTAATTTGCCAGCGTGGTCGCGCTGGCGGCCGACATGGCTTCGTTGAAGACGACGCGGACGGTGCTCAAGGAGCGCGCGCCGCGCACGGTCACCACTTGGGGCGCGGTGTTGTCCACGGTCACGGTCAGCACGGCCACGGCGCTGGTCAGGATGAGGCCGGGCGTGTAGGCGAGGACGCGATAGAGATCGCCATTATTGGCGAGCGTGCGGAGCGGCGTGGTGTGGCTGGACGCGGTCGCGCCCGACACGTCAGTGAAGCCGCTGCCGCTGTTCACCTGCCATTGGTAGGTGACGCCGTTCACCGCGTTGGTCACGGTGGCGGAGAAGGTCGCGGTGTGATTTTGCGTCGTGGTTTGATTTTGCGGCTGCTGGGCAAAGCCCGCCTGGGTCAAGTTCGCCGAGTCGAAGGCCACGGCGAGCCGTTGCTGCGAGACGGGCGAGTTCGTGAGGCCGGAGGGCAGGACGACGGAGAAGCCCGCGTGGTCGCCGCCGGCGAATTCGCGCACGATCAGTTCGTAGTAGTAGCGCTGGCCCGCGACGAGCGTGACATCGAGCGTCGGGCCGTCGAGCAGGCCGGTGCAGCAGGCGGCGGTAAATTCAGTCGGGGTGCCAGTGTTGTCCGGGCCGGGGTAAACGCGCAGCCGGACGTCATCGTCGTGATCCGGATTGAAGCTGTGCAGGCCGCTTTCCGACGCGATAAAGAGGCCGGAGAACCGCATCGCGTATTGGTCGAGGCCGTTCGGCAGCGGCGGGGTCTGCGGCCAGTAGGTCTGGTTGGTCAGGAAGCCGAAGCTCGGCGCATTGGGATACACGGGCATGGCGGTGAACTGGTTGATGGTCTGGCCGGCGGGCAGGTTCAAATACGCCTGGAAGCGCGTGAAGCCGGGGCTGATCACCCAGGTGTGCAAGTTCGACACCACGCCATTGGGATCTCCGACGGGCGCACCGACGCGCAGGGTCGTGTTGCCGACCAAATCCTGCTGGCCGTCCGATTCCACGCTGTAGATCGCATCGGGTTCCAGCATCGGCACGTTCAACACGATCACGTTGCCGTAATACTCGGTGTTGTTCACGATGATCTGGTTGAGCAGCGAATCGTAGATGATGAAGTTGCTCACCTCCGAGACCGGCCCGACGGCCAGGGTCTCGTCCCAGGTCAGGATGATTTTTCGGAACGTCTCGTCGCCCTTCACGCTCAACAGCACCGGCCCGTTGGTGTCGTTGCTGATCGTTATTCTGGCCACCCGGCTGGTGACGGTGTTCAAAGGGTTGCTGATAACGGCGAAGTAGTCACCGGTGTCGGCAACCACGGTATTGCTGATGGTGAACGTCGCCGTGGTGGCGCCCGAAATCGCCGTTGGCGAATTGGTGTTTTTGTACCACTGATACTGCGGCGAACTCCCCGTGACCCCGACCGCGATGCTCACTGTGCGGTTTTCCGTGACCGTTGCGTTCGTGGGCTGCGCCGTGATGACCAAAGGCACCGGTTCGCCCACTTGCGCGAGCATGATGCCGGCAAAGGCATAGCCATAAGTGGTCAGGTCGGGCGTCAGAGCGTTGGGCAAAGGGTTGTCCACATACTGCTCGCACTTGACGGTGAAGACGCCATCCGCGCCGGGCGCGATCTCGTCCCAGCCGATGACCGCGCCGTTGGCCCGGTTCTCCCCGCTGTTGTAAGCGGCCTGGCCATTGGTCATGGTGCCGGTGGGGAAATTTTCCCGGGTGAAAACGCCACTACCCTGGTGGGCGTTGGTGAATGAATCCACCCCGCGCAACGAGGCCAGGGTCCAGCGGCGCGTATAGTTGTTTCCGCGCACCGCCGTGCCGCGAAAGATGTAGCGGAAGGAGGGATCCAAGTTCGAGAAGGTGAGCGTGACCGCCGAATACCCGCCGCCACTGCTGAAGCGCACGCCAAGGGCGCTGTTGTTGTTGCCCAGATCCACGATGCCGTTGAACAAGTTCGAGCCGGGGGTGCCGCCGCCGGGGTATTGGATGGAACCAAAGAAATCGGGAGAACCCTCCGCAGTGGCAATGAAATAGGCCGGCGTGGGCAGACCGCTGTTGTAGTCGTTCAAGACTCCGGCCGTCGGCTCGGGCGGGGTGCCGGCGATGCCGCGCATGTTGTAACGGTTGGCGTTCGCGGCCGTACCCCAGTTGTTATTCACGCCAGGGCTGGGCAGCGGGCCGGGGACATGGTCGTTGAAGGCGATCCAGTTGGTGACCGTGGCCGCGTCCGACCAGGGAGCCAGGGCCAGACAGGCGACCAGCAGAAGTCCTCGCTTCAGCCGGGACAATTGTTTTGCACTCATAGTTTGTTTTGGTTGTTTGTTTGGGGGGAAATCAACGGCCCTGGGTCAGCCGTGCATCGCAAAGGTTCGCGCCCAGCCTAGGCCGGTGCTCCTTTAGAGCGGAGCTACTGAAGCGGTCATGTGCAGTATTCATCCGATTCCGACTGAACCCCGGACCAGACGTCTGAATCAGAAAACGAGCGCGTGTGATCGCCGTTGCTGGAACGTGTTCTTGGGTTCGGACTGTTTATGCCGCGCCAATCCTGCTACGCGCAACATGTTTTCTTTGGCGGTTTCAACTTTTTCTTGGGACAATTTTCTCACCCGGCTACGCCGGGCGGTGGTCCCATTGAGGGTCCGTTTGAGATTGCCGCTCGCGCCCCCAAATGGGCATGGCCTTGCGCGATGTCAGGAAATGTTTAGTGTGCCGACCAATGAGCAGCATGTGTTCAACAATGACCCGTTCATTTCTGCCCGTGGTGTTCGTGCTGCTGGCGGGATGCCAGCCGCGCGCCGCCGCGCCCGTTCCTGTTGCCCCTATGAAATCCAACGACCCTTCCGCCCACGCCGCCGCGCCCGCCGACGGCTCCAAAGTCGAAAAGACCGACGAGCAGTGGCGCAAGGAACTGACGCCCGAACAATACCGCGTGCTGCGGCAGGCCGGCACCGAGCGCGCGTTCGGCGCGACGTATGATGAATTCAAGAAACAGGGCGCGGGCACCTACGTGTGCGGCGGTTGCGGCGCGGAACTGTTCTCGTCGAAGGAGAAGTTTGATTCGCACTGCGGCTGGCCGTCCTTCTACGACCCGGCGAACGCGAAGAACGTGGTTACCCGCGAGGACCGGTCGCTGGGCGGCGTGCGCACCGAGGTGCTGTGCGCGAAGTGCGGCGGGCATCTCGGGCATGTCTTCACGGGCGAAGGCTTCGCCACGCCCACGGACAAACGGTTCTGCATCAACGGCGTGTCGTTGAAATTTGTGCCGGCGGGTCAGACGAAGCAGTAGCGGAGCTGGAACGGCTCGCGCTGCGTGGAGTGGCGTGTGGGATCAGTTGAGTTGCCTTCATTCCCTTGCCATTCATTTCTCTGACTTAATCCCGTCGCCTGAAGTTGAGTCTGGAGCATGAATGGCAAGGGAATGAAGCGGACTGTTTAGGTCACTTCGCGCCGAAAACTTTTTGCAACAGTTCCGTGGTGCGCGCGGCGGGGTTCTTGCGGATGCGTTCCTCTTCTTCGGCGATCATCTTGAACAATCCATCGCTGGCCTTCTGCGTCACGTAGGCGTCCACATCGAGCGAAGCGGGTTTCAGCGTGGAGAGGAAGGAGTTCGCGCTGCCATATTGAGCGACTAGTTTTTTATAAGCCGCCGTTACGCCGGCCTTCTCCGTGGCCTGCTTCACGATGGGCGACATCTTTTCCTGAATCTGCTTCTCGCCTTTCGTCTTGAAGAACTGCGTCGCGGAATCATTCGTGCCGCTGACCAGCTTCTTCGCGTCGTCAATGGTCATGCTTTTGAGCGCGTCGGTGAAGATGGGCAGCGCCTCGGGCACGGCGGCTTCGGCGGCGCGGTTCATGGTGGTGACGAATTCGTCAGCGTATTGATCCTGCTTCATGGCACGCAGCGTTTTCTCCACGGTCTGTAATTTCTCCGGCATCGGAATCTTCACCTTCGGATTGGCGAGGAAGCCGTCGGGCTTGGCGAGATTGGTGATGGCGCTGGACACGCCTTTGCCGAGCGCCTGCTTCAAGGCCTCCGCGACCTGAACCTGCGAAAGCCCGGCGAGCGAGGGCAGCGCCGCGCCGGTCACGCTCGTGGCGTTGGTCTTCGGCTTGAGGAAATCCAGCAACGCGGCGTGCGTGGAACCGGCTACGGCGATCATGGCGAGGAGCGCAATCAGTTTCATGAGCTGAACCGTAGCGGAAAATTCCAAATCTCAAATCCCAAACTCGAAGGCTGCGGCCCGGCGGGACGCCGGGAATTTTTTTTTTGGTTGGAATTTATTTGAGTTTTGGATTTTGGATTTTGGAATTTGCCCCCCTCAGCCCGGCCTGCTTCTTCAACTTCTCAACGTCCAGTTCGTTCAAATATTGGATCAGGTTCCTCCACACCGTGTGATAGCCGAAACCGCCGGTGGTCATTTCCTTGATCGCGTCCTGCTTCGTCCAGCCTTCGATGGCGATGCGGTAGATGGCGATCATCGTGCCGGTGCGATCCGCGCCGTGCAGGCAATGGATGAGGAACGGTCCGTTGTTCGTGTTGCTCACGAGCTTGAGGAAGCGCACCACGTCCTCGTCCTCGGGATGCCAGGTGTTGAAGCGGATGCGCTCGGTGCGCAGCGTCGTGGACTCCACCTCGTCTTTGTCGTTGTGAAAGGCGCGCAGGCTGATGACGGTCTTGATGCCGAGCTTCTCGGCGGCTTTCAATCCATCGGTGGTCGGCTGCGCGCACCGGTAGAGATTGGTGGTCACGCGATGGAGGTTCGGCAGGCCGTCGTGCTCGACGCGCACCGCCCAGTTCGTGTTCCGTTCGGCGGCTGGCGCAAGGCGGGCACCGGCCAGTCCCGCCAGCACCAAAAGAACAACGGCCAGTTGACGCATGGCGGGACACTAACTGTCGTCGCAACGGAATCAATTCGTCTTCGCAGTGGCTACGGATCCGGGGAGCGCGGGGTTCTTTCTTCCTTCCATCATGCTCACCGGCGGGCCGGTGTATTTTTTAATATCGATGGAAGGAACGTAGCGTTCGGCCGGTTTACAACTGGCAGAAGCCGCCCAGCCCGTAACGTTTCCGTTCGATTCAAACCGCAGAAATTTCCCGCCCCTGCCGGTTGCAAACCGTCCTCACCCTGGCGTCGTCATTTTGTCCGCAATTTTTAGCGCATCGTTGACGCCTCGCGGCGGCTCCGACCAAGCTGCCGCGCGTATGCACGGAGGAGTGTCGTTTCTGCAAGACCTGGCCGTGGTGATGATTGTCGCCGGGCTGGTCACCCTGCTTTTCAACCAGCTCAAGCAACCCGTCGTCCTCGGCTACATCATCGCCGGCGTCATCATCGGGCCGCACTCCTTCCGCTTCCCGCGCATTGAAGATGAGAAGACCATTCACACGCTTGGCGAGCTGGGCGTGATCTTTCTGATGTTCTCGCTCGGGCTGGAGTTCAGTCTGCGGAAGTTGAAGAAGGTCGGCACGACCGCGCTCATCGCCGCCGCGCTGGAAATCCTGGTCATGGTTTTCGTGGGCTACGAACTCGGCCAGCTTTTCGGCTGGAGCAAGATGAACAGCCTCTTCCTCGGCGCGATGCTCTCCATCTCTTCGACCACGATCATCGTCAAGGCGCTGGGCGAACTCGGCAAAACCAAGGAGCACTTCTCGCAACTCATCTTCGGCATTCTCATCGTCGAGGACATCCTCGCCATCGTGATGATTGCTCTGCTCTCGGGCGTCGCCGCAAGCGGCACGCTGGAGGCGGGCGAAGTCGTGGGCACCGTGCTGCGGCTTGTCATCTTCCTCGTCGTGGCGCTGGTCGTGGGACTGCTGACGGTGCCGCGCCTCTTGAGTTATGTGGCGAAATTCAAGAGCGAGGAAATGCTCCTCGTCGTGGTGCTCGGGCTGTGCTTTGGCTTCTCGCTGCTCGCCGTGAAGCTCGAATACAGCGTGGCCCTCGGCGCGTTCCTCATCGGCGCGATCATCGCCGAGTCGCGCGAGATCGGGAGGATCGAGCACCTGATGGAACCGATCCGCGACATGTTCAGCGCAGTCTTCTTCGTGGCCATCGGACTGATGATTCAGCCCGCGATGCTCATCAAGTATTGGGTGCCGATCCTCGTCATCACCGTTGCCGTGGTCGTGGGCAAGGTGGTGGCCTGCTCGTTCGGCGCCTTCGTCGCGGGCAATGACCGCCGCACCTCCTTGCGCGTTGGCATGGGGCTGGCGCAGATTGGCGAGTTCTCCTTCATCATCGCGCAGCTCGGTCTTACCCTGAACGTCACCAGCGATTTTCTTTATCCCATCGCCGTCACCGTGTCGGCCGTCACCACGCTGCTCACGCCGTATTTGATCAAGAGTTCGGATTCGCTCGTGGGCTGGTTTGATCATCACGCGCCGCAGAACGTCGCGACCTCGCTGGACGTGTACACGCGCTGGGTGGGCGAGATGAGCACCAGCCGTTCGGGGGCGAGCGTGGGGAAATTCATCCGCAAGTGGTCGTGGCAAATTGCGTTGAACCTGCTGCTTACGGGCGGCGTGTTCATCGCCGCGATTTACATTCGCGAGCAACGGCCCGACTGGATGGGTCGCCTGCCCGTGGCGCAGCAATGGCTCGACGGCGCACTCTGGCTCGCGGCCATGCTTGTGGCCATGCCCTTGCTCATCGCCAGTTACCGCAAACTCCAAGCGCTGGCGATGCTCGTGGGCGAGGCCGCCGCGCACAACACGCAGAACAAGTCGGGCCGCACCGCTGTGAAGTCCGTGGTCACAAACGGCGTGACCATCGCCGGTGTCATCCTCATGGCCGCGGTGCTGCTCGGCTTGAGCGCGACGATTCTGCCGTCGTGGAAAATCTTCATCGTGCTCGGAATCATCGTCGCCATCATTACCGCGCTCTCGTGGCGTTTGTTCGTGAGGATTTACTCGAAGGCGCAGGTCAGTTTGCGCGAGACCTTGGATCAACCCACCGTCGTCACCGAGCGGCGAAACCCGTCGCTCGCCGGCCTGCTCGTCCAGGCGCAACTCGCCGCCGTGACCATCACGCCAGAGTGCATCGCCAACGGACGCCTCATCCGCGAACTCGCGCTGCGCTCCGAAACGGGTGCCACCATCGTCGGCCTCGAACGCGCCGGCGTGACGACGGTGAACCCCGGCCCGGACGATGAACTGCTGGCGGGCGACCAAGTGCTGCTGCTCGGCAAGGCGGGGCAACTGGAAAAGGCGCGCGTGCTGCTGATGCAGGCGAAGAGTTAACCTTGGTCGGTGAGCGAAGTGCCTGGAGCGCCGGCTTCCAGCACTCCGGGGATAAGAAAAAGAGCAACCGGATTTCTCCAATTGCTCTTTCGTGAAAAACTTCAGGACGATTACGCCGCCGGAGCCGCCGCCGGAGCCGGGTTCGGTTCGATGGGACGCGCCGGGCGTTCCTGACGCTTGAGTTCCTTCGAGGTGGCCTCGCCTTTGCAAATCCAGCACTTGATGCCGAGCTTGCCGTAAATGGTCTTCGCTTCCGCAAAGCCATAGTCAATGTTGGCGCGCAGGGTGTGGAGCGGCACGCGGCCTTCCATGTACTGCTCGACGCGGGCGATTTCCGCGCCGCCGAGACGGCCCGCGCAGCGAATCTTGATGCCTTCGGCACCGAAATCCATCGCGGTCTGAATCGTCTTCTTCATCGCGCGGCGATGGGAGACACGGCGCTCAAGCTGGAGGGCGATGCTTTCGGCCACCAACTGCGCGTCGGTTTCCGGCTGCTTCACTTCCTGAATGTCCACGTAAATTTCCTTGCCGGTCATCTTGGACAGGTCTTCCTTGATCTTGTCGATCTCGGCACCCTTGCGGCCAATAACGACGCCGGGACGCGCGGTGAGGATGGTGATGCGGCAACGGTTCGCGGCGCGCTCGATGAGAATCTTCGGGACGGAGGCCATCTCGAGCTTCTTCTTGAGGATCGTGCGCAACATGCGGTCTTCCGCGAGGAGCTTGCCGAAATCTTTCTTCTGGGCGTACCACTTCGAGCGCCAGTCTTTGTTGACGGCGACACGAAATCCAATCGGATTAACTTTTTGGCCCATAACTTATTCGTCTGAAACTACGATTTTGACATGGCAACTGCGTTTGATAATCGGACCGGCCGATCCGCGCGCCTTGGGCGTGAAACGCTTGAAGCTCATGGCGGTCTGCGCCACGGCCTCCTTGACCTTCAACGCTTCCGGCTTCACGCCGTTGTTGTTTTCCGCGTTGGCGATGGCGCTGTGCAGCGTCTTGGCGACCACACGGGCCGACTTGCGCGACACGAACTTGAGCACCGCCTCGGCTTGCAGCGCGGACAGTCCCTGAATCTGCCGGGTCATCTCGCGCATCTTCTGCGCGGACATGCGGACGTTTTTGGTAATGGCTTGAACCTGCATAAACTATTTCGCCTCCGCTTTCGCCGTGTGCGCGCCGTGTTTCTTGAACGTGCGCGTCAGGGAGAATTCGCCGAGCCGGTGCCCGACCATGTTTTCGGTCACGAAGACCGGGTTGAAAACTTTCCCGTTGTGGACGTTGAAGGTCAGGCCGACGAAATCAGGCGTGATCATCGAACGGCGCGACCAGGTTTTGATCGGCAGCTTGGATTTCACTTCCTTCGCCTTGACGATCTTGTCCATCAAATGATGGTCAACAAACGGACCTTTTTTAATTGAGCGACCCATACTTCAAAAATTTTCTAGCGTGTCTTCAGAGGTTTGCCATCGCGGCGCACAATGATGTACCGGTTGGAATACTTGTGTTTGAGGCGAGTGCGGAAACCCTTGGCCTGCAAACCCCACGGGGAAGTGAGCTGCTGCCAGCCGCCGCCGGACTTCGATTTGCCCTGACCGCCGCCGTTCGGATGGTCCACGGGGTTGCGGGCCACACCACGGCTGATCGGGCGGATGCCGCGATGACGTGAGCGACCGGCCTTGCCGAGAACGACATTCTCGTGCTCAGGGTTGCCGACCTGGCCGATGGTCGCGTAGCAGTCTTCCTGCATCTTGCGAATTTCGCCGGAGGGCAGACGAATCTGCGCGTAGCCGCCGTCACGGGACATCAGCGTGGCCGAGGAACCGGCGCTGCGCACGATCTGCCCGCCCTTGCCGGCGTGCAGTTCGATGTTGTGAATGGCGATGCCGACGGGAATTTTGCTCATCGGGAGCGCGTTGCCCAAATCAGGAGCCGCCACCGCGCCGCTCATGACCTTGGCCCCGACTTTGAGACCAGCGGGAGCGAGGATGTAGGCTTTTTCGCCGTCCGTGTATTCGAGGAGCGCGAGACGCGCCGTGCGAATCGGATCGTATTCGATGGCGGTGACCGTCGCTTCCACGCCGTGCTTCTGACGTTTGAAATCCACGATGCGCAACTTCTGCTTGTGGCCGCCGCCGATGCCGCGGGCCGTGGCACGACCGTAATGGTTACGACCGCCGGTCTTCTTGCGAATCTCGAGGAGACTCTTTTCCGGCTTCTTTTTCGTGATCTCGCTGTAGTCCGCGATCGTGATGTATCGCGTCGAGGGCGTCAGCGGCCTAAATGTTTTAACTGGCATAAAAAATTAACCTTTCACGTCACACACAGCTCGTAGCAGCTAGACCATCAATCCTGCGCCCGGAGGGGTCGTCAGTTATCGGCCTGCCGATCAAAATGCTGTTTTTCGCACCGGTCGCCCGGCGGAAAGGACGCGGAAAGTATCAAACAACTTTTGGAGTGCAATAGATTTCTTCGGCCCACGCGGTGCTTGGGTGCAACTGGGCACGGTTTTTAAGCGTCGCGGATGGGGCGTCGTCGCTCCGCGCGCGCAGGGGTGAGGCTCCAGACAGTTCCACACGCCGCCTCCGCTGCCGGCCCGGCGCGCGCGGAGCGACGACGCCCCACCCTCGCCCGGAATTAATCAAACGGTGGCCAGATGCCCTCGCAGCACTACTGCGTTTCGCATCATCCGAACAAATCCATCTGCGGCGTGGGCGTGAGCTGCTTGAGTTTGTCGCGCTCACGTTGCGGCGCGGCGCGACGGACGTTGCCCTCGGGCGTGAGTTCGGAGTCTTCGAGGTTGCGGAGAATTTCCTTCGCGCGCTCCAGCACGGTCTTCGGCACACCCGCGAGGCGCGCCACTTGGATGCCGTAGCTTTTGTCCGTGCCGCCCTCCACGATCTTGCGCAGGAAGACGATCTGGTCGTTCCACTCACGCACGGCGACGTTGAAGTTTTTCAGGCGCGGCAAACGCGCGGCGAGTTCGGTGAGTTCGTGATAGTGCGTGGCGAACAGCGTCTTCGCGCCGACCTGATTATGCAGATGCTCCACGATGCTCCACGCCAGCGACAAGCCATCGAACGTGCTGGTGCCGCGACCAATTTCATCCAACACGATCAGGCTGCGCGCCGTGGCGTTGTTCAAGATGTTCGCGGTCTCGCTCATCTCAACCATGAAGGTGGATTGCCCGCGCGACAGATCATCGCTCGCGCCGATGCGCGTGAAGATGCGGTCCACGAGATCGATGCGCGCTTCCTTCGCGGGCACAAACGAACCGGTGTGCGCCAGCAGCGTGAGCAACGCGACCTGCCGGATGTAAGTGGACTTGCCCGCCATGTTTGGGCCGGTGATGAGCGCGATTTGTGCGCACGGAGCGCGGCCTTCAGGCCGCTTCACGCTGCTTTCGACGATGGACGTGGAAGCGGCGTGAAGGCCGCGCTCCAGTTCCACATCATTCGGCACGAAGCGTTCATCCACCACGCTCTGCTCCAGCACCGGATGCCGCCCGTCGCGAATCACCAGCACGCCCTCGTCGCCGACTTGCGGGCGCGTGTAATCGTAAAGCCGTGCCGTCTCGGCGAAGCTGGCCAGCACGTCCAGTTGCGCCAGCGCGCTCGCCGTCTGCTGCATGGCCTTCAAGTTCGCCAGCACCTCTTCGCGCACGCGTTGGAACAGCTCGTATTCGAGTTTCACGCTCCGCTCTTCCGCGCCGAGGATTTTCCCTTCCATCGCCTTCAGATCCGGCGTGATGAACCGCTCGCCGTTCGCGATGGTCTGCTTGCGCGTGTAATGCGCTGGCACCTTGTCGAGGTTCGATTTCGTGACCTCGATGTAATAGCCGAACACCGAATTGAACCGCACCTTGAGCGACGTGATGCCGGTGTTCGCGATCTCATCCTGCTGAAGTTTCGCAATCCAATCCGTTCCGTCGCGGCGCGCGTTGTGCAATTCGTCGAGCGCGGCATCGAAGCCGGTGCGGATCAATCCGCCTTCCTTCACCGCGAGCGGCGGCTCGTCCACGATGGCGCGGGCGATCAACTCTACGACGTGGGGCAATTCGCAAATCGCGCTGAACAACTCGTCGAGCAGCGAAGGCGCGCTCGCCTCGCCTGTCTCATTCGTAGAAGACGACGTCAGGAGTCTCTGATCATCCTCTTTGAATGGCCGTCTCGTTACCTCGACGGCTACCGCCTTCAACTTCGGCACCTGCTCCAGCCCCACGCGCAGCGCCTGCAAGTCACGCCCGTTCCCGCTGCCCAAACTCAGCCGCCCAATTGTCCGCTCCAAGTCACGCACCTCCGCGAGCTGCGCGCGCAACGCCTCCAGCGTCGCCGCCTCCGCCAGAAAACTTCCCACCGCCTCCTGCCGCCGCGTGATGTCCGCCACGTTCGAGAGCGGCTGCGAGAGCCAGTCGCGCAGACAGCGCGCGCCCATCGGCGTCACCGTTTTGTGCAGCGCGCCGTAGAGCGTGGCGTTGCGCGGCGCGTCCTTGTGGACGGGTTCGAGAATCTCCAGATGCCGCAGCGTGGTCGTGTCCAGCTTGAGGAAGGAACTCGTCTCGTAAAACGAACAGGACGTCAGATGCGCCAGGTCGCGCCGCAAATGTTGCGTGAGATAATGCAGCACCGCGCCCGCTGCGCCGATGGCCGCGTGACGATTCCTCAGCCCGAACCCATCCAGCGACGCCACCTTGAAATGTTCCCGCACCGTGAACACCGCCGTCTCCGGCGCGAACACCCAGTCGTCATACGGTTGCAACGCGCGACACACCGGCGCGAGCAACGCCGCCAGCGCGCCGTCCTCCGCCGGCAACACGATCTCCGCCGGGCGCAGGCGATCCATCTCCGCGAGCAACGCCGCTTCGTTCTCGCACTCCGTCGTCTTGAAGCCACCCGTCGTCAGATCCACCAGTGCGAGGCCGAGCGACTTGCCGTTCCGCGCCACCGCCACGAGATAATTATTCCGCTCCGCCTGCAGCATCCGCTCGTCGAAATGCGTGCCGGGGGAAAGAATCTGCGTCACCGCGCGCTCCACGAGCTGGCCGGGCCGCGCCTCCTCCGTCTGCTCGCACAGCGCGACCTTCTTGCCCGCGCGCAAGAGCCGCCCGATGTAGGTCTGGAGCGCGTGATGCGGGATGCCGCACATCGGCACCACGCCGCGCTTAGTGAGGGAGACGTTGAGCAACTGCGCGCCGATCTGCGCGTCCTCGAAAAACATCTCGTAGAAATCCCCGAGGCGGAAGAGCAGCAGCGCGTCCTTCGGCAGTTCGCCTTTGATGCGGCGATACTGCGCCATCATCGGCGTGAGCTGTGGTTCGGGTGAAGACATTGCGCGGCGCGGAGGTTCAAAGGAGCGCGGTGAAAGTGCAAGGTTCAACGATTCAACACCCACACCGGGGCGCGGGCGTCTCGCCCACCCGGACGCGCCCGTCGTCACGGCGGGCGGGACGCTCCATGGTAGGGCGTCGTCGCTCCGCGCGCGCCGGGAGAGGCGTCTTTCAGTCCAGCGCGTTTCTCTGAATCCAAGCCCGGCGCGCGCGGAGCGACAACGCCCTTCCTGCCCCCGCTCCTCAAACTGTCACACCAGCCATTTTCTTCTTTCGCCATACCCCCCCCGGTGTAAAAATTGGAGCATATCAACACCGGGATTCGTTATGAAAAATCTGCTCGCCCTCACCTTGTCTGTCCTCTGCTTTGCCACCTTCCAATCCCTTCGCGCCGCCGCTCCCACCACCTTCACGCTCGGCGCGAGTAACATCGTGGCGGGGGCCGCCAGTTTGAATGGAAATGTGAACCCCAACTCCGCCTCGACCCAGGCTTACTTCCAGTGGGGCCTGACCACCAACTACGGCAGCCTCACCACCACCGGGACGTTGACGGGCAGTTCGTCCCTGCTCGTTACGCGCGGCGTCAGCAACCTCGCCTCGTTGACCACGTACCATTTTCGCATGGTGGCAAGCAATTCGAGCGGCATCGTGACCGGGACCAATGCGACATTCACGACCCCCGGCATTCCGCCGGTCGTGACGTTCACTCTCGTCCCCGAACTGGGCAGCATCACGGCCAGGTTCGGTTCGATGGTTCAAGCCTCCGGGTTTGTTGGCCTCTTGTTTTGGGAATGGGGACTGACGACGAATTTTGGCAATGTAACCCCCCAGCAAGGTTACAATGGCAGCACCGACGGTTTCCAACTGGCCTTTCAGCCGGTCTATGGTCTGACGCCTTCCACTCGTTACTATGCGCGAGGGGTGGCCTCGAACGAGTGGGGCGTTTCTCGCGGGTCAAGCGTGGTCTTCACGACCGCGCCGCCGCCTCTCGTCACGACGCTGGAAGACACGAACGTGGGACCGTTCAGCGCCACGCTGAGAGGTCAGGCCAATCTCCCGCCGGGCGTGACCAGCGTCTGGTACTTCCAATACGGCCTCACGCTTAACGGCGTGAATCAGCCGGGCGTCCAAACTCCGACCCAGCCATTCGGCAGCACTGGCGTCGTTCAGGTCGCTGCAACCATCACGAACCTGACTGATTCCCGGCAGTACTACTACCGCCTCGTGGTCGAAACCAACAGCGTGGCGGTCCTTGGCAACGATGGTGAATTCATCACCGGCTCCATGCCTGCGGACATCCGGATTTTGCGGGCGACCAACCTCACGGAAACCACGGCGAAAATGAAAGGCATCGTCACTCCCAACTCGATCAACGGAAGCATCACCGATTTCGCTTATCAATATGGGTTGACCACCAACTACGGACAGGTCACCCCCATTCAGACCGGCCCACCGAACGGGTTTTCGTCCACCCTTCTCGAAACGACGGCCACCGGACTGGTTCCGGGCACGGTCTATCACTTCCGCATGAGGTTCAGAAGAATCAACACCGGAGAAGATTTCTACAGTGCGGACGAGGCCTGCAGCACTTTGCACATCCCTACCGTCACCATCCAGCCTGGCACGGTCACGAGCAACCTGGTCACGCTCAACTGCCTGGTGAATCCAAACGGCCTGCCTACCGGCGTGCATTTCGAGTGGGGGCCGACGGCCGCCTATGGCAACACCACTTCCACGCAGGCGCTGGCCGCTGGTTCGGCCGCCGTTCCCGTCTCCAGAAGCCTCGGCGGGCTCGCCGTGGGCCAGTATCATTTCCGTGTCGTGATGACTTCCCAGGACGGAATCGCTGCCACCGCCGACCAGATTTTCGCCGTCACGTCGCCGGAAGGCTTTGTGGTTTCCACCTGTTCGGACATCGAATTGCGTCAGGCCATCATCACAAACAACGTGGTGCGTTTTAACGCCGATTGCGTCATCCACCTGACCAACACTTTGCAGGTTTTTTCCGATGTGACAATTGATGCCAACGGCCATTCCGTCGTGCTCAGCGGCGGCGGCAGCAACCGCCTGTTCAATGTCCACGCCGGCCGGAACCTTCAATTGATCGGGGTTACCATCGCCAACGGCCGCGTCGCCGGAACGAATGCCAATCCTGGATCCTTTAGCGGAGCCACCTTTGGTTTCACGGGTGGATCCGCTGAAGGGGGCGGTGTTCTCGTTTCCAACGCCGCCCTCACGGCCCGCTCCTGTGTTTTTCAAAATTGCTTGGTGCAGGGAGGAAAGGGGGCCGATACCACATCACCTATCCATGGCGGCTTCGCTGGTCTCGCTTCCGGCGCAGCCATCTATGGAACGAACTCATCCATCACCCTCTTCGACTGCACATTTAAATACAACTCAGCCAACGCCGGATTCACCGGCACGACGTTTCGGCAAACGGGCGGCATTTTCGACCCTTCTGTGATCGGCGAGGCTTACGGCGGTGCCTTCGCCCACGTCGCCAGTACCGGCCGTTTCTCTCGCTGCACTCTGGCTGAAAACTTCGCTACCACGCAGGGCGGCGCCATCCATGCCCAATCAGGATGGCTCAACCTGACCAACTGCACCGCGACACTGAACTCTCTTTCGCCCGGGACCGCTAACAACGGTCGAGGTGGGGCGCTAGCCGCTTTGGGCGTGCCTGCGACCATTGAGAGCTGCACTGTGGCCAACAATCGCATCAGCAATGCCAAATCCACCTCTGAAGGCAGCGGCTGCTTTTTGAGCGGTGCTTCCGCCCAGATCAAAAATTCCATCCTGCAGGGCAACTCCATCAACTCAACCCCCATGAGCAACATCAGCGGCCCCATCACCGACCTCGGCCACAGCCTTTCCTCCGACGCCACCCCCGCGTGGACTTCCGGCACGAGCTTGAGCAACACCGATGCGCGCTTGCTCCCTCTCGCCAACAACGGCGGCCCGACCCCGACCATGGCCCTGCGCGTGGGCAGTCCCGCGTTGAATTTCGCCGACCCCGGCAATTTCCCGCCCACCGACCAGCGCGGCGTCCCCCGTCCGCAAGGCTCGGGCGCAGATGCCGGCGCGTGGGAAGGCGCGGGCGGCCCCGTGCAACTCTCTATCATCCGCGAGAACGCTACGACCAACCGTATCACCTGGCTCTCCGACACCGGCCTCACCTACCGTGTGGAAGCCGCCGGGGTGATGAGCAGTTGGAGCACCCTCGCCACCGGCGTGCCTGGCAATGGCGGCCCCGTGCAATTTCGCACCACCAACTCCGGCTTCCGCTACTTCCGCGTGGCCACGGAGCCGTGAGCGCGGCGCGCTCGCGGTCATGAGATAATCCCTCGCCATCGTCTTTCGCGATTGCGACGAGGTGCTTGGCTTCTTCGTGAGGAAATTCGGCTTTCCACTCGTGGAGGATTCGCCCGTGCCCGCCGACGCCGTGAGCCGAACTCAACGGTCGCGCTCAGGGACGGAAATTCCCGCGTGTGGAAGTCGGGTGCGATTGGAAGTGGCGGTCAAGCCACGCAGGAGCGCGGCGTTCACGCCGCTTCACTATCGCTGGGCGGGAAGGCACTGGAAGTTCTGAAACCCTCGGTCGGCTAGACGTTGAAGCGGCCTG
>JAYVNY010000256.1:0-4981 GCA_043758205.1 Akkermansia sp.
TCGGCGTGGAAGCGGGCGGTCTCGGCATCCTGCCGGAGAAACACGCGGCGCGTTTTCACGGCGGCTCGCTCGGCGTGCTGCAAGGCACGCGCAGCTACATTCTCCAGGACGAGAACGGGCAGATTCAACTCACGCACTCCGTCTCCGCCGGACTTGATTACGCCGCCGTCGGTCCCGAGCACGCCATGCTGCACGATGAAAAGCGCGTCGAGTATTCCTATGCCACGGACGATCAGGCGCTGGCGGCCTTCCAAAAACTGGCGCGACTGGAAGGCATTATTCCCGCGCTCGAATCCTCCCACGCCATCGCCGCCTGCATGGAACGCGCGCCGAAAATGTCCAAGGACGCCCTCGTGATCGTCAATCTCTCCGGCCGCGGCGACAAGGACGTGCAGACCGTGGCGGGGATCGTGAAGTTGTGAACGTGCCCCTGGCGTGCCGCCGGGTGGAGCCGCGCTATTTTTTCAACGCGAGACTTCATCGAGGCCCGCACGTCTTCACTGAGTCCCGACCCGGCGGGACGCCGGGGGCACGATGCTATCTGAAGAACCCGCGAATCGTCGCCACCACATACGCAACGTGTTCGACCTTCAGCTCGGGATACATCGGGAGCGGCAGGATGCGTTCGGAAGTTTTCTCCGCCACCGGGTAGTCGCCGCGTTTCCAGCCGTGGGTCTCGTACACTTTTTGCAAGTGGAGCGGCTGCGGGTAGTAGATGAGGCACGGCACGCCGTTGTCGGCGAGATGTTTGTGCAGCGCATCGCGACGGTCGGTGAGCAGCGCATAGACGTGGAAGATGTGGCTGTTCCCATCCGCAGTGACGGGGAACTCGACGGGCAAACCTTGCAGTCCTTTCGTGTAGGCGGCGGCGATCTCTGCGCGGCGGGCGTTCCACTTGTTCAGGTGCGGCAGCTTCACGCGCAGGATCGCGGCTTGCAGTTCGTCGAGGCGGGAATTGTAGCCGTGCAGATCGTGGAAGTAGCGGCGCTCGATACCGTGGACACGGAGCATCTTTAACTTCTTCGCCAGCGCCTCGTCGTTCGTCACGACCATGCCGCCGTCGCCGTCCGCGCCGAGGTTCTTTGTGGGATAAAAGCTGAAGCAGCCGAGCGCGCCGTGACTGCCCACGGGCTTGCCTTGGTAAGTCGCGCCAATCGCCTGCGCGCAATCCTCGATGATGTGGATGCCGCGCGGCTGGGCGAGGGCGAACAGCTCATCGAGCGGCGACGCCTGCCCGAAGAGATGCACGGGGATGATGGCTTTGGTGTTCGCGGTAATTTTTTTGGCGACCTCCGCCGGGCTGATCTCGAACGTGCGCGGGTCAACGTCCGCAAAAACAATCTTCGCCCCAACCTGATAGATGGACTCCGCCGGCGCGATGTAGGTGAACGGCGTGGTGATGACCTCGTCGCCCGGCCCGATGTCCAGCGCGCGCAACGCGAGCGTCAGCGCGTCCGAGCCGGAGTTCACGCCCACGCCGAATTTTGCGGTGGTGTAAGCGGCGACCTCCTGTTCCAGCGCGGCGACGTTCGGCCCGAGAACGTAGTGTCCGTTGGCCAGAGTTTTTTCCACCACCGGCAACAGTTCGGATTTCAACGCCTCGTATTGCGCCTGGAGATTCAGAAAAGGAACGTTCATTTAGAGGCGCAGATTCAAGGCGAAGGGTTGGGGCGTTGCAACTGTGGAAAAATTTGACCGTGATGGTGGAGGCGAAAAAGAAAAACGCCGCGGCAAGTTTTGCTGCGGCGTGAACGGATGGTGTCGTCGGCCTACTTCCCCTTCGGCATCACCGCCTTCGCCTCCGGCATCCAGCCTTTCAAATCCGCGATGCGCTTGGCGTCCACGGGGTGCGTGCGGAGCAGTTCCATTTGTTGCGGTGCGCTGGCGTTGGCCTTCGAGAAGCGTTCCCAGAAGCGCACGGCTTCCTCGGGGTCGTAGCCGGCCTTCGCCATGTAGAGCAGCCCGACGTGATCGGCCTCGGATTCATGCGCGCGGCTGAACGGCAGTTCGATGCCCACTTTCCCGAGTCCGCCCAGCGCGACCATGGTGACGGCCGAGTATTGCTCCGAAACGACCTGGCCTGCGACCGCCGTGGCCGTCTGCACCGCCGCGGCCTGGCTCATCCGCTCGCCGCCGTGGCGATTCGAGGCGTGCGCGACCTCGTGGCCAATGACCGCCGCGAGTCCGGCTTCATTCTGCGTGAGGGGCAGGATGCCGGTGTAAATCCCGATCTTGCCGCCGGGCAGGCAGAAGGCATTCGCCTCCTTGCTCTCGAAGACCACGAACTCCCATTTCGCGTCCGGCATCCGGTCCTTGGCCTGCTCGGCAATTTTCGCGCCCACGCGTTCGACGAGGGACTTGTATTGCGGGTTGGTGCTGATGGGCACTTCCTTCTTCATTTGATTGAAGGCTTGCAGCCCCATCTGCGTTTCATCGCCAGCCGAAGTCATGATGAACTGCTTGCGTCCGGTGACGCTGGTGGTGCAGCCCGTGATTATGAGAATGATGAGCGCGGCGCCCGCGCTGGTGAGAATTGGTTGGAGCAATTTGTTCATGCCACAACCAGAGCAGAAAGTTTCCCGCGCCACAAGGCGCGACTGGCGCGGTGCGCGCCACCGGGTGCATCCGAAGGGCCTGTTGCCCAAATGATCGGAGCGGCGGACAGCCTTGTCCGCCGTCGCTGCGCCCCACGAAATCAGGCCGAAATCATCCGGCGAAATCCTGCGGACAAGGCTGTCCGCAACTCCTCTCGATTTGGGCAACACGCCCCGAACACTGTTCTTAAAACATGGGCGTGGTAGGGCGCGTCGCTCCGCGTGCGCCGTGCCCGACAGCGGAGAAGCCTTGCGGAACTTGCTGAAGCTCCCCGGCGCGCGCGGAGCGACGACGCCCTACCAAGAACAGTGTCATGATGCACGGCGCGCCACCCGTCACCGCCAGTACATGTAGAGCAGCACGACCTGGTTCGGGCCGTTGCGGCGGAGGACGGCGGAGTAGATGCGCTGCACGGCGTCAATCTGCACGGTCACTTCCACCTCGAAGGTCGTGCTGCGCGTGCCGAAGTAGCGCGCGAAAAGCTGCGCGTATTGCGGCGTCATGCCCGGCACGTTGGCCAGATCGCCGACGCTGCGGAAAGGCGCATCGTCCTCGTTGCCCTCTTGTCCGTCGGGACCGGCGCGCGTGGTGATGATGGCTTGCGCCAGGCCGCCATCCACATCGGGAATGAGCTGCATGACGTTGGCGTTCGCGGTGTTGATGTTGATCTGGCGACCGGAGATGGCGGTGAACAAATCCACGAAGCCGAGCGGGTAGGTCGGTTCCTCAGGCTCGCGCCGGTTGTTGAAGCGGCGGGTCAGGCGCGCGTGCGAACGGGCGTATTGATCCTGGATGTTGTGGCCCGCCGCGCCGCCGCCCGAGCCAAAATACATGTTGGGCGTGATGCCTTTGATCATCATCAGCTCGGTAAGATCATCAATCGGGCCGTTCTTCGCGGTGTAGGGCGGGCGCAGGGTGAGGTAGTGGTCGCTCTCGGTGTCGGTGCTGCCGAGGCGCGGGTCGTCGTTGGCATCAACCCAGTCGGCGATGGCGTCGCGGATGTGCGGCGCCTCAGAGGCGTCCACGCCCATGAGAATCAATCCTTGATCGATCAAACCTTGATAGGCGGGGTCCGGCGAGGCGGCGAGGTTGATGTTAAATTTCCGGTCGGCGTCGGTGATCTTCACGGAGAAGGTGCCGTGGCCGAGATGATTGCCGGTGAGCGAGATGCCGGTGAGAGCGTCGTTCGTTTCGCCGGTGCCGCCGGCCCAGATTTGATTCAACCCGTCGTAGGGCTGGCCCGCCTGGTTGGGCTGGGCGAGAACATACTTGGCCAGCTCGATGCCGGAGCGTCCGATCCATTCGAGTTCGGTGTCCCAACTGGTGTTGCGCGCGAGGCGCGTCTCGACGGTCATCATGCTGGAGAGCACACCGGCCAGGCCGGCGAAGACCAGGATGATGACCATGACCATGATGAGCGCGATGCCGGCGCGGCGTTGGCGTTGTGGGCGGGGCAGTTTCATCTTTTGGGAGCGCCGCCGGGGCCGATGCGGTTGATGCCGGAATTGGGTTGGTTGATCCCGCCGGGCTGGCCGCCGGGGCCTTGGGCGTTCTGCCACTCGGGTTGCACGGACTTCGCGGGGAGCGCGATGATCCTCGAGGTCATGCTTTGTGGTTCGCCGGATTTGCCGCCCAGACCGAGGCCGATGCGGACGAGCGAGGGCAGGGAGTTGGTGGACTTCCAAACTTCCACCCAGTCCCAGTCGTTGGGCCGTTTAACGGGGTCAGGCTGGCCCCAACATTCAAAGCCGAACATCGTCACATCTTTCGCGAGGGTCAGCGAGTAGGGCTGAAACTCATCGTCCACGGCCTGCAACATCGGCCCCTGGCGCATGACGAGGTGCAAGTTCGGCCCGTCGCCTTTTTCGCAGGTGAACCACACGCGGCGCACCACGTTGTCGCCGAAGCGGCCCACGCCGGGAAAACTCGCGGGCAGGTGGGCCACGAAACTCATCGTGCCGTAATCGCCGTGGTTCATGTCGGCGATGAACTTGTAATACGCCTGCTGGTTTTGCGGCGGCATGTTCGCGGTGAACATCTGCGCACAGGTCAGCGCGTCCTCAATGGCGCGCATGGACACGCGGGCGCGCTGGGCCTGGTCGGCGGCGGTGCGCGCGGCGATGGAGGCTTTCACGATGCCGGTCCAGATCGAATAGATGGACAGAATGATCATCATGAAGATGCCGAGCGCGATGATGACTTCGATGATGGTGAAAGCGTGGCGTGATATTTTCCCGGAGCGCGGGCTTTCCAGCCCGCAGCAACGTGTCCCGACGGGCAGCACCGTGAAGTTCCCAAAGTTTCCGCGCGGCCCGGGTTGCTGCGGGCTGGAAAGCCCGCGCTCCGTATTGGCGAGGTGGCACCACACTTTCATCGCCGCAGACTC
>JAYVNY010000257.1:0-3325 GCA_043758205.1 Akkermansia sp.
GTTGGCCCGGCCGCACGAATCCGTTGACCTGCCGGGTGCGTTAGCCGAGATTCGCGCTCCGAAAATTTCGGAAAAAAGATGGATTCAGCTCACATTAGAAATTTCAGCATCATCGCCCACATTGACCATGGGAAGACGACGCTCTCGGATCGGCTCTTGAACCGCACCGGCACCATTGCCGACCGCGACATGTCCGCGCAGTTGCTCGACTCGATGGACTTGGAGAAAGAGCGCGGCATCACCATCAAGGCGCATCCGGTCACGATGCTCTACAAGGCGAAGAACGGGGAGACTTACGAACTCAACCTCATTGATACGCCCGGCCACGTTGATTTTTCCTACGAAGTCTCGCGCAGCCTGAGCGCGTGCGAAGGCGCGTTGCTCATCATTGATGCGGCGCAAGGCGTCGAGGCGCAGACGGTGGCGAACGTGCATCTGGCGATGAAGCAGAACCTGCACATCATCCCGGTGATCAACAAAATTGATCTCCCGCACGCGGACATCGCGATGACCAAGCAGCAGCTCGAAGACATTCTCGCCATCCCGGCGGACACGGCGATTCTGGCCAGCGCAAAGGCCGGCATCGGCATCGAGGACATTCTCGAAGCCATCGTGGAGCGCATTCCTCCGCCGAAGCCGTCCGGTGAAAAATCCCTGCAGGCGCTGGCGTTCGATTCTTACTTCGACACTTACAAGGGCGTGGTCACGCATGTGCGCGTGTTCAATGGCGAGTTGCGCGCAGGCCAGCATGTGAAGCTGCTCCACTCCGGCAAAAACGTGGACATCAAGGAGGTCGGCAGTTTCAACCCGAAGCCGTACGTACGCGAAAAATTGGAGGTCGGCGAGACCGGCTACTTCACCGCGAACATCAAGTCGCCGCAGGAAGTGAAGATGGGCGACACCATCACCGACGCGCGCAATCCCTCGGCGGTGCTGCCGGGCTTCAAGGAAATTCATCCGATGGTCTTCAGCGGCATCTATCCGATCAACACGGCGGATTACGAGGCGCTCAAGGGGAACATGGGCAAGCTCCAGTTGAACGACTCGGCCTTCGCCTACCAGAGCGAAAGCTCGGTCGCGCTCGGGTTTGGTTTTCGGTGCGGCTTCCTCGGGCTGCTGCATTTGGAAATCGTGCAGGAGCGTCTGCGCCGCGAGTACGGCATGGACATCATCGCCACGTATCCCAGCGTGGTCTATCGCGTGACCATGACTGACGGCACGATGAAGGAGATCGACAACCCGGCCTTCATGCCGGCGGCAAATTTCATCCTCAAGATCGAGGAGCCGATGGTGAAGGCCTTCGTCATTTCGCCGAACGAAAGCATCGGCGACATCATGGCTTTGATCTCCGAGAAGCGCGGCAAGATTGATCACACCGAGACGCTGGACGCGCGACGCGTGATGATGACCAGCCTGCTGCCGCTCAACGAAATTCTCATCGATTTCCACGACCGCATCAAAAGCATCACGCGCGGGTTTGGCTCGATGGATTACGAGTTTGCCGACCATCAGGAGTCGGACATGGTGAAGCTGGAGATGCTGGTGAACGCCGAGCCGGTGGACGCCTTCTCGTGCATTGTCCATCGGGAAAAGGCGGAGACGCGGGGGCGCGCGCTGGCCGCGAAACTCAAGGAAGTGATTCCCACGCAGCAGTATCAAGTGGCCATCCAAGCGGCCATCGGCGGGAAAGTCGTGGCGCGCGAGACGGTAAGCGCGTTGCGCAAGGACGTGACGGCGAAGTGCTACGGCGGCGACATCAGCCGCAAGCGCAAACTTTTGGAGAAGCAGAAGGAAGGCAAGAAGCGCATGAAGGCTTTCGGCACGGTGAACATCCCGCAAGAGGCGTTCATCGAGGTGTTGAAGGCGTAGGGCTACTCGGAGTCACACTCACTGAGAATTGGTGCGGGCTAAAGCCCGCGCTCCGTCTGTCTGTTGCACGAGTCTCAACAGGACGCCCGAAACGGAGCTAACTCTTTTGGACCGGTCGCATCACCCGCACCGACACATGCCGGGCCTCGGGGATGATGAACTTCTTCACCTCCACGGTCACGCGGCGCGGGCCGAAGTCTTCGAGGATCATCTGCGCGAGGTCCACGGCCAGCGTCTCAATGAGTTTCCAATGCACGCCATCGCCGAACTTCAGCAGGCGCTGCGTCAGCGCGTAGTAGTCAATGGTGCCGCCCAGCTCGTCCTCGACGGCGGCGGCGCGGAAGTCATGCGTCATTTCCACGGTGAGCAGCAGGCGTTGCGGCGTCGCGCGCTCCTCGTCCGGCACGCCCACGCAGTAGGAGACTTCCAGGTCGGTGATGGTGATGGTGTCCATAGGGAGCGGTGGTCAGTGGTCGGTGATCAGTAATGCTTCAAGCAGCACCTTGGTCGGCGTGTTGAGATTCAACTTCATGGCCTCCGCCAGCGGCAGCCAGCGAAACTCCTGCGCCTCGTGGTTCAGGATCACGTCCAGCGGTTCGCGCGCGGTGCAGCGGTAGTTCAACAGCACGAAATGCGCGTCGCGATAAAACTCCTTCGAGCCGATGCAATCCTGCACCAGCACAAACTCGATGGCGTCCACGGCGAGATTCGTTTCCTCCATCAGCTCGCGGCGCAGCGCGTCCACGCAGGACTCGCCGCCGTGGACTTTGCCGCCGGGAATGCCCCACATCCCCGACCACTTGTGCGTGCGGAACATCAGCACCTCGCCGGTGCGCGGATGAAAGATGGTCGCGCCCACGGTGACGATGGGCGGCGGAGTCGCGCCGTTCATGGCGGGCTTCAATTCCATCTCCTGCCGCGTGAGCAGCCCGCGCAGTTCGCCAAGATGTTCCACGATCAAGTCCGGTTCCGCCGCACGCAGTTGGGCCAGATCATTGTAGCCCGTGAGCACGCCCACTGAATGGACGCCGCCATGCCGCGCCGTCTCGATGTCGTGTTGCATGTCGCCGATGAAAAGCGTTTCGGCCGCCACGAGCTGATGCTGCGCGAGGATGGCGTGAATCTTCTCCCGCTTGTCGTGCACACCCACGAACGCCTCGTCAATGAAGTCCACGAAAGCTGCCGTCTCCGCC
This sequence comes from Akkermansia sp., assembly GCA_043758205.1. Classification (GTDB taxonomy): domain Bacteria; phylum Verrucomicrobiota; class Verrucomicrobiia; order Limisphaerales; family SIBH01; genus JANNGC01. The sequence continues at coordinate 3,063 of JAYVNY010000257.1, forward strand.
TGCGCGCGCCAGTGGCTCTGGTGAACCGCCGTCAGCACGAAAGTGCGCAAGCCGCGCGCGCGACAGAATTCCAAGAACTCGCGCGCGTGAGGTAGGGGCGTGATGGAGTCCTGGCATTCCTTGAACCGCCCGTGGAACCACGCCTCCAGTTGTTCCATCGAAATGCTGGGCAGGAACTTGTCGTAGAATTTTTTGAACGGCAGGCAGAACTCCGCGCGAAACTGATCGCGCGACATTTCCGCCAGGCCCGCCTGGCGAAAGAC
>JAYVNY010000258.1:0-9632 GCA_043758205.1 Akkermansia sp.
GAAAAAATCCTGGAGCTTCACCGGCTGCGCCAGGCCGATGGGTTGGAAGCGGTCGCCTTCGCGCCAGTGCCGCAGCACGATGCTCCGGCCCACGGCGTCGGCGTCAAAAAATTCCGTGTGCTCGCGGGGTGCGGGCCGGGCGCCGTCCCTCGTGAACTTCCACATCAGCACCGCCGATTCGCAGGCCGTGCGGCCGGCGCGCGTGCCGAGCGTGACGTGCGCCTCGCCGGAGTAAAACCGCGTGAACTGGACGGGGCGCGCCTCGACCTCGCCCGACGCGCGACGGCGGCAGATGAATCCGGCGCACACCGTGAGCCACTCGTCCACGCGCCGACGCAGGTGTTCGACGTGCTGGAACTGCGGCACGACGCCGTGGCCGAGCAACTGGACTTGCAGGATGCGACGTTGCAGCGCGAGGTGCAGCGTGTCGAACGCGCCGCTGCGTTTCTGCTCCAGCCACGCGATGGCTTCGAGCGTCACGAACTCGCCTTCGTCATGCAAGAGTTCCATCGAGCGCAACACGACCCGCTCAAGGGCGGGCGCGTAATGGCGCCGCAGCAGCGGGAGCAATTCGTGACGGAGACGGTTGCGCGGAATGTCGAGCGACTGGTTGCTGGCGTCCTCGCGGAAGGAAATTTTTTCCGCGCGCGCATGTTCGAGCAACGTGGCCTTGGATTTTCCCAGCAACGGACGCAACAACGCGATGGGATGGTCCGCCGGCGAAGGCGCACTCCACTCCATGCCGCCGAGTCCCTGCGTGCCTGAACCGCGCAGCAGGCGCAGGAAGAACAGTTCCACCTGATCATCCGCGTGATGCGCGAGGAAGATGTGTTGCGCGCCCTGCTGTCGGGCGGCGCGCGCGAGGAACTCGTGGCGCAACCGCCGTGCGGCCATCTCCACGGAAATTTTTTGCGCGGACGCCAGCGCCTGCACCTCACCACGCTCGCACACGAACGGCAGGCCCAGTTTCTTCGCGGCGCGTTGCACAAAGTGTTCGTCCGCGTCCGAGTCGCGCCCCCGCAACTGATGATTGAAATGCGCCACGGTAAGAAGCCAGCGGTGTGAGGGGGCGAGGTTGGCGAGCGTGTGGAGAAGGACCATCGAATCCACGCCGCCTGAAACGGCGACGACGGCGGGCGCATCATCGGGAATCATCTGACGACTCGCGATGCTTTGGCCGACACGTTGTAAAAAATCGCTCAATCGGAATTGTTGGCAGCGTGATTCACCGCTGGGCGCAACGCAATGTTCCCCGTGAGTCCTGGAGGCGCCCTGCGCATCTTGACGCGCCTCGGATGTTTAAGGCTGAGGCAGCCGACGTTGGGGTGCCGCGCCTCCCTCACGAATCCGACTAAAGACGACGAGCTTAGAGTTTCCATCCGCTCCGATAAGCGGATTGCAGCCAGGCGTTCGCGTCCGGGTGGTTGGTGAACTTCGCGGCCTGGTCGTCCCATTGCAGTTTCTGGCCAGGGAAGCGGATGGCGATCAGGCCGAGCAGCGCGACCTGCGTGAGCGGGCCGCCGTAGTCGAAGTTCGAACCCGCCTGACGGCCGGTGCGGATGGCTTCGGCCCAGTCCCACGCGTGGCCCTTCACGCGGGCAATTTTTTGCCCGGGCGCGTTCTTGGCGGAGAACTGTTCCATGAGCGGCTCCGGCAGGAGATGGCAGCCGGTCCCGCCATGCGAGCCGTGGACGATCATCCCCTTGTCGCCGAAGAGAATGGCGCCCGTGCTGGGCACCTTTTCGTCCGCCGGGAAATCGGCCGGCTTCGGTATCGCCGTGTTTCCATCATGCCAGACCAGCTTGACCGCGCCGCGTTCCGCCTTGGCCGGAAACTCGAACGTGATTTTCGTGCCCGACGGATAGGTCGCCCCGTGCTTGGCCGGATCGTAGTCGATGACTTCCGCCTGCACGGTGGCCGGCGCATCCAGGCCGAGCGCCCAATAGGCCGGGTCCACCACATGACAAATCCAGTCACCAATGGTGCCGCCGCCAAAGTGCATCCAGCCGCGCCAATTCCACGGCACCCAGAGCGGCGAGTAAGGACGAAACTCAACCGGGCCAACCCACAGGTCATAGTCGAGCGTGGCGGGCACCTCGTGTTTCTCGCCCAGCTTGCCGAGGTTCGGAATCTGGCAGTACACATTCTTGAACGCGTTGCACCCGGCGTGAATGGTGTGAACCTTGCCGATGGCCCCGGCCCACACCCATTCGCACACGCGCCGGATGGCGTCGCTCGAATGCCCCTGGTTGCCGAGCTGCGTCACCACTTTGTGTTTCTTCGCCGCCGCCATCAGCGCGCGCACCTCATGCACGGTGTGGGCCAGCGGTTTCTCGCAATAGACGTGCTTGCCGCGCCGCATCGCTTCCATGGCGATGACCGCGTGCGTGTGGTCCGGCGTGCCGATGACCACGCCATCAATTTCCGGCCCCATCTTGTCGAGCATCACACGGTAGTCTTTGAACTGCCGGGCCTTCGGATACTTTTCAAATTCCTTGGCCGCGTATTTTGTATCCACGTCGCACAGCGCGACGAAGTTATGGCCCAGCCCGGCCAGTTCGCCCACGTCGGCCCCGCCCCGGCTGCCGATGCCAATGCCCGCGAGGTTGAGTTTGGCGTTGGGCGAAGTGGCTTCTGCGCCGGGCAACAGGCGGCCCGGGAGGATGTTGAACAGCGCCACGCCGGTGGCGGTGCGTTGGAGAAACTTGCGGCGATTGAGCGTGAGGTTGGATCGCTGGTTCATAATGAAAATGTGTTCGACGCGTTTGTGCGCTGGCTCTTCGGGACAAGCAAGCCGGAAAGCCGGGCGATGGAATAGGCCGGTGCTGTTGCTGCGGAAGCGCCCAAGCGGGCCGCGCAACTCCAAGCCCGGCCCGCGCCTGCCGGCGGTTTCAGAGGGAACTATTCGTATAAAAAACTCGGACGAAGTGTCACAAGCCTGTCCCGTCTCAACTCCACTTCTTGCCGCGATCTTCGGGCACGATGCGGCGCAGGCAGTAGATGTCGGACTTCGCGAGATCGTCGCGATGCTTCTGAAGATCCTTCCACGGGTCCCACTGCGCGCTGATGAGTTTTCCCGTGATGCCGTCGCTCTCCGCGCTGGCAAGATAGACGGCGAGGCTCGCGCCGAGGTCGAGCGACGTCGCGCCCTTTTCCTTCCACTGCTTGTTCTTCTCGAAGAAGGCCGCGCCGACTTTCTCGGGGCCGGCGGCGAGCACTTCATCAATGAGCCGCGTGGCGAGCGCGCCGGGGGCGATGGCGTTCACGTCCACGCCGAAGGGTTTCAATTCCTCGGCGAGCGTTTCCATGAGGCGCACCACGGCGGCTTTGCTCGCGGCGTAGGCGCTGATGTTCGGCAAGGGATTGGTCGCGCCGCCGCCGGAGATGACGACGATCTTGCCGGCCTTGTTGGCTTTGAAATGCGGAATGAGCGCGCGCGCGGGCAGCAGGAAGCCAAACAGGTTGATGTCCATCGCGCGCCGCCATTCATCGAGATCGACGCTCTCGGTCGGCCCCATTGGGCCGTAGATGCCGGCGTTCGCGACGAGCGCGTGGATGGTGCCGAACTCGCTGAGCGCGTAATCCACGATGTCGTGAACTTGCGTCTCGTCCGACACGTCGCCGACGTGGGCGAGGACTTTCTGGCCGGGCGCGGACTTGGCGAGTTCCTTCTGCGTGGCGGAAAGCTCGGGCTTGCTGCGCGCGCAGAGCAGGACGTTCGCGCCCGCGCGCACGTAATGTTCGGCGATGGCTTTGCCCAGCCCCTGGCTGGCCCCGGTGATGATGGCGTTGCGGCCCTCGAGTGGTTTCATTTTCAAATCAAAGTCGTGACACCGTATTCGGCGAAGCGCTCATCGGAGGTGACAACCTCGCAGCCGTGAATTTTTGCGGCGGCGATGATGAATCGGTCGCACGGATCGCGGTGAATCATCGGCAGGCCGGCGGCGCGGATGCAGATGGTCACGTCCAGGTCCAAAACCTCCAGCCCGTGGTTGGCGGCCACGGTGTCGAACCATTCCCTGATCGGGGCCGGCAGCCGCAACTCGCCGGAGTTTGCCTTGAGCGCGACTTCAAAAAGGGAGACGGCGGAGACGCGCAGTTCCGGGGCGGACTGGACGTCCTGAAAAGTCCGGCGGGAAAAGCGTTGGCCGCCCTCGGCCAGCCAGAGCAGCGCGCAGGTGTCGAGGATCACCGAAACTCCTTGGGCCACTCCTCCTCGCTCAACGGCGCGGTGGGATCGTAGTTGATCTGGATTTTGCTCATCACGGGATGCGCCTTCATGTTGCGCTTCACCTTCCGATGCGGCACGAGGTCGGCCACGGGCTTGCCATCGCGGCAGATGACGATGGGCTGGCCGGACTTCTCCACCTGCGCCAGCAGCTTGGGCAGTTGCGCCTTCGCCTCTTTTTCCGTGACCGTGCTCATGGGTGGGACATTAAGGTCAATCAGCGCGGGGCTTCAACGACTGTTCGTTAGCGGCATCTCCTGTGAAAGTTCCCAAGCCGGAGCCGCACCGGGCCGGTGAAAAAAGAAACGGTCCGGGAGCGACCCGGGCCGTTCAAACTGAGAGGATGCTGTTTTTCCACGGTGTAGGTGACTGGCACCCAGGGAACCGGTCTGCATCACTCACTTTGTCTTGGTTCGCGCTGAGAATTACTACAACTTGCGGCCCGCACCCAAGGGAAATATGAAGACGCAACAAGATCTGCACCTCGCTTTCGACGTTGGCCACAGTTCCATCGGCTGGGCCGTGCTGCGCCATCCGCCCGCCGCCAAAACCAAGGAGCCGGAAATCCTGGCCACCGGCGCGGTCACGTTTGGCGCGGATGATTGCCTCGCTGTGAAGCGCCGGAAGAATCGTCAGGCGCGGCGACATGCCCGCAGCACGCGGCAACGCATCGCGCGCATGGAGCAGTTGCTCATCCATTTGGGCGTGCTCACGACGGCACAACTCAAGGAGTCTCATCAGCAGGGGGGCGGCGACAGCTTTGCGTGGCAGAAGGCGGCGGAAGTTAATGCGGCGGCTCGCACCAACCAACTCTTGCCGAAACTCGACTGGCCGGAACTGTGGGACATCCTCCGTTGGTACGCGCACAACCGCGGCTACTTCGCCCCACCGTGGGCCAATCGCGGCGATGACGCGGCGGTGGATGATGGCGAAGTATCGGACACGGATAAGGTGAAGAACGCCCAACTGCACATGACGGAACTGCACACACAGACGATGGCCGAGACCATTGCGACCTACACTGTTTGGTATGAGCAGGAAGTCGCGAAGTGGCATCAGAAGAAACGCAGCGACAAACCCACGCACTTCAAAGGACTGAATGCCGCCTTTGAACGCAAAGATGTTGTCTGGCCCGAAGTGCGCGCCCTGCTCACCGCGTTGAAAGGCAAATTGCCCAAACTGGACGATGCGTTCATCCGCACGCTGATCGGCGGCGACGTGGACCCGCTCAGGACGCCCGCCGAGCAGCAGGCGTGGAACACCATTCCCTGCGGTTTGAAACTTCCCAAGCGTTACTACGGCGGTCTGCTCTTCGGGCAGATGATTCCGCGCTTCGACAACCGCATCATCGGCGTGTGCCCGATCTTTTTCGCGCGGCGATTCGCGGAACTGATCGCAGCGGGATCTTCGCCCGAAGACGCCAAGCACGAGGCCGCGAAACAATCCAAACTGCCGTCCAAGGCCACGCCGGAGTTCCTGCGCTTCCGCTGGGCGCTGCAACTCGCCAACGTCTTTGGTGCGCACGAAGGCGAGGCGAAGACACGGACGCTGACCGCCGAGGAGCGCGCCAGGGTGACGGCGCAGGCTGCCTATCAAGGTTCGTTGGGCAAGAAGGAGTTTGAGAAAATCATCCACGAGATCACCGGTTGGAAGCGCAGCAACATCGCCAACATGCTCATGCACCCGGACGCGGAGAAGGCGCTGATCCTTGATCCGGTGCGCCGCGAGATCACGAACATCAAAGCCGCGGATGCGCTGGCGACGCTGCCCGACCAGTTCCGCAAACGCCTGCACGGCAAACTGGCGCACGGAAGATCTCTGACGGTTGGTGAAGTGCGCGATTGGTTGAGCGGGGCAGATTCCACGACGTTCGATGCCGCCGTCCAGCGCGTGCTCGACGCCGCCAACACCAAGAAAACAAAGAAGCAAACCGCGACGACGCGCGAGGAACTGCTGGCTGAAAAGCTTTCCGCCCAACTGCCCAAAGGTCGCGCACCCTACGCCCGCACCGTCTTGCGCCAGTCGTACGAGGAAGTGATGAAAGGCTGGGATCCGCGCGCCGAGAAAACAAAAGACCAGCCGCGCGGCTACCTGTGCCAGACGGATGAATTGAAGGAGGCGCAACTCCAGCGCCGCGTGGAAGAACAGACGAACAACCATCTCATCCGCCATCGCCTGCTCATTCTCGAACGGCTGCAAGCGGACTTGATCGCTGCGCCCGAATTCGCGGCGGGCGACAAGGGCCGCATCGCGGGCATGACCATCGAAGTGGCGAGCGACTTGCGCGATCTTTCCGGCAAGACGCGCAAGGAGCAGGAGCAGGATTTGGGTTTGCGTCTCGGTGATTTCAAACGGGTGGCCGCAAAGGTCGAGGAGGCGTGCGCGCGGCGGAAGATTCCTGTCACCGCCGGAATCATTCGCAAGGCCCGCGTGGCGGAAGACCTCGGCTGGAAATGTTCGTACACCGCCAAGTCTTTCGACATAGACACGCTGCTGGATGGCGTGATGGACAAGGACCACATCATCCCGCATTCCGACCGCCAGAGCGATTCGCTCGATTCACTCGTCATTACCTGGGGCGAAGTGAACAAGTGGAAGGGCAAGCGCACGGCCATGCAGTTCATCCGGGAATTCGGCGGACAACCAGTTCCGGGCCGTCCGCAGCTTTCCTTGATGTCCCTGGCTGAATTCCAAAAGCACGTCGCCGCGCTGGATGTGCGCAAGGGCCACGACGACGACCGGGCGCGCAAGAAACGCCGCGTGCGCCGCCTGCTCACGGAGAACTACGAGGACAAGGAATTCACGCCGCGTGACCTGACCGTGACGCGCCATCTGGTACGGATGGGGGCGCAGGTGTTGCAACGCAGTTTTCCACCGGAACAACGCCCGCCCGTGGTGTCATTGCCCGGCTCGGTGACGGGCGAGGTGCGGAAGGCGTGGCGGCTCACCGCCTGTCTTGAACTGGCCAATCCCGCCGTGATGGAAGAAGTCGAGCAGCGAAATGAAAAGACCGGTCAGATGGAGAAAATTCGGCGGGCGAAAAAGAAGGACGACATTCGAGGCATCACGCATCTGCACCATGCGCTCGATGCCTGCGTGCTGGGCCTGGCGAGCCTGTACTTTCCGCGCCACGGAACCTTCTGGGCCACGATGGTGAAGGCCGGCCAGGATCGCGACGCGGATGACGAGCGGCGTTTATGGCTCGCCATGACGCGCCGCCGCCCGACAGCGGAAGAAGCCGCGCTGCTCAAAGCCACCGGACTCTACAAGGCCGACGCGGATGGAAGGATGCGTCTGGATGATTTGCCCAACCCATTGAAGGAGCAAATCCGCCAGCGCCTTGCCGAGAAGCGCGTGGTGCAGCACATCCCCGCCGACATGAGCGGCGTGAAGGTGGAGGAGAACACGCGGGGCGTGATCGGCTTCGACGAAGTGAAACAACGCGTCCTGCTGCGCCAGCGTTCAGGACGTGATGCCAAGACGGGACTGCAAACGGTGAAACCCACGGATGAAGCGCCCGGCAAATTGCTCGGCCTCAAGCCCACCAATGGCGACGGCAAGCTCACCGCGCAAAAAGGCGTGCGCGTCATCACCGACAACTTCGGCGTCGCCATCCTCGACCACGCGCCCGAGGGCGGGGAGAAATTCGTCGTCATCCCGTGGCACCGCGTCTGGCATCGGTTGGAGGAATTGAAGACGAGGAATGCAGGCAAAAGACCGCGAGTGCTCCGCATCGGCGATATTGTTCGTGTACCCAAGAAAAGCGCGAAGAGCGATTATCGCGGTCTTTGGATGGTTCGCGGTGTGCAGATTAACCAGAAGCAAGGAGTGCTTGTGGACTTGAGTGCGCCGGATGTCATTACCTATCGCGTCGCCGGTCGCGATGACTGTGCCCAGAATGTTCGGCTCGCTTCGCTTGTAGCCGGGAAGCTGGAAATTCTACGCCCGCCTTTGACAGGCGTGCCTTCAGGACAGCTTTAACGCCGCCGATGGGGACATGGAGGCATTCCATGTCCTATCACATCGTCAACATCGACACGCCCAGTTGCTCGCTCTCATGCAAGGACGGGCAACTGACCTGCCGCAGCGAACAAGGCGAGCGCAAGCTGCCGCTGGAGGACATTGCGGCGATCATCATCACCAGCTTCAACGCCACGATTCACAGCCATCTTTTCCTCGAAGCGGCCAAGCATGGCGTCGCGCTCATCATCTGCGAATCGTTCAAGCCCGTCTCGCTCGTGCTGCCCGCGAACCGCAGCACGGACACGCTGCTCTCCCGCGCGCTGCTCGATCTGGAACCGCGTGTGCGTGAATCCCTCTGGCGGCGCACGGTGGATGCGAAGTGCCAGAACCAGGCCGCGCTCGCCGCGCACATCGCGCCGAATGATCCCGCGCTCGTGCAGTTGCGGAGTTGCGCGGGCGGCAAGCAGGAATACAAGGAGGCCATCTGCGCCAAACTGTTCTGGGGTGTCTTTGGCCGCGCGCTGGGCGAGAAAAGTTTTCGTCGCGAACCGGGCGCGGAAGGCGGCCTCAACGCGCTGTTGAACTATGGTTACGCCGTGCTGCTTTCCACGGTGCTGCAAAAGCTGTTCGCCGTGGGACTCGATCCAACGTGGGGCCTCTCCCACGCGCCACGCGAACGGGCCACGCCGCTGGCCTACGATCTCATGGAGCCGTTTCGCCCGTGCGTGGACTGGCGGGTGTGGCAATGGACGCGCCAGCATCCCGACCGCGCCGCGTGGCAGGTGACGAAGGAGTATCGCGCCTGGGTCACGGGCTTTGCCCTCGAAAAGGTCGAACACCTGGAATTCACCCTGGAGATTCGCGGCGTGATCGAGGGCGTGATACGCAGCTTTCGCCGCGCGGTGATGGAGAACGCCGTTCGTCCCTATCGCCCGTGGCAACCGCAACCCGGCCAGTGGCCGCAACCTGAAACCGGTGGACCCGGACCGCTATAAAATGGGCTGGCTGCTCGTGTCGTTCGACCTGCCGGTCGGGACGAAGGAACAACGCAAGCGCGCGAGCGGCTTCCGCGAGTTCCTGAAGGACGACGGCTTCCTGATGATTCAATGGAGCGTCTATGCGCGCTCGTGCGTGAGCTTCGCCCGACAGGAAACGCATCTCGATCATGTGAAGAAGAACCTGCCGCCGGAAGGTTCGGTGCGCGCGTGGTTCCTGACGCGCGTGCAATGGGAAAGCAGCTTCGTGCTGCACGGCGCTCCCGCCGAACCGGGCACGCCGGAGGAAATGCCGGAGCAAATCCAGCTTTGGTGACGCCGAACTGCGGAGGGGAACCGGCGCATGACCCTCTGGATAGACCAGATCGGGCCAGACCCGTACCCCCCCGCTGTTTCTGAACCAAGGCAAAGCCCTTCCTGTTTGGCACCTCTGGCTCTGGCGCCGT
>JAYVNY010000259.1:0-2295 GCA_043758205.1 Akkermansia sp.
GAAAATGCGCCGGAGGTTTGCCGCGTTTCTGCACGCGCGACGATACAGTCGCGCCGCGCCGGGCGGGCAAGAGAAAGTTTGCCGGACACTGCGGACTGCGCCCCGTTCAGAAAATAAAAAAGCCGGGAGAAAACTTCCTCCCGGCGACAGTGTAACGGGACGCTCTGGCCCGCGCAGCCCTATCGCTTCAAGGCTCCTTCCGCTCTGAGCTGCGAAGTTCCCGGAAGTCACTGAGCTTCCCCTTTTTCAACGTGCCGTCCGCGAGCTTGAGCGTGACCTGCGGCGGCCAGCCGTCCTTGGCTTCGACGACAGCTTCGACCACGCCCGTGGTTCCCGAGGCGCGATGAACCATGGTCTCGCCGACGTAACCGAGTCCGGTGTTGGATGATTTGGCTTTTCCCATTTGGCTGCGAGTATGCGGAGCGCGCGCGCTGGTTCAATGTCCGAATGGAAATTTGGCAAAGCACACCGCACTCCGGCCGCCACTTCCCATCGCACCCGTGAGTTGAAACGATGTTGCCCGGCGACGGTCGTTGTGTCAGAACCGGCTGGTCAGCAACCAAACACAAATTCAAACTTATTTATGAAACTGCCTTCACTGTTCGCCTCCACCGTGGTCGCCGCGCTGCTGCTCGTTGCTTCCCTCGCTCCTGCCGCCGAGGTGAAGACGTATCAAGTCACCGGTCCCGTGCTCGAAGTCACGCCCACCAGCATCACCGTGCAGAAGGGCGAGGAGAAGTGGCAGATCGCGCGCACCAAGGACACGAAGATCACTGGCGAACTCAAGGTCGGCGCGAAGGTCACGATTCAATACCGCATGGTCGGCGTGGACGTGGAAGTGAAGAAGTGATCGGCACGCGCAGCCTTGCAGGAGCGGCGGACAGCCTTGTCCGCCGTTCCTTTTTCGCATGAGGACATTTCATTTCGCGGTCTGGCTCTTCGCGCTTTCAGTCGTTCGCATCCACAGTCACGCGGCGGCGCTGGAGAGCGGGCCAACGGTTGAGTTCACCAACGGCGCTCAGGCCGTCGTTCGCTGGAGCACCGATGTCTCCACGGCGTCGCGCGTGCAGTTCGGGGAATCGGCCGCGCGGCTCACGCGGCGCGCGGCAGGCGAATTGGGCGCGAAGCACAGCGTCGTGCTGCCCGCGCTGGAGCCGGGCACGAAATGGTTTTTCACCGTGGGCACGGCGCGCGTCCCGCTGGCGACGAATGTTTTCACCGTGCCGGGAAAAATCGCCCGCGAACGCGCGCCACCCATGACCAACGCTGCGGCTGCTGCCCCATCCGCCCCGCCGAAAAAAGCCCCGCCCGCCCGCGAGACGTGGGGGCAGTTCGCTTCGCTGCAAGATCACTTCGACCGTCACGGTACGGATTTCCACGCGCGCGATCCCGAGGACTACGCGCGGCTGGCCTGGGAATTTCAGCAGCGCGCCCAGGCCGAAGGTTTGCCCACCAAGATTGATGAGGACGGCGTGGTGCGAATCTTTGATCCCAAATCCGGCGCGTTCGCCGCCTACAATCGCAACGGGACGACCAAGACCTTTTTCAAACCCGACAGCCGCGGCTACTTCGAGCGCCAGCCCGGCGTGATGGTGAAACCCAAAGCGCGCCATTGACATGAACCACCCCTGCCCCGTCTGCGGGTTTCCCGCGTTACGCGAATCGCCGCGCTCCAAATCCAACGGCGCGTCCTACGAGATTTGTCCGTCGTGCGGCTTTCAATTCGGCGTGTCGGATGACGACGGTGGATTCACCCACGTCAACTGGCGCGCCGCGTGGAAGCGGCGCGGCGCACCGTGGAGCAGCCGTTCCATCCCCGCCCCGCGCGGCTGGAACGCGCAATCCCAGCTTGCCAGCCTGCGCGCGGGTCGTGTGAAAGTGGCGGCGAAGAAAAAACTATGAGCACACCCGCACCGATCCGCATCGCCAAGGCCCAGTCGGAAATTTTCCTACTCCCGCAGATGGCCAACCGCCACGGCCTGATCGCCGGTGCGACCGGCACCGGCAAGACCGTGACGCTGCAAGTGCTGGCCGAACAGTTCAGCGCGATGGGCGTGCCGGTCTTCATGGCCGACGTGAAGGGCGACCTCGCGGGACTCAGCCAGGCGGGCACGCTTAACTCCAAAATCAACGAACGCATCAAGCAGTTGCAGCTCGAAGGCTTCACCTTCAGCGGCTGCCCGGTGGCGTTTTGGAATGTGTTCGGCACGAACGGTCATCCGGTGCGGACAACCATCACCGACATGGGACCGGTGCTGCTCGCGCGCCTGCTGCAACTGAACGAGACGCAGGCCG
>JAYVNY010000260.1:0-38778 GCA_043758205.1 Akkermansia sp.
CGCGTGTGGCTGGCGTAGTGGCCGAGACGGCGGCTCATCTCGTAGGCCAGCACGTCACGCAGCAACGTGCGATCAGGGTAGGGAGCGTAGAGCACCCAGTCGGAGTCGGCGGGCATTCCGAGCAACGACACCGCCTGCTCGTCGCCCTGCAGGTCCAAGGTCTCGGCGGAGAGCGACATTTTTGGAAAACGCAGCGAGCTGAAGCCGCGCCGTTTCAGTTTGGCGTGGCCGGAGAATTCCGCCGCGGCTGTGAGCGCCGCCGTCTGGTTCGTGCCGGGACTGATGACTTGCAGCCACGCGGGCGCATTGCTTGGCGAGGTCGCGCCTTGGCCGAAGGTGTGAATCACGATCAGCGGCAGAGTGGAAGTGAAGCCCGCGAGATTGGTGTCCGTGCCGGTGAACGCCGCCGCCGTGATCGCGCTGGATTCCGCGCCGACGAAGGCGCGCGCCTTGAGCAGCATGGAGTTCGTGCAGAGCAGGGGAGCCGTGTAGAGCGGTGAATTGGTGAACGGCTCCGAGCCGTCCGTGGTGAACCGAAGCTGCCCCGCCGCTGCGCTCAAGGTCACGGTGACGTTGCTGGTGAACAGCGCGCCGGCGGGAGAAATCGCCGGGGCCAGGACGGCCGCGTTGAGTTCCACGAAGCCGGCGAGAAGCGCGAGCAGCAGCGCGATGAACCAGCGCGCTCGCTCTCGTTTTGATAATTCCGTGCGTTGCAAAGTGCGTGATTGGACGTGTGCCGGTGGCGAACTTGATCAAAAAACTTGCCCCGCGCGGGAATTATTTTTCAGCACTTGAAGCAGGAGTTCCGCGCGCCGAGTCAGCGGCGCAAGTCCACGGCGATCATTTGCCCCTGGTCGCGAGCGAAGAAAATTCCATCAGCCAGCGCGGGATGCGCGCGGAGGTTGGCCCCGAGGATTTGGGCGCGGGCGGCGGGTGCGAATTTTTCCGGCGACGCGGGCGCAACGATGAGTTCCCCGCGCTCCGTCAGGATCAGCAGCCTCCCGCCGACGACGAGGATGGAGCCGGCGCCGAAACGGTCTTCGCTCCAACGCACTTTCCCCGTCGCCAGTTCCACACAACGCAGGCGGCAGCGCTGCTCTTGCCTGCCGTCGAAGCCGTAGAGAAAGCCGCGCTGATGGACGACGGGCGAAAAGTGGCTGGAGAGAATGTCGTCGCCGCTCCACACGGTTTCGGGCTTGGCGCCGGCCACGCGCAGCAGAGCCGCGCCCGCGCCGTAGCTGGCGGTGAGGAATACTTGATCGCCGATGACCAGCGGCGTGGCGGCGCTCACGGAGGCTTCGATGCGGGGCGTCCACGGAAACTGCCAAAGCAGTTTTCCTTCACCATCGAGTGCGAGCAGATTTTTTCGGGTGAAGACGAAGAGGCGTCGCTGCCCGCCGATGGTCGCGGCAACCGGCGAGGCGTAGCTGGCTTCCTCGCTGGTCGTTTGCCACAAAACTTTACCTGTCGCCTGGTCGAACGCCACGACGCCTGCCCCGGGGCCGCCGATGTTGAGCATCACCGCACCGCGCTCAAGGAGCGGCGAGCAGGCGATGCCGAAAAAGCCTTTGTCGCTGTGGAATCGTTTCCGCGTGTCCACGCGCCAGAGGTTCGCGCCATCGGTCAGGTTCCAGGCGTTGAGCATTCCATCCGCACCGAACGTGAAGACGCGTGTCGCGGCGATGGCCGGTGTGGCGCGCGGGCCGGACTCGAAGCCGAAATCGTCGCGATAAGTCGCGGGGTAATCCGCGTGCCACAGTTTCGCGCCGTTGGTGGTTTGCCAGCAATCCACGGCTTCACGGTCGGCGACGCGGTGAAAGAGCACGACACGATTCCCTGCCACGATCGGGCCGCTCCAACCTTCGCCGACTTTCGCCTTCCACAAAATGGCCGGGCCTTCTTTGGGCCACGAAAGCGAGAGATTTGTTTCCGTGGAAACATTGTCGCGCGTCGGGCCGAGGAATTGCGGCCAGTCCGCCGCGTGCGTGAGGGTTGCGAGGCAGAACAGAGTCAGGAGAAATTTCATCGCGGCAGCAGGGCGAGCAACATGAGGAGCAACAGCACCACGGCGACGATCCACCAGAAAGTTTTCCGGGCCGACGTCTTCGGTTGGCCGAACTCGCGCCGCGTGAACTCGTCGTAGTTGAATTCATCATCCGGCAAATCGAGCGATTGCGCGGTGGCGCGACCGGACCAGCCGGTGGCGTCGTCGGAGCCGCATTCGGGGCAGGACTTGGCGCGGTGCGGCACGTCGGCGCCGCAGTGGGGACAAGTTTCAGGGGCGGGCATGGCTCAGTGATAGCGACCGTGGAGCCGATCGCCAGCGATTCCTTTGTCCTCCAGCACCGTGCCGGCGACGGCCGTGGGGTCCACGCTCCAGCGGGCGGCGAGGCGCACCACGCGCTCAGTGTTGAGCGCCAGCAACTCGCGCTCGGCGAGACCGAGGACGTTCGAGCTTTGCATGTAGGCGAGGCAGCGGAGTTTCAAATCGCGCTCGGCCTCCGTGAAGGCACCCTGGTTCCACAACGTCTCCCCCGCCCACGCGTAGGCGCGCAACACCTGGCCATCCCTCAAGCGCGCCCAGCCGTGATGCGAGACGGCGCGATGGCGCGAGTAGAATTGCACCTCGCCCAGGTTGTGACTCAACGCGCAGAGAAATTTGAAACACTCGTCAATGTCATCCGCCGGGTCGGGCAGGTCACAGCCCAGGACGAGAATCCAGCCATCCAACGGCGGCGAGATAAAAAGACGCGGCTCGAAGGGCGCGCTGAGCGCATCGGTCCAGGTGCAGTCACGCGCGTGTTGCAGGCCGAGCGCGTCCTGGATGGCGCGGGGATTTTGCGCGCGCACGGCCAGCCAGCGGTTCGGCGCTTCAAAGACGGAGGTGGAAAAGGACGGCGCGGAAAATCCCGCCGGCCCGATGCGCAGGCCCAGTTCCCGCCGGACCACCCAGCGCAGAATCGCGACGCACACGACAATGGCCGTGACCATGGCGATGAGGAGCACGGCGACTAGGTCGTCAGGACGGGACGGCGTGACTTCCGCGAGAAGTGCGGGAGCGGACAAGATGCTCAACGCCGAAGCCATGGCGCGAAATCTACTCGCGCGCCCGGCGGGTTCAAATGCGAAAGCAGGTGGAAGACAAGATTTTAACCTGGCGGAACAGAATTCAGATCCGCCGGCGGCCATCTCGCGCAAACCGGTTGACGCGCCGCGCTTCCGTGTCCCTATTCTCGTGCATGGAACAGCGTCCGCCGCCCTTGCTCCCGCCGCGCCTCGACAACCCCGAGGCGCTGCCGCCGCTGCGTCAGCCGCCGACGAAACCGGCCGGCGGCGTGTGGAAGAAAATTTTCGGCCCGCTGCTGCTCGTGGGGATTTTGCTGCTCAAGTGGGGCGCGAAGCTCAAGTTCCTCATTCTGCCGGCGCTGAAGTTTTTCCCCGTCCTTCTCAAGACCGGCGGGACGATGATTCTCTCCATCGGCGCCTACGCGCTGATGTCCGGCTGGAAATTCGCCGTGGGCTTCGTGCTGCTGATCTTTGTGCATGAGTGCGGGCATCTCGTGGCTGCGCGGCGTCTGGGGCTGAAGGTCGGTGCGCCCGTGTTCATCCCGTTCATGGGCGCGTTCATCGCGCTCAAGGACGCGCCGAAGAATGCTTGGATCGAGGCGCAGGTTGGCATTGGCGGTCCCATCTTTGGCGCGTGGGCCTCGGTGGGGTGCCATGTGATTTACCTTTTCAGCGGCGTGGAGCTGTTCCGCGCGCTCGCGCACGTCGGCTACTTGATGAACTTGTTCAACCTCGCCCCGGTCGGCTTCCTCGATGGCGGGCGCATCGCCACCGCGCTCTCGCCGTGGCTCTGGGTCGTGGGCACGGTCATCATCGCCGTGCTGATGGTCGTGTCGTTCAATCCGATTCTGCTGCTCGTGCTGGTCATGTCAGTGCCGCGCCTCCTGTCGCTTTTCCGCAAGCGCACGGACGAGGAAAAACGCTTTTACGAAGTGACGCCCGTGCAGCGCGTGACCATGGCCATTCTTTACTTCGGACTCGCGGCAGCGCTGGCCTGGGGCATGACGGTGACGCCGATGCCGGAGGCGCGTTGAACCAGTGGGAAATTTTGGGGCTGGTCTGTGATCCCTTCTGAAAAAGGGTGGAACGGGCTACCAGCCCGTTCCGCTGGGCAACCTGCCCAGCGGAATGAGAGTGAGCCTCCGGGCGGAGTCAGGCGTGTTTGACCGACGCGGCCCTCACCCTTCCGCCGGGCTGGTAGCCCGGCGGCATAGGCCAGTGGTCCTGTGCTACCCATGCGGAATTTTCAACCAGCTCTCACTTCGGATAATCACGCCACAGCCAGCGCATGGTGTCGGGAAAAATCGTGCCGCCGTGGTTGCCGTTGTGACCGCCTTCGCCGAAGACGTATTTGTAGTCGTAATCCTTTTCCTCGAGCACGGCGGCGAGCAGATGATTCGCCACCACCCAGTTCCAGCCGGGGCGGCGGTTTTGCGCGCTGCCGCGCAAGTCATTCGCGCCGTCCTGCACGAAGATGCGGATGGGCCGCCAGTCATTCGTGCGGATGAGGTCGGGATATTTGTCGCCGCCGCGAATGTTCGTGAAGCTCCCGACGTGGCTCACCACTTTGCGGAACTGGTCGGGCCGGTGCCACGCCACCGTCCACGCGGCAATCGCCCCGCTGCTGATGCCGCCGATGGCGCGGCCCTCGGGGCTGTCCGTGATGTTGTACTGCTTGCGAACGTGCGGAAGAATTTCCTCCAGGATGAAGGCCGTGTAGTTCGTCGTCAGTGAATCATACTCGAAGCTGCGGTTGCGCGGCTCCGGCTGCCAGCCGCGCGGCGCTTTCGGAAATTCCTTCTCCTTGAATCCGGGATCAATGAACACCGCGATGGTCACCGGCATCTCCTTCGCCGCGATCAAATTGTCGAACACCACCGGCACGCGGAAATCGCCGTCCTCCTTCTGATAGGTGTGGCCGTCCTGAAAAATCATCAGCGCGGCGGGCTTCGCGGCGTCGTATTGCGCAGGGACGTAGATCGAGCAATGACGCAGCGTGTTCGGGAAGACGGTGCTGTTCGTCCAGTCGAAGTCCGTGATCTTCCCGCGCGGCACGCCGTCCTTGCGCTGCGAGTCCGGGCCGTGCGTGTACTTCACCTCCGTCTTCGGAAAGCGCACCACGGATGCGGGCGTGCGGCGGGTTGTGTTGGTGGCGGGCGCGTCAGCGGCGTCCACAGCTAGAACACCGTTCAAGACCAGCAGGCAGAAAACTGAGAGAAGTTTTTTCATAAATGGAATTCGCGCACCCAGTTCACCGCTTCACAAAGCCGCTGTCCACCATCCACTCGTCGAGGCGCGTGGCCCACGCGCCGACGGGCTTGGTGTTCTTCGCGCGCAGGCCGAAGCCGTGGCCGCCGGTGCTGTAGATGTGCAGTTCCGCCGGCACGCCCGCGCGCTTGAAACGCAGATACGTTTCGGCCAAGCCCTCGGAGATGTCTTTGCGATCCGTGAACGAGCACGCCAGGAACACGGGCGGGAAACCGTTCGTCGGCAGGATGTCGCCGGAGCGACCGGGATAAATCAGGGCCTGAAAATTAGGACGGCACGGCTGGCGTTCGATGAGGTCGCTGGCGTCGGCCTTGCCTTCATCGAAGCGCGCACAAACCAAGTTCACCAATTCGCCGCCGGCGGAGAAACCCATCGCGCCAACCTTCGCCGGATCAAAACCCCACTCGCTCGCGCGGCTGCGGATAAGCCGCATGGCGCGCTGCGTGTCGGCCAGCGCCTCGACTTCGATTTTGTAAGTGGAGTTCGTTTCGCGCGCGAGCCGGTGCTTGAGCACGAAGGCTGCGATGCCGCGCTCCGCCAGCCACTCGCCGACGTTGTAGCCCTCGTGCGTGATGGCGAGATTGCGATGTCCGCCGCCAGGAATCACGAGCATGGCTGTGCCGGTGGCTTTCTCCTTCGGCGGCAGATACGGCGTGAGCGAAGGGTGGTGAATGCTCCACACAGAAATTTCGCCGCTCGCGGATTTGACGACGACTTCCTTCTCCGTCTTGCCTTCAGAGCCAGGCACGCCGCCAGGCCAGAGCGGAATTTCCTTGGGCAATTCGGCGGCGCACAGCACCGAAGGCAGCAGCAACAACGCAACGAGTGAACGACAGAATTTCATAATGGTTTCGGGTGAACGCGGCCTACGACGGTTTGGAAGTCCCGGCGGTTTCGTGAAACTTCCAGCGCCCGGAGCGCGGGCTTTCCAGCCCGCAGCAACGCGCGCCGGCCAACGGCGTCAGAACTTGCGAACATCCTTCTCCATTTCACGTTGCTGCGGGCTGGAAAGCCCGCGCTCCGCCGGAAAAAGCCGCGCTCGCCTCGTCGCCCGTTTTCCGTATCGTCGCGCCATGCACCGGCTGACCCAGCTTGTTCGAGCGTTGTTCCTCATCGCCTTGTTGGCGCTGCCCGCCTGTCGTGAGCAGGCGGCGCGCAACGCGTCCAGCGACGACTTCCTGCGCCTGAGCAACGTGGGCAAGGCCCAACTGGATCGCGGCGAGGCCGCGCCCGCCGCCGCCTCGTTCGAGAAGGCCCTGGCGCTGCAACCGGATCATCCTGACGCGCGGCTCAATCTCGCCAACGCTCTCCTTCTCGCCGGTGACGACACGAAAGCCCGCGCGCTCGCCGAGTCCGTGCTCGCGCTCGAACGCGGCTCCGCGCCCGCGCTCTACGTCGCGGGCGTCGCGTCGCTGCACCAGCGCGATTTCACGAACGCCATTCAATTTCTTCAGCAGGCCAAGGACCTCGACATCCGCATCAATGCCGTGAGCCTGCAACTCGGACTCGCCTACGAAGGCATCAACCGTTGGGAGGAGGCGCTCGCTCAGTATGAGGAAATCGCGCAGTTCAGTCCCGAGTTTCCCGGCCTGCATTTCCGCCTCGCCACCGTGTATCGCCGCCTCGGTCGCGAACCGGACGCGCAGGCGCAGACCACCGCGCACGCCGCGTGGATCGCGAAAACGCCGAAGGCCAATCTCACCCCCGCCGGACTCGAACGCTGCAAATACACCGAGGCCCGCGTGCCGTTTCAGTTGGAGCAGCCCTTGCGCGAGGGCGTGAAAGTCGTGTTCACCGACGTGAGCGCAGAAGCCTTCGCGTCAGTTGGATCAAAACTGAGCGGCCCGGTCGGCGTGATTGATTTCGCGCGCGATGGCACGAACCACCTGCTCGTGCGCGACGGCGACAGCTTCCGCGTGCTGCTGAATCAGGGCGGAAAGTTTTTCACCAACGCGCAGTCGTTCCCCTTCACCAACGGCGGCGGCTACACGCGCTGGCTGGTCGCGGACTTGAACAAGGACACGATCCCCGACGCGCTCGTGCTCGGGGAGCGCGGCGTGCATCTCTTCCGCTTCGCCACCAACGGCAACGCAACGGAGACCACGCGCTTCGCGGGCCTGAACGGTTTCGCCGCCGTTGAGGGCCTGTTTGCCGATTTGAACTTTCGCGGCGACCTCGACCTCGTGGCCGTGGACACGAACGGTGCGCTGCGCGTGATGAGCAACTTGCAGAACATGTATTTCGTGGACACGAGCACGAACGTCCCCGCGCTGGCCGGCGTGCGCCACCTCGCCACAGACGACTGGGACAACGACGAGACCGGAGATTTGTTTGTGTCTGGCGCGGGCGGCATGACGCTGCTGCTCAAGCAACGCGGGGGCGCGTGGTCGAACGGAGCGCCGGTCTCCAACCCGGCGCGTTTCTCGACCGCTTTCGCCATCGGCGATCTGAACAACGACCTGCGCCCGGACTTGATTTCCTTCGCCACCGACCAACTCGAAATCACCTTCAACGGCTCGACCAATCGCGCGGCGATTTCTTTCGGTTCGAACGCGCCCGGCGAATTGAAACTGCTCGACTACGACAACGACGGCTGGCTGGACATCGTGGCGATGGGAGCCCGCGCTCCGATCCGCGTCTTCCGCAATCTCGGTGCAAACGGTTTCATTGAAACCACCGCCGCGCTCGGACTCGACAAGTTCACTGCGCGCATCGAGTCCTTCGCCGCCGCCGATCTCGATGGCGATTGCGACACCGACTTCATCATCAGCACCGCGACCGGCCTGCATCTGCTCCGCAATGACGGCGGGAATCAGAACTATCAGTTGCGCGTCGCGCTCCAGGGCACGCGCTCGAACGCCAGCGCCATCGGCGTGCGCGTGGATGTGGTGGCGGGCGGTCTGCGCGCGGCGCGGCGCGTGCGCGAACTGCCGGTGGAAATCGGCGTCGGCCAGCATCGTCAGCTCGACGCGGTGAACGTCCACTGGTCGGAACTGAGTCCGAGCTACACGGAAATTGATCTCACGAACTGCGCCCCGCTGCGCGTGCTCGAACTCTCGTTGCCCACCGGGTCGTGCCCGTATCTCTACACATGGGACGGCGCGAGAATGAGGTTTGTGACGGACTTGCTGTGCGCCGCGCCGCTCGGCCTGCCCGTCGCGCCGGGCATCTACATCGAGTCGGACGAGGACGAAATCGTCCACCTTGGAAACGAGAAGAATTTCCAACCACGCCGCGCGGCTCCTGGGGCTGGAAGTTTCGTCCTGAACATCACCGAGGAGTTGCGCGAGGTGCTGTATCTCGACGAGGCGAAATTGCTGGTGGTGGATCATCCGCCCGGCACGGAAGTCCACACCACGGAAAAGATGCTGGCGCGCAAACCGCCCGGCGGTTTTCCGCGCGATGAAATTGTGACGTTGAAAAACCGGGTGCCACTGCGCGCGGCGGTGAACGACGCGGGCGTGGACGTGACGCGCGCCGTGGCGGAGATCGATCAGGTGTTCGCCTCGCCCACGACTTTGCGCGCGCCGCAACTGCGCGGGCTGGCCGAGCCGCACCGCGTGACGGTGGAGTTCGGAGCGCGGACTGCCAAGTCCGCGCGATCCTTGAACGACGAACACGCGGACTCGGCGGTCCGCGCTCCGCTCGTGCTTGCGCTCACGGGCTGGCTGCGTTTCGGCGGCGGCATGGCGAACATTGCGGCGTCGAGCCATCGCGACTTTCCGTTTCCGTTCCCTACGCTGGAAGCGGAAGTGAACGGCGCGTGGCAAAAGCTCGACGTGGAAGTCGGCGCTCCGGCGGGCCGTGCGAAGACGATTCTCGTGGACCTCGCTGGAAAACTTCCGCCGAACACCCGACGCCTGCGCGTGACGGCGGCGTTTGAGATTCACTGGGATCGCATCGCGCTGTTCGAGCGCGCGGGCGAGGCGCAAACACGCGTCACCCGCTTTGCGCCCACGCGCACGGATTTGCACCGGCGCGGTTACAGCATGATGAGCGCGCTGCGTGGAACTTCCTTGCTGGTTCCTGATTACGACCAAGTCGAATCGCTACCGCTCTGGCGCCTGACACCCGGCGGCTGGGCCACGCGCTACGGCGCGGTGGATGAACTGTTGCACGCCCGCGACAACGCGCTGGCGCTGATCTGCGCAGGCGATGAACTGACCTTGGAATTTGCGGCGGAGAAACATCCTGTCAAAACGGCGGCGGTGGAGCGCGACTACTTCCTGGTCGTCTCGGGCTGGGACAAAGACTCGGACTTCCACGTCGCGAGCGGCACGACCATCGAGCCGTGGCCGTGGCACGGATTGAATGACCAGACGTACGCCACGCCGCCGCGCCCCGCGTTCACGAACGACGCGTGGATGACGAAGTTCAACACGCGCTGGGTCGGCCCGCGCATCCTGTCGCATCGCTGAAACTTTTCCCCCGGCCTGGGCCATTCGCACGGTGAAACAGTCTGCGCGCGACAACACTGGATTTATTTTTTTCCGCCAGCATAGTTCGCCGCGCGTGACGCAGCCCATGCAAGATTACCCGAAACATTATTGTGGAGTGTTTGGCATTTACGGTCATCCGAATGCCGCCGAACTGACCTACTACGGTCTTTACGCGCTCCAGCATCGCGGGCAGGAGAGCGCGGGCATCGTGACCAGCGACGGGAAAAAATTCTGCGTGCATCGCGACATGGGGCTGGTCTCGCAAATCTTCAACGGCGACGTGCTGCAGACTCTGGTCGGGCAGATGGCCGTGGGCCACACGCGCTATTCGACCACGGGTTCTTCGCACATTCGCAACGCGCAGCCGCTCACGGTGGATTGCGCCAAAGGCCAGATCGCCATCGCGCACAACGGCAATCTCACGAACGCCTCGGCGCTGCGCGATCAACTGGAGGCGAGGGGTTCGATTTTCCAGACCACCGTGGACAGCGAGATCATTCTGCATCTCATGGCGCAGCCGAGTCTGAACGGGCATGGCAACAATCTCATCGAAACCATGCGGCGCATCGAGGGCGCGTTCTCGCTCGTGATCATGACGGAGAACGAACTGATCGGCGTGCGCGATCCGCATGGCTTTCGTCCGCTCTCCATCGGCCAGGTGGACGGCGCGTGGGTGCTGTCGAGCGAGACGTGCGCACTGGATTTGATTCACGCCAAGTTCGTGCGCGACGTGGAGCCGGGCGAGATCGTGATCATTGACGCGAAAGGTTTGCGGAGCGTGAAGTACATGCCGGAACAGGAGAAGCGCGCGTTCTGCATTTTCGAGTACGTCTATTTCGCGCGGCCCGACAGCACCATCAATGGACGGAACGTTTACAAGGCGCGCGTGGAAATGGGCCGGCAACTCGCGCGCGAATGCCCGATTCCCGCCGATGTCGTCGTGCCGGTGCCGGACAGCGGCAACTGCGCCGCGCTCGGCTATTCGATGGAGTCGGGCATTTCCTACGAGATGGCGTTCGTGCGCAACCACTACATCGGGCGCAGCTTTCTCCAGCCGTCGCAACTCATCCGCGATTTCAACGTGCGCGTGAAGCTCAACCTCATTCCCGAACTCGTGAAGGGGAAGCGCGTGATCATCGTGGACGATTCCATCGTGCGCGGCACGACGTGCAAGGCGCGCGTGAACAATCTGAAGGAGGCCGGCGCGAAGGAGGTGCATGTGCTGGTGAGCTGCCCGCCGCACATGAACCCGTGCGTGTATGGTATTGATTTCCCCGACCGCAGCAAGTTGATGGCGGCGAACTATTCGCACGAGGACATCTGCAAATATCTCAACGCCGATTCGCTGCACTATCTCTCGCCCGAAGGTATGGTGAAGGCGACGGGGCTGCCGAAGAGCAACTTCTGCATGGCTTGTTACGACGGAAACTATCCGGTGCCGTTCGACCCTGCGACGGACAAGGAAATCATCGAGCGGCGGCGCGGGCGGACGGAGACGTTTGCCGAGGCGCTGGAGAAGGAGCAGGCGCAGATTCGGCTACTGTGAAGCTGGCGTGGGGCAGCCGGGACGGCCGCCGGACTGAGGCAGGCGGGACGCCCGCCCCACTTATTTTCTCACGACGCCCCACGGGACCGGCTGCTAGCGTCACGCCATGAAATGGCGCGCGCGACTGGTCCTGGCCCTCGCGCTCGTGTTGTTGCTGGCCTTCCTCTCCGACCGGTGGCGGCGGGCGCATCTCGAATCCAGCCAGGATCAAAACATTCTCGCCGCCGCCCGCCAGCACGGCGTGGACCCGGCGCTGATCAAGGCCGTCATCTGGCGCGAGAGCCGATTCGATCCGCACGCCCGCGGCACGAAAGGCGAGACCGGACTCATGCAAATCATGGACTTCACCGCGCGCGAATGGGCCGACGCGCAGCGCCTGAAAATCTTCGCGCCCGTCCTGTTGCGCGATCCGGCGCGGAACATTGACTGCGGCACCTGGTATCTCTGCAAGCTCCTGCCGCGTTACGCGAAGACGGACGACCCGGTGCCGTACGCGCTGGCCGACTACAACGCCGGACGCGGCAACGTCCTGAAGTGGATGAAGGATGAGGCGGCGACGAACAGCGCCGCGTTCATCGAGCGGATTGGCTTTCCCTCCACGCAGAATTACGTGCGCGAAGTGATGGAGCGAAGGGAGAAATACGTGGGACAGTTTGCGGAGAAGTGAGGAAGTGTTTTCCTCATTCATCCCTCGTCAACGCCACCATCCGTCGCTGCAATTCGTTCTTCAATTCCTGGCGCTGTTCGACGGTCAGTTCGCGCGGCGCGGGCAGGGCCGCGCCCACATGGATGTCGCAGCGGGCGAACGGCAGGGGGATTTGAAACCGGTCCCAGCTCCGCAGTTGAATTTTCGGATGGATGAAAATGGAAACGGGCATCACGGGCAGCCCGGTCAATTGCGCCAGTGCAATGATGCCGTCGTGGATTTGATAGCGCGGCCCGCGCGGGCCGTCGGGCGTGATGGCCACGGCGTGTCCGCGCTTCACCCACGAGAGCAGTTCGAGAAAAGCCTGCGTGCCGCGGCGGCTGGACGAGCCGCGCGCCGCGTCCACGCCGAAATACTTCATCACGCGCGCCAGCATTCCGCCGTCATGGCTGGCGCTAATCAGGCAGACCAGCCCCGCTCCGTTCAGCCTCGGGCCGGCATAGCGCTGCCAGATGAGCATGGAGAGCGCGAGACGGTTGTGCCACAGGCTGAAAATGACCGGCGATCTCAGGTCGCGATAGGTGCCGTGCGGATCGTGAACGCGACAACGCCAGGTCGCGGAGAACGCGCGCAACGCGACGTAGGCGAGCCACGCCGCCGCGTGATGGTGCCACTTGAGAACGCGTGGTTTCTCAATCCGTCGCGAGGGCTTGGGGGAATCGTCCGCCACGTTCATGCGCCTTTCTTGAGCGCGGCGCGCACGAGTTGTTCCACACCGGCCTGTGCGCCGAGCAGCGCCTGCGCGCCGCGCACGGCTTCGTGCGCGTCGGGTTGCTTGAAGCCGAGCGCGGTCAGCGCGGCCACGGCGTCGCCGAATTTTATATCCTCGGGCGAGAGCGCGGCGCGCGGCCCGGCGGGTTCAAGCGCGGCGGATTTGCCGAGCTTGTCGCGCAGTTCCACCACGATGCGTTCGGCGGTTTTCTTGCCCACGCCGCTGATTTGCGAGAGCGACTTCACATCGCCGAGCGCCACCGCGCTGCGGAGCGCGCCGATGTTGATGCCGCTCAAAATGTTCAGGGCCGTCTTCGGCCCGATGCCACTGACCGCGTGAATCAACAGCCGGAACATGTCGCGCTCTGCCGCGCTCATGAAGCCGTAGAGCACATGGGCGTCCTCGCGTATCGAGAGGTGCGTGAGAATCAAAAGGTCGCCACCGCGCGCTGGAAGTTTGTCGAACGAGGAGAGCGGAATGAGCAGCTCGTAGCCCACGCCGCCGACCTCGACGGTGATTTGTGTGGGGACGGATTCAACGAGTTGGCCGCGCAGGAAAGTAATCATGACGAAAAGCAGAAAGCTGAAAGCAGAAAGCTGAGACCGGAAAAGCAAGCGCCGTGTCCGCCTGGGATTTGGGATTTAGGATTCATCTTACACCCGCTTGGGTTGTTCGAGGCTGTGCCGCGAATTGGTTTGCGCGAAGGCCAGCGCGAGCGCCAGCGCGTCGGCGGCGTCGGCCTCGGGCGGTTCGGGCAGGTTCAACATGCGCTGGACCATTTTCGCGACGGCGAGTTTCTGGGCCGCGCCGTAGCCGACGACGGCCTGCTTCACCTTGCGCGGCGCAATTTCAAAAATCTCCAACCCCGCCTCCGCCGCCGCGACCAGGCTGGCCCCGCGCGCTTCGCCCATGATGATCGCGGTCTGAATGTTTTGTGCGTAGAACAATCCTTCCACCACGCACACCGTCGGGTGGTGCCGCTGGATTTGTTCGCGGATGGCGCGGGCGATTTGTGCGAGACAGCGCGAGCGTTCCCACTTGGCCGGGCAGCGCACCGTGCCGTGGGCGAGCGCCGTAAGCTGCCGGCCCGCGACGCGCAACAGTCCGAAGCCCGTCCCGCGCACGGAAGGGTCAATGCCGAGAATGACGGCGTGCGTGGTGGAAACGTGCGCCGCCACTTCTGGCGCGCGTGTCTTGCGATGCGCGCGGCTCTGAAGCTCTTCAAACTGGCGGAGCGTGATTCCCACGGCGCGGATTTAAGCAAAACCCCGGCGCGAGTCACGCTTCGCGAACAACTTTGCCACGCGTGTGCGGTCGGCTTCGCCCTCGTCAGTTATTTTCCCGTCAGGGTTGAGCATCGGGACGGGGTGAATGTAGGTTCCGGGCGGTCGTCGAACTCGCACCCAAATATGAGCCTAAAATTTTTCCTCGTCCCCTTCTTGTCCCTCGGACTGCTGCTCTCCGCACGCGGCGCGGATGAAAAGGCGTCTGCACCCGCAGACCATTCGAAGCACATCACCGTGGAGCAATTCGTGCAACGGCGCGGGGAGCCGAACCATATCGTGCTGGATGTGCGGACGGCTCAGGAGTTCCAGGCCGGGCACATCCCTGGCGCGGTGAACCTGGACGTGAGCGCGCCGGACTTCCGGGCGCGGGCGGCGCAGCTTGACCGGAGCAAAACTTACCTTGTCCATTGCGTGGTCGGCCATCGCAGCGAACTGGCGTGCAGCAACCTGGTCACGTTGGGGCTGACGAACTTTCTGGATTTCCATTCCGGCCTGAAGGCGTGGAAGGAAGCGGGCCAGCCGGTGGAAGTTTCGCCTGCGACCGCCGCCGCCGCAGCGGTGAAGCCGGCTCAAGAAGTGAAAATGAAACGCGTCGGCGTGGAGGAGTTCGCGAAGTTGCGTGCGGACACGAACAACCTCGTGCTCGACGTGCGGACGGAAAAGGAGTTTCAGGCCGGACACATTCCGGGCGCGGTCCACATTGACGTGAATGCGAAGGACTTTGAGACGCAGGTCGGGAAGCTCGGGACGAACCGGACTTTGCTCATCCACTGCGCGGCGGGCGTGCGGAGCCGTCGCGCGTGCGGGCGGCTGGATGCCGCAGGATTTCAAAACCTCATTGACCTCGCGCCTGGCTTCAACGGCTGGGAAAAAGCCGGTCAACCTGTGGAGAAATAACCCCATGCAAACGCGCCGGACATTTTTGCAACGCAGTGCCACGACCGCAGCACTGGCCGGACTGGGCGACCTTGCCTTCCTCGCGCAACTCCCGCGCGTCTCCGCAGCGGAGGCGAAGCTGCCGGCAAAGTTCGTGCAATTTCATCCTGACATCGAGCCGCTGGTGCGCTTGTTGGAGAACACGCCGCGCGAGCGCGTGCTGGAGGACGTGGCGGCAAAAATTAAGCGCGGCACGACGTATCGCGAGATTCTCACCGCGCTACAACTGGCGGGCGTGCGGAACATCCAGCCGCGCCCGGTTGGTTTCAAATTTCACGCCGTGCTGGTCGTCAACTCCGCGCATCTCGCCGCCCTGGCTTCGCCGGACACGGATCGTTGGCTGCCGATCTTCTGGGCGATTGACGCCTTCAAATCCTCGCAGGCGCAGGACGTGCAACAAGGCGACTGGACGATGGGCGCGGTGGATGAAGCCGCCGTGCCGAAGAGTGACAAGGCGAAGGCGGCGCTCATCGCCGCGCTGGAGAATTGGGACGAGGCGGCGGCAGATGCGGCCATCGTCGGGATGTATCGCACGGCGGGCGCGGATGAAATTTACGAAGTGCTCTGCCGCTACGGCGCGCGCGACTTCCGCGAGCTGGGCCACAAGGAGATTTACACCGCGAACAGTTTCCGCTGCCTCGAAGTCATCGGCTGGCAGCACGGCGAGGCGATTTTGCGCTCGCTCGTCTTCGCCATGCTCGACCGCGTGGGCGCGAAGGAGAATCCCTCGAAGGCCGACCTGCCCGCCGACCGTCCGTATCGGCGCAACGTGGAGCGTGTAAATGAAATCCGCGCCGGCTGGCTCGACGGAAAACCCGACTCCGACGCGACGCGCGAGATGCTCGCGACCATTCGCGACGGTTCGGCGAACGACACGAGTGCGAAGGTCGTCGAGTTGTTGAACAAGGGTGTCGCCACGCAGTCCCTGTGGGACGCGCTGTTCGACGGGGCAGGGGAGTTGTTGATGCGTCAGCCGGGCATCGCGGCCATTCACGCGACGACGTTCACGAATGCATGTCACTACTCGTTCCAGCACACGCGCGACGAGGAGACGCGCAAGCTGTTGCTGCTCCAGAACGCGGCCTTCCTCCCGCTCTATCGCGGCGGCAAGGACGACGGCAATCACATTGATTCGCTGGAGCCGCTCGCGTTGACGGAATCCCGCGCGGGCGCGGTGGAGGAAATTTTCGCCGACGTGAGCGGCGACAAAGCGAGCAAGCTGCGCGCGGCGCGGAAGATTCTCACCTACTTGAAGGACAATCCCGACCCGAAGCCACTGGCCGATGCCGCGCGGCGTTTGATCTTCCTCAAGGGCCGCGACTCGCACGACTACAAGTTCAGTTCCGCCGTGTTGGAAGACTACTCCGTCATGGCGCCGCAATGGCGTAACCGATTTCTCGCCGCGAGTGTCTTCAACCTCAAAGGCACCGGCGACAAGGACAACGAACTCGTCCAGCGTACGCGGGCTGCACTCAACGCCTGATCAAATTATGAACGCCAAAGTATTTAACCTGCTCGCCGCCTGCGTGGCGGGAACGAGTCTTCTCCACGCCGCGTCCGCCGATCAAAACTGGGGCCAGTGGCGTGGCCCGAATGCCGATGGCGTGGCCCCGAACGGCAACCCGCCGACCGAATGGAGCGAATCCAAAAACGTGAAGTGGAAGGTCGCCATCCCCGGCGAAGGCAATGCCACACCCATCGTCTGGGACAATCTGGTCTTCATTCAGGCCGCCGTTCCGGTGGCGAAGAAACCGGAGGCAAAATTGAATCTCAACTTGGCCCCACAATTCGCGGGCCTGCCGCAGCAACCGCCGCCGGGTGGACCCAATGGTGAACCGCCGCGTCGGCGTCCGGGCGGACCGGGGCAACCGGGCGGCCCCGGCGGAGGTCCGGGTGGACGTGGCGGAGGCGGTGGCGCTCCGTCCTCTCCGTATCAATTCACGCTCATGGCCCTTGATCGCGCGACGGGCAAGACGCTCTGGCAGAAAATGCTGCGCGAAGAACTTCCACACGAAGGACATCATCCTGACGGCTCGTTTGCCTCCGCTTCGCCGATCACCGACGGCGATACGCTCTTCGCCTATTTCGGTTCACGCGGCCTTCATGCGCTGGACTTGAAAGGCAACGTGAAGTGGCAGAAGGAACTCGGCAAGGCGCGCATGAAGAACGCGTTTGGCGAAGGCAGTTCGCCCGCATTGCACGGCGGCGTCATCGTGGTGAACTGGGATCATGAGGGCGCGGATTTCATCGTGGCCTTCGACAAGAGCACGGGCCAGGAACTCTGGAAACAAGCACGCGATGAGGACACGACATGGAGCACGCCGCTCATTGTCGAGCACGGCGGTCAGGCCCAGGTGATTGTCAACGCGACGAAGAAGACGCGCAGCTACGACCTCAAGACGGGGAAAGAACTTTGGTCCGTCGGCCCGCTCACCGCGAACACCATTCCCAGCGCAGTCTCCGGGAAAGGCATGGTGTATTCGATGGCGGGCTTTCGCGGGGCCGCGCTCTTCGCCGTGAAGTTGGGAAAGACCGGCGACCTCACCGGCACCGACGCCATCGCCTGGTCACGCAACAAGGACACGCCCTACGTGCCCTCGCCGCTGCTCTACGATGACCGGCTCTATTTCCTCAAAGGCAACGAAGCCACGCTCACCATTCTCGACGCGAAGACCGGCACCGGACTGGTCGAAGCCGAGCGCCTCGAAGGAATGCGCGGCGCCTATGCCTCGCCCGTCGGCGCATCGGGCCGCGTCTATCTGCTCGGTCGCGACGGCGGCGCGCTCGTGCTGAAGAAAGGCGACAAGGCCGAAGTGCTCGCGACGAACAAACTCGACGATCGCTTCGACGCCTCGCCCGCCATCGTGGGCAATCAGCTTTTCCTGCGCGGCAAGAAGAACCTGTATTGCATCGCGCCGACGGAGCGGGCGGAGGCGAAGTGAGTTTCACCAACGATCTGAAAAACTTTTTACCAATCCAAATGAACACCCGAACTCTCGCCCTCCTGCTGGTCACCGTCTGGACCAGCGGTCTGACGCACGCCGCCGAAACCACCAACACCGCGCCGCGCCGCGCTGGTTCGCCGCAACCTGTCTCGCCTGAAGTCGCGACGGATCGCACCGTCACCTTCCGCGTGCGCGCACCCAATGCCACGAACGTCTCCGTGTCCAGCGAGTGGCCCGGGGCGAAGCCGATGACCAAGGACGACAGCGGCAATTGGAGCGTGACCGTCGGCCCGCTCGCGCCGGAGTTGTACAGCTACAGCTTTTCCATTGATGGATTTCAAACTCTCGATCCGGGCAACCCGGCGGTGAAGCCTGGACGTTCGCCGCGGAGCAGCATGGTGGAAGTGCCGGGCACGCCGCCGCTGCTGCACGAATGGAACGCGGCCATTCCGCACGGCAAAGTCAGCGCGCATGACTATCAATCAAAGTCTTTGGGCAGGCGCCGTTCGCTGCATGTGTACACGCCGCCGGGCTACGATCAGTCGGGCAGGAAACTGCCGGTGATGTATCTGCTGCACGGCTCGGGCGACAACGACGGGACATGGGCGGCGCTCGGTCGCGCCAACGTCATTCTCGACAACTTGATCGCGGCGAAGAAGGCCAAGCCGATGATCGTGGTGATGACCGATGGCCATCCCTACAGTTCGCCGCCCGGCGTGAGTGCGACCAATGCCACCGAGCGCGGACGCAATACCAAGGACTACGAGCGCGACTTCATCGAGGATGTGATGCCGTTCGTGGAGGCGAACTACCGCACCATCAACAAACGTGAGAGCCGCGCGATCATCGGGCTGTCGATGGGCGGCGGGCAGTCGCTGCATGTGGGGTTGAACCACCTCGACCGTTTCGCCTGGGTCGGCGCGATGAGCGCGGCGGTGCCGGGTGAGAAGGACGTGGCCACCGCGCTCGCGGATGCGAAGGACACGAACAAGAAAATGAAGACGCTCTGGATCGCCATCGGCAAGGACGACTTCCTCCTCTCGCGCAACCAGACCTTCGACCAACTGCTCACGGAGAAGGGCATCACGCACACCTACAAGATCACCGAAGGCAATCACAGTTGGCCGGTCTGGCGGAAGTATCTGGCCGAGTTTGCGCCCCTGTTATTTTGAAAAGCGCAACCCCTGCCTGCTTGCTGAACTTAAGATGAAACACTTGGCCATGCTGCTCTGGGCCTGCGCGTCCGCCGGTCTCGGCGCGGGGGAATTGAAACTCGGCGTCGCTTCCGTCGCCATCAATCCGCCCGCCGGCGTCGGCCTCGCGGGCTATTATCACGAGCGCGGCAACGAAGGCGTGCTGGATGATCTTTTCGCCAAGGCCACGGTGTTCGACGACGGCTCGACGCGCGCGGCCCTCGTCGTGTGCGATCTCATCTCGATGCCGAAGTGGATCGTGGTCGAGGCGCGCCGACGCATCGAGGAACGAACCGGCCTGCCTGGCGCGAACGTGATCATCGCCGCCACGCACACCCACACCGCGCCCGTGTTGTTCCGCGAATCCAGTCGCGACGACCTCGACGGCGGCGGCCGTGAGGTCTCGAAGCGTTATAGCCAGACCTTGCCCGGACTCATCGCCGACGCCGTGGTCGCGGCGCATGAGCAGCGTCAATCCGTGCGCGTGTCCGTGGCGAAGGAGCAGGAGCCGCAGCTTGGCCAGAACCGCCGCTTCTGGATGCGCGATGGATCGGTGGGCTGGAATCCCGGCAAGTTGAATCCGCAAATCGTGCGTCCCGCCGGGCCCATTGATCCCGAGGTCGGCGTGTTCTTCGCCGAGACGCTCGCGGCCAAACCCGCGCCCGTGCTGACCTTTGTGAATTACGCTTTGCACCCCGACACGACCGGCGGCACGCGCCTCTCGGCGGATTATCCCGGCGCGCTCGCCCGCACGCTCGCGCTCTACAAGGGGCCGGACATGCTGACCCTTTTTGCGAACGGCGCGTGCGGGAACATCAACCATATCGATGTCCATTGGCGGGGCGCGCAGACCAGTCCGCAGGAGGCCGCGCGGCTCGGTACCGTGCTGGGGGCCGCCGTCTTCAAGGCTTATCCGCGGCTGCAACTGCTGACCAATCCCGGTCCGCTGCGGGTGCGGAGCGAGCTGGTTTCGCTGCCGCTGCCCGCGTTCACGCCGGAGGAGCTGGCGGCGGCGCGGGTTGATGCGCGCACCGCGAAGGACAGCACGCGCGACGGTTTCATGAAGCTGGTCCGCGCCCAGCGCGTGCTCGACACCGCGGCGCGCGAGGGCCGTCCATTGGAAGTCGAGATGCAGATCATCGCGCTGGGGCGCGACGTGGCGTGGGTCGCGTGGCCGGGCGAAATTTTTGTCGAACTTGGCTTGAGCGTGAAGGCCGGTTCGCCCTTCGCGCACACTTACAATGTGGAACTCGCCAACGGGGCCATCGGTTACATCCCGAACCAGTCCGCGTTTCCCGAGGGCAATTACGAAGTCGAGAGCGCCCGGGTGGCGGCGGGCGCGGGCGAAAAGCTCGTGACCAGCGCCTTGCGAATGCTGGCCGACCTGCACCGCGCGGCTGACGAAGCGACGGCGCCCCGTCCGTGATGAATGCACCGCGCCCGCCGGGTTGCAAGTGCAGGCCCATGTTGGAACCACGGAAGCCTCACCCCGGCGCGCGCGGAGCGACGACGCCCCACCAAGAACAGTGTGCAGATGCGCCCATCACGACCGGTCCAAGTTTTCGCGGCTCGACGGACTGCCGCTCGTTTGTTCACACTACAAACGTTCACCCAATTTTATGAAAGCACCCCGCGTTTCACGCCGTGACATGATCAAGGCGAGCGTCGCCACCGCCGCGCTCGCCTTCGCGCAGTATCCGCTGTCCATGTTCGGCGGGCCGGGAGTGGATGAAGGCGTGCTGATTCCGTTCCTCGACGCGCAGCCGAAAGTGCGGCGGCAGACGCAGTGGTCCGAACTCACCAACTGGCGCACCAAAAGCGAAGACCTTTACGTGGTCACGCATTACAACGTGCCGACGTTGAAGGCCGAGGATCACACGCTTGAAATCTCCGGCCTCGTGCGCAAGGGCAGGACGCTCACCCTCGCCGACATCAAGAAGCGCAAGCGCAAGACCATCACCGCCACCCTGGAGTGCGGCGGCAATGGGACGGCCCCGGGCTTCATGGGCGCGATCGGCAACGTGCAGTGGACCGGCACGTCGCTCGCCTCTTTGCTGGAGGAATGTGCGCCGCTCAAACGCGGCATCGAGGTCGTGTTCTTCGGCGCGGATGAAAAGGTGGAGAAGATTCGCGAGAAGGATTACCCGCAGAATTTTGCGCGCAGCCTGCACATCAACGACGCGATGCGCGACGACGTGCTGCTCTGCTACGAGATGAACGGCGAGCCGCTGACCAAGGAGCACGGCTTCCCGCTGCGCCTCGTGGTGCCCGGCTGGTTTGGCATCTCGTGGACGAAATGGTTGCAGCGCATCGAGGTGCTCGACCGGCGTTACATGAGCAAATACATGGCGAGCGAATACGTGACGCTCAAGGGCGAGGAGCGCGGCGACAAAACCATCTGGCGGCTCACGAGCGTCGGTCCGATGAACGTGAAGTCCTTGATCGCCCGCGCGGTGAAGTTGAAGGACGGCACCGTCCGCCTCACCGGCGCGACATGGGGCGATGGCACCACGATCAAGACCGTGGAAATCAAAATCGACGACGGCCCGTGGCAGGTGGCGAAGATCGACCGCTCACCCAAGGACAAATACACCTGGCGCTTCTTCAGCTACGACTGGAAGTCACCCGTTGCCGGCGAACACCGCATCGTTTCCCGCGCCACGGACGAGGAAGGCCGCGTGCAGCCCGAGGCCGAAGCGGACCCGAAGGATCGTCGCAAGTGGAAGAAGACGAACTGGGATTGGAACGAGCAGTGGCCGTGGAAGATCAACATTGATGGCTGATGAATCCGCCGCGTCACGGTGCAAGAGGCGGTGATGACGCACCCAGCTTGTCCGCCATCTCCTGCACCGTGGCAAAAATTTCCGCCGGTTGCTGCGCGCCGAGAACTTTCGCTCCGTGCTGGCCCCACGTCACGGCGCCAAAGGCGATGCCTGCCTTAGCCGCCGCTTCCGCGTCGCGAATTTCGTCGCCGATGTAAATCGCGTCGGGCTTGAGCACGCCGCTTTGCCGCACCACCTGACGCAGCTTTGCGGCCTTGCCCAGCATGGACACGCCGCAGGCCCAGTGCGTGATCCGTTTCGTATCTTCCGCGCCGATCACGCGTTCCACGTTCTCCCGCGAGTTCGAGCTGACGACGGCCAGTTGCGCTCCGCCCGCCGCGAGCCGGGCCAGCGCCGCGCTGATGCCGGGAAAGGGGGAGAACTGACCGGGGTGTTGCGTCATACGCCGGCGCATCGCCGTCACCACGCGCGGCAATTTCCAGAGCGGAAGCCCCAGTTCCCGCAGCAACGCGCCGCCGTGCAGATGGCGGAAGCGTTCATACTCCTGCGGCTCAACGCGCCGGAAGCCATGCTCCTCGGCCAGTTCGTTGAACACGCTCCGCATCCACGGCAGCGTGTCCGCCAATGTGCCGTCGGAATCGAAGATGACGAGCCGGTATTTCAAAATGATAAAGACGGCGGCGACAAATTCATGCGTGCTCGCATCGTGAGGAACAAGCCGTTCCCGCACGAGCAAAAGATGGGGATGACCAAGTTGTGCCCGGCACACTCAATCAAACCACTCGTCCTGCTCGTCGAAGGACGGCACGGGGACGTTGATGATTTTCATTTTGCCAAGGGCGCGGTGGCGGCAGCCGGGCCGGATGTAGATGACGGACATCGGTTTCACGGGGAACAGTTGTCCGTCCAGTTCCATGTGACCCTCGCCTTCGAGCACGAGATACATTTCCGTCATGCGTTTGTGATAGTGCGTGCGCGCGTCCTCCTGAATGTCCACGAGATGCAGGCTCGCGACATGATCAGTGGAGCCGGCGAACGCGCGCCGCGCGAAGCCGCACGGGCAGCGCTGCGCGGGGATTTCATCAAGCTGTGCCAGGTGGAAGTTGTTCATGGCGCGATTACGAAGGGGCAGGGGACGGAGTGCAAGTCTGCGCGTGTGAAGTCGTGAGCAGCCGTCCCGGCTGAAGAACCATCAGCCGGGACGGCCAGTGGATTGCGGCAGCCGAGACGGCTGCCCCACTGGAATTTTGGTGTTTAGCCCGCGCGCATCCCGCTTTAATCGCCGCCATGAAATCTGAACCGGGCGAATCGTTGGAGCGATGGCTGCGGCCGCTGCCGTTCGGCCTGTTTCTTTTGCTCGCGCTCGTGGCGTGCTTTCCGAATGTGTGGCTCGGCACGGAATCTTTCTTCGCGCGCGACTACGGCGTGCTCGGGTTCCCAAACATTTCCTATCAGCGCGAATGTTTCTGGCGCGGTGAACTGCCGCTCTGGAATCCCTACAGCAACTGCGGCCAGCCATTTCTCGCGCAATGGGGAACGATGACGCTCTATCCCGGCGCGCTGATTTACCTCCTGCTGCCGCTGCCGTGGTCGCTTGGACTCTTCTGTTTCGCGCACGTCTGGCTCGGCGGACTCGGCATGTATTTTCTCACCCGCCGCTGGACGGAGACGAACGCCGCCGCTGCGCTGGCCGGCATGCTCTACGTTTTCAACGGCGTGATGTTCGCCAGTTTCGCCTGGCCCAACTACCTCGCCACCTTGGCGTGGATGCCGTTCCTCGTGCTGCTCGCGGAGCGCGCCACGCGCGAGGGCGGGCGCTGGATCGTCGGCACCGCGCTCGTCGGTGCGCTGCAAATGCTCACCGGAGCGCCGGAAATCATTTTGTTCACATGGCTGATCGTAGGCGTAATCACGCTGTGCAATCTGTCGCGCGCGCCGGGATCCTTCTGGATTTTCGCGAGGCGGATGCTCGGCATGGTGCTGCTCACCGCCGCGTTGTCGGCGGCGCAATTGTTGCCCTTCTTTCAACTGCTTCAGGATTCGCATCGCGACGCGACGTTTGCCACGACGAAGTGGCAGTTGCCGCTCTGGGGTTGGGCGAATTTTCTCGTGCCGCTTTACAACGCCTTCGAGGCACCCTCGGGCCAATACTACCAATATGACCAAGGCTTCCTGACCTCGGTGTATTTCGGCGGCGCGGCGTTCACGTTCGCGCTGCTCGGCGTGGTGCGCTGGCCGGAGTGGCGCGCGCGCCTGCTGTTCCTCGGCGCGCTGTTCGCGGTGGTGCTGGCGTTTGGCGAGCACACGCCGGCGTATGCTTGGGTGCGAAAAGTTTTTCCCTTCGTCGGCCTCGGGCGCTACGCGACGAAGTTTTTGTTCGTGCCGGCCTTCGTCCTTCCGCTGCTCGCAGGCTGCGGACTGGCGGCGGTGGTGAAGTCGCGTCTGCGAACCGGCCTGCTGGCGGCGGCGCTGCTCGTGGCGGCGACGATGGCACTCATCGCCTGGGCCGCGCAGGGGCAGCGGTTCGCGGACTACAGCGCGTGGCCGCAGAATTTCCGCGCGAACGTCGGCTATTCTTGGAATCAAAATTCGCCCGGACAATTTCTCCCCGACGCCGTGCTGAACACGGTGACGCGCCTCGGAATTTTCGCGCTCGTGGTGATCTTGCTGGCGGCATCCGTCCGCGCCAAACGTCATGGTGCGATGCTGGCCTTTGCCGCTTTCGCCCTGCTGGTGATGGACGCGCGCACGCACACGCCGAAACAAAACCCCACGCTGCCGAGCACGCTGCTCTTGCGCCACCACTGGCCGGAGGAGAGAACGCCCCGGCCTGACGGTTCGGCGCGCGCGATGATTATTCCGCAGGCGGACAATGTTCTGAACTACCTCGCGGGCACCAACGCGCCCGCGATTTGGGAAGCCAAGCGGCGGGGTCAGTGGTCGAGCCTGAACCTCCTCGACCGCGTGGCGAAAGTGAACGGTTCCTCCACGCTGCAAATCCGCGAGCAACGGCTCGTCGAGCAGGCGCTCTATTCGATGACGAACCGACTGCCCGCCGGCCTCATGGATTTCCTGGGCGTGGCTTGGATCACCCGTTCCAACACGGCGGACGAATGGACGCCCCGCGCCTCCGCGCTGCCGCTCGTGACCACCGGGCAACAAGTAATCTTTGCCGGGCCGGTGGCTGCGCTCGCGGTGCTCACCAATCGCGACTTCGATGGGCAACGCATCGTCCTCGTTCCGCCGGAGCGACGCGGCGAAATAACCGGGACGAATTTCACGTCCGCGCTTGTCACCAATCTCGTCATCACGCCCCAGCGCATTGAGGCCGAGATCATTTCCACCGGCCCGACTGTCGCGGTGATCGCGCAATCCTTTTACCCCACGTGGCAGGCGACCGTGGATGGTGTACCCGTGCCATTGCTGCGTGCCAACGTCGCTTTTCAAGCCGTGGCGGTCCCGGGCGGACGGCACCGGCTGCAGCTGGAGTATTCTGATTTCAACTTCCGAGCGGGCGCGGGCGTCTCGGTGGCGGCATTGCTGGCGTGCGTGGTTCTGTGGCTGCGGTTCGGCAGAGGGCGGAGCGAATAGTTTTCAGAACGTGTGCATAACCACCGAGCAAGCCGGCTTGGTGTCCACTTGATT
Source organism: Akkermansia sp. (assembly GCA_043758205.1). GTDB lineage: Bacteria > Verrucomicrobiota > Verrucomicrobiia > Limisphaerales > SIBH01 > JANNGC01. The sequence goes on from JAYVNY010000260.1 coordinate 25,526, forward strand.
GAGTATGTAACTGCCGTTGGCCGGGCAGCCGGGTTTGGCGCTGATGTAGAGCGTGGGACCGAAGAGGTCGGCGTCCGTCGGCACGTCGGCGTTCCCGCGCCGCTGTTCCAACGCCCATGTCATTTTCGCGCCCGCGATGCTGCGAAGGTTGGCCTGGCAGGCGGTGCGTTGCGCGTTCTCCCTCGCCCGCACGAAGTTGGGAATGGCGATGGCGGCGAGGAGTCCGATGATGGCCACGACGATCATGATTTCCACCAGGGTGAAGGCCGCGCGATTTGAATTTCGAATCTGCATAGTTTTGTTCCTTTTCATGCGCCGTGATGGGCGCGGGAAGGAAACAGCGGGCGGGTCGGAAAGTTACCTTGTAAAAAGCAAACGGCCCGGGGAACTCCCGGGCCGTTTCTGTGTTGCCGCAGATTTTTAGAACGTGTGATCGGCAATGGTGCAGCTCGGCTTGGCGTCCACCTGGTTGATGGAATAGATACCGTTGGCCGGGCAGCCGGGCTTCTCGCGAATGTAGGAGGCGGTGCCGAAAAGGTCCGCGTCCGTGGGCACATCGGTGTTGGTCTTGCGGGCTTCGAGCGCCCAGGTGGCCTTGGCCCCGTCAATGGTTTTGAGGTTCGCGACGCAGGCCGCTTTCTGGCTGGCCTGGCGGGCCTTGATGAAGTTGGGGATGGCGATGGCGGCGAGGAGACCGATGATCGCCACGACAATCATGATTTCCACAAGGGTGAAGCCTGCGGACCCCGCCCGGAGTTTTGTTTTCGTTTGCATAGTTTTGTTCCAATCAAGTGAAGCGGGGCAAATCTAGCAGACGAGCAGACCAACACCAAAACGAAAATAGCCCGGGGAAACCCCGGGCTGTGACTGCGTGAAACAACGGTCTTAGAGCGAGTGGCCGACGGTGCCGACGCAGGTCGGCTTCTCGGAAACGGAGCCGATGGTGTAGGTCCCAGAGCCTGGGCAGGCCGGGGTGTCGCGGATATAGACGGTGGGACCGTAGAGGTCGCTTTCATTCGGCGTGTCCGTGGACCCTTTCTTGTTTTCCATGGCCCAAGTGGATTTGGCGCCATCGATCTGCTTGAGGTTCGCGATGCAGGACTTCTGTTGCGAGGCTTCACGGGCCTTGATGAAGTTCGGGACCGCGATGGCGGCAAGCAGGCCGATGATGGCGACCACAATCATGATTTCCACGAGTGTGAACGCGCTCTTACGTGTTGTGCTGAGTTGCATATGTTTTAGCCTTTCTGACTTACCGTTGCGGTGTGAACCAGGCAGAGGCGGGTTAATCATTTCAGATCGTTCACAATTGCCTTCTGCCGACCGTGCCTCGTCCTAGCAACGGCGGTGCCATGCGGCGGCGGGTGATTCCAGAGCCCTGCCTCCATCGCGGGGGAGCTTTGTCGCTGACTTGTTCCCGCGTCTGTCCCAAGTGTCCTGAGACACTGCGTGAAGATGAGGCACGCGCCGCCATCCATGAAGTTGTTTGCCCGCGTCCACCACCGCTTGCACAATCCGACGGATGAATTGCGCCGAGAAAATTCTGACGACCGAGACACTGCTCGACTGGCGGGTGCGTCAGCGTGCGGCGGGGCGTCGTGTTGCCGTCACGAATGGCTGCTTTGATCTCCTGCACGCCGGCCACGTCACCTACCTCGAAGCGGCGCGCAATCAAGCCGACCTGCTGCTTGTGGGCGTGAACAGCGACGCGGCGGTGCGCGAGTTGAAGGGAGCAGGCCGCCCCGTGAACTCCGAGTCCGATCGCGCACTCGTCCTCGCCGCGCTGCAAAGCGTGGACGCGGTTTTTATCTTTCCTGAGCGCGACGCCGTGAGATTTCTCGAAACGGTCGCGCCTGATATTTACGTGAAGGGCGGCGACTACACTTTGGAAACGGTCAACCAGGACGAGCGCCGGCTGATTGAAGGGCAGGGTGGGAAGATCATTCTGCTCGCGCACGTTCCCGGTAAATCCACGACCGGCCTTTTGCAGAAAATGGCGCGGTGATTCTGTCGCGCCCGGCTACCGCCGGTAAGTCGTGTTGCTCAAAATCCGTTGCAGCATCTGCTGATGCTCCACGCCGATGGCCCGCAACGCCTCCTGCTTCTGCTCCTCCGACAGGGCCGTGTTTTGCCCCACCTGCGTCCGCCGTGCCTCGAGGTTTTTCTGCATGTCGTGCAACGGCTGCACCGCCCGGCCGTTCAATCCATAATTGCCCGCCAAGACTTGCGCCTGCTTGAAGAGCGGTTCTTTCGCGGCCAGGTATTGTTTGAAGTGTTCGGGCGTCAGGCACTCGCGCGCCGCGCGGTCGTGCTGCGCCTCCAGTTGCTCCCGCTGTCTGGCCGAGAGCGCCTCCGGCCCGCCGTAATCAACGTGGACGCGATGCTCCAACGGATCAATGGCGCGGAACAATTTCCGAAACTCCTCCGGCGACAGCTCGATGCCGATCAAGTTGGTGCGCAGCGAACTGGAGTTCTGTGAATAGCGGAGGAGAAATTCCTCGAGCTGCTCCGTGGTCAGCGCCTTCGCCAGATCGGTGCGCGTCTGGTCGCGCAGTTTCGCGAGTTCCAGATTCTCGGGCAGCTTGCCTTCGTTGTAACGCGCTGTCTGGTAGGCGAGATGACGTTCCATTGAGCGGGCGTAAATGTCCTGCACCGCGTTCCAAGTCTCGGACGGCAGCGCGCCGAGCACCGGGCCGGTGAGGCTGATGGTGGCACTGCTTAACGGCGCGAGTTTCAGCGAGTCCGCCCCGTCCTCGCCGAGAATTTTCACCAGCAACTCGCGCCGCTGTTCGTCGATATTCGCTCCGGCACCGTCCTGCATGGAAATGATGCCCTGGAACGTCTCCGCTCTCCACCACTGCGCGTCCGTCTTGATGGCGTGTTCGAGTCGCCGCTGATCAAAGAGTTCGTTCACGTCGGCCAACACGATACGGCGCACTTGCTTCTCCGGTGCCCCCGCAGCCCGCAGGCGTGTGATGTAATCCACGTAAGTTTCATTCGTCACGTCCGCCCAGCCGAACGTTTTTCCAGACGAAGCAAGGTTTGGAAGCGCCAGCACTGGTGCATTTGAGGGACTGCTCACCGGCGGAACGTTGGTGAACATAGCCACCAGTGGAGGTGGGGTGGGGTTGGAAGTGGAAACAACCGAACTTGTCGCAGGTGAATTTATTTCTGGCGGCAGCTTCGCGAGCGGCGCGGCCGGGCGTTTCGTGACTCCGAGGAAGGCCGCGGCCCACACCAGATTCACGGCGATCAACAGCGCCAACACGTTTTTCACACGCACGAGCCACATGATTCGTGCAGCGCAGCAGGGGGCGCAAATCTTAAATGGCGCACGGGTTTGCGCCGCCGGTCAACTCAACCGATGGCGAAATTCCCGGCAGGCCGCTGCGACACCGGGGGCATTCAAAATTGCCGAGACCACACAGATGCGCCGCGCTCCGGCGGCCAGCACCTCATCCAAGTTGGCCAGCGTGATGCCGCCGATGGCGAACCACGGGCCGGTCACGTTCGCCGCGGCCCAGCGCACGTAATTCAAACCGCAAGGCGCGCGGCCGGGCTTCGTTCCGGTCGCGAACACGGGGCCTATGGCGATGTAGTCCGCGCCCGCCGCCACAGCACGCGTGCCTTGTTCCGGGGCGTGGCTGCTCAGGCCCAAGAGTTGTTGAGGGTTGAGCGTTGAAAGTTGAGAACGATGGGTCAGGCCGGCGTCGAAGAAATCTTCCTGGCCGAGATGCACGCACTCCGCGCCGAATTCTTGCGCAAGGTCCGCGTAGTCGTTGATGACCAACGGCACGCCGGCCGCGCGCGTAACAGGGAGAATGAGTTTCGCCAGCCGCCGCACTTCCTCACGCGGCTCGCGCTTGGAGCGAAGCTGGATGATGTCCGAGCCACCCTCGCAAAGCTGGCGCGTGAGTTGGACCGGATCGCGACCGTGCAGATAGGCGGTATCAACGAAGGTGTAGAGCCGGGCTTCGTCGAGTGACTTCATAAAACTCGCGGACTCGGCAGTCCGCGTTCCTTACGCCTTCTCCTCGATCAACTCGCGGCGCGCGCCGCCCAGCAGTTGCTCGATGAAGTTCGTGGAATAAACACCGCGCCGGAAGTTGGGGTCCTGGAGAATGGCCATCTCAAACGGGATGGTCGTCTTCACGCCGGTGATCATGTACTCGCTGAGCGCGCGGCTCATCTTGTCCATGGCCTCGCGGCGGTCTTTTCCGAAGGTGATGAGCTTGCCGATCATCGAGTCGTAATGCGGCGGGATGGTGTAACCGGCGTAGGCGTGGGAATCCACGCGCACCCCGCGTCCGCCGGGCGCGTAATACATCTCGATGCGGCCCGGCGATGGACGGAAGTCATTGAACGGGTCCTCGGCATTGATGCGGCACTCGATGGCGTGGCCCTTGATGTGAATATCGCTTTGCGTGAGGCGCAGTGGTTCGCCCATCGCGATCATGATTTGCTGCCGCACGAGATCAATGCCCGTGACTTCCTCTGTGATCGGATGCTCGACCTGGATGCGCTTGTTGACCTCGAGAAAATAGAAATTCCCGTGGTCATCCACGATGAACTCGACGGTGCCGGCATTGGTGTAGTGGGCGAGTTCGGCGATCTTGATCGCGGCCTTGCCCATCGCTTTGCGGAGGTTTTTGAATTTGTTTTCGAGCAGCGGCGAAGGGCTTTCCTCGACGACTTTCTGGTTGCGGCGCTGCACCGAGCAATCGCGCTCGTTCAGATGGATGATGTTGCCGCGGTTGTCGCCGAGGATTTGAAACTCGATGTGGTGCGGGTTCTCGATGTACTTCTCGATATACACGCCGGAGTTGCCGAAGCACTTTTCCGCCTCGGTGCGCGCGGTGTGGTAGCCCTTGATGAGGGAAATGTCGTTGTGCGCCACGCGCATGCCGCGTCCGCCGCCGCCGGCCACGGCCTTGATCATGACCGGGTAGCCGATCTTCTTTGCGGTCGCGAGTGCGTCCTGTTCCTTCTCGACGATGCCGTCGGAGCCGGGCGGCGTCGGGACGCCGGCCCGTTTCGCCAGCGCACGGCTCACGGCCTTGTCTTCGAGGGCGTTCATCGCGCGGGAACTCGGCCCGATGAAGCGGATGTTGCAGTTCTCGCACACGTCGGCGAAGTGCGCGTTCTCGGAGAGAAAACCGTAGCCCGGATGAATCGCATCCACGTCGGCGATTTCCGCCGCGCTGATGATGCGGTCAATCCGTAGGTAGCTTTCGTTGCTCGGACTCTTGCCGATGCAAATGGCTTCGTCCGCCATCTGGACGTGCATGGAGTTCGCATCCGCCTCGGAATAAACCGCGACGGTGCGGATGTTCAGTTCCTTGCAGGCGCGGATGATGCGGACGGCGATTTCACCGCGATTGGCAACGAGGACTTTTTCAAACATGCGGTTAAAAGCTGCTCAGAGGTTGGTTGAATCCGGTTTCGGCGAACTTTGCGGACTCAAAGTGGAATGGTGGATGAACCAGTAGGCCAGCACCGTCAACACGCCGCCCACCAAGGTGGCCAGCGCCCAGATGATGGGAGCGCCGAACGGGGAATGGCCGCGCTGACGTTCCAAGGCCGAGGCACTTTTGAAAACCGCGACGGCCAGGCTGATGTTGACGATGATGATAACCGCCCATGAAGCCATGCCAAAAAACGAGATGACTTTGCCGAGGGCCGGCAGTTTGTTGATGAGTTCGTTCATGCGCTTAAGTCGGACGGACTTTGAACATCGGTTGGCCGAATTCCACCGGCTTGGCGTCCTCGACCACGATTTGCGTGATCACGCCCTTCACCTCGGCCTTGATCTCATTCATCACTTTCATCGCTTCGATAATGCAGACCACGGTGTCCGGGGTGACCTCCGTGCCGATCTCTACATAGGTGCCGGCCTCCGGCGAGGGCGAACGGTAGAATGTGCCGATCATCGGCGACTTGATTTCGATGTCCGTGCTGGGCGCGGGCGCAACCGGCACGGCGTTCGAGACCATAGATGACGAGGCGGCGACCGGTGCTTGCAGGGCGGCGACTTGCGGCATGTACACCTGCCCCGGCATGTCCTCACCGCTGGACATGTGGCCGCGCTTGAGCTTGATCTTGTACTCCTGACGTTCGAGCTCGAACTCCGAGAGGGAGTTCTTTTTCATCAGATCGATGATGGCTTTGATGTCTTTTAGTTCCACAGATGTCCTCCGGCTTTCCGACTTGTGTTGTGTGCGACGCTCATTAAACAAAAAAGCAGTCACCGAAAGGCGGCACTGCTTGGTTTGGTTTCAAAATGCGGGCGGAAAATGAAAGCTGAGGGCCAAACCGTCAAGAATCATTTTGGATTGTGAAATGCCGGCCCGTCTCACGCCTTCAAGACTGATTATCGCTAACGGCAGCATCAAGCGCGAGGAGGTACGACTGTGCACCAAAGCCGGTGATCTGTCCCCGGCACACCGGGGCTATCAGACTTTTATGCCGGAATTCCTCTCTTGCGTGAACATTAGAGAGGTGGATTTCAATCGTCGGCACTTGGATCGCCGCAATCGCGTCGCGCAAGGCAATGCTGGTGTGCGTGTAGGCCGCCGCGTTCAAGACGATGCTGTCGAACTTCCCCTTGGCCTCCTGAATCCAGTTCACCAGTTCGCCCTCCAAATTTGACTGACGGAAGTCCACCGTCACTTTCAATTCCGCCGCCCGGCTTCGCACCTGTGCTTCGATCTCGGCGAGGGTGGTGCGCCCGTATTTCTCCGGCTCGCGCGTGCCGAGCAGGTTCAGGTTCGGGCCATTCAAATACAGGATACGCATGGCGGCGGAGGCTAGGCATGGCACCCGCCGGTGTCCACGCGAATTCCGGGTGGTGGGGTGATCGCAAGTCAGGCCGGCTCATTTCGACCAGGCGATGCAGGCACAACCGCCGCTTGTCATCGCTGGCCATGATCGTTAACAATTTGTCCGTGCGCCGCCGAATTATCGCCAGTCTTTTGGTCCTTGCCTTCGCTCTCGCCGCGAACGCGCAGTCGGAAAAAATCGTGAAAGTCCTCCCGCACTTTCTCGACGCCAAGGGGCGCGCGTCCTTGACACCCAGTCTCTTTGACCGCGACGCCTACCAACTGGTGCTGCGAGAAAGCCCGACCAAGCGCTCCGGTCTGCGCTTCGATGTGCAGTGGAAGGCGAGCTACTTCCCCGCGCTCAAACTGCGCGTGGAGACCCGGAGCGGAGCCGGGCGCGAGCCGAAGACCAGCGTGCTGGAGCAGACAGTGAACCCCGGCTTGTTGAGTCAGTGGACTTCCCTCACGCTGGCCGGGGACGAATACAAAAATTTTGGCGAACTCATCTCCTGGCGCGCGACCCTCCTCGACGGCACGAATGTGCTGGCGGAGCAGAAGTCGTTTCTGTGGTGAGCGGAGCGCGGACCGCTGAGTCCGCGTGTTCAACCACAGAAGACACAGAAACACGCTGACTCGGTGCCCCGCGCTCCTCCTCTGTACAAACAAAAGAGCGGCTGAATTGCTCCAGCCGCTCTTCGCGTAAAACTTCCGGCAGCGGTTACTGCACCGTCTTGCCTTCTTTGCGCTCAATGCGCTCGTCCGAGTACTTGACGCCTTTGCCCTTGTAAGGCTCCGGCGGGTAGAACGCGCGAATCTCCGCCGCGACCTGACCGACGACCTGCTTGTCCGGGCCTTCAATCGTAACCTTGGTGTTTTCTTCCACCGTTACTTTGATTTGCTCGGGGATGTCGTAATTGATCGGGTGCGAGTAGCCGAGGCTCAGGTTCACCACCTTGCCCACGACTGCGGCCTTGAAACCAACGCCGTTGATTTCGAGCTTCTTCATGTAGCCTTCGCTGACCCCCTTGACCATGTTGTTCAAGAGCGAGCGGCTCAGGCCGTGCAGCGCCTTGGCTTCGGCGTCATCGCCATCGCGGGTCACCGTGATGTTCGTGCCTTCCACCTTGAGCGTGGTGCGGCGGGGAATCTGCATGTCGAGCTTGCCCTTGGGACCTTCGACAAAAACTTTCGAGCCTTTGACGTCCACCTTGACCTTGGCGGGAATCGTGATCGGCTGCTTTCCAATGCGTGACATAAATTTGGGAGTAGTGGGTTACCAGACGTGGCAGAGGACTTCGCCGCCCGCATTTTTCTTGCGTGCTTCCTGACCGCTCATCACGCCCTGCGACGTGGAGAGGATGGAAATGCCCAGACCCGCGAGCACGCGAGGAATCTCGGTCGCGCCAACGTAGTTGCGCAAACCGGGGGTGCTGATGCGTTTGATGCCTTCGATCACGGGCTTGCGACCGTTGTACTTCAGCTTGAGCTTCAGCACTTTGAGCGGCTTGCCTTCGACGCTGACGTCGTTGATGTAGCCCTCTTTCTTCAAGATGACGGCAATGCTTTCCTTGATCTTGGAATAGGGGATGTCACACGTCGGCAAGAGCGCCTGGTGCGCGTTGCGAATCCGCGTGAGCATGTCTGCGATGGGATCTGTCATTTGTTTCTCCTGTCCCGCCGTCTCGCTCTACAGAGATTGCGACGTGCGCGGGAACTTTTGTTTTACTCTGGGACGCGCAACTGCGCGTCCCCAAATTTTTACCAGCTTGATTTGGTCACGCCAGGGATCAGTCCGTTCAACGCGCCTTCACGGAACGTCATACGCGACGCCGCGAACTTGCGGAGGTAACCGTGGCGACGGCCGCTCATCGAGCAGCGGTTCACCACGCGCGTGGGGCTGGCGTTCTTCGGCAGCTTCGTCAGGCCGACGTAGTCGCCCTTCGCCTTGAGTTCAGCGCGGATGGCGGCGAATTTCTTCACCGTTTCCTGCTTCTTCTTGTTCCGTTCTAACCAGGCTTTCTTGGCCATAAATAATTCTTTCTTAAAAAATTTCTTACTTCTCCGCGAAGGGCATGCCCATCGCCTTCAACAAATCAAACGCCTCTTCGTTCGTCGGCGCGGAAGTGACAATCGTGATGTCCATGCCCTGCGAACGCTTGACCTTTTCCAACTCGATTTCCGGGAACACGGTCTGGTCCGGCAGGCCGAGGGAGAAGTTGCCGCGTCCGTCGAAGGAGCGGGGCGAGATGCCGCGGAAGTCGCGAATGCGGGGCAAGGTGGCCGCGACGAGACGGTCGAAAAATTCATACATGGCGTGGCGGCGCAGCGTGACGCGGCAGCCGATGGCCTGGTTTTCACGCAACTTGAAATTCGCGATGCTCTTGCGCGACATGCTGGTGGCCGGCTTGCGACCGGTGATCATCTGCAAATCCTTGGCCGCCTCTTCGAGCGCGCCCTTTTCCGCCGAGGCGCTCACGCCCATGTTGACGACGATTTTCTCGAGCCTGGGGATTTGGTGGATGTTCGTGTAGCCGCGCTTCGCTTTTAGCGCGGGCTTAACTTCGTTCTCGTACTTTTCTTGCAAACGTGTTTTCATTATTTTTGCTCTCGGATTTTGCCGGAAGCCTGTGATTTCAAAGGACCAACCGTCCGTTCCAGAGAAACGGAGCGCGGAACGTAGCCAAGTGATTTCTGCGGTGCAACAGGTTTTTCCGGTTCCTTGGGGCGTTGTACAAGTTTCGGCATGGTTCTTGAAACCGAAATGTGTCCAGGCCGGGCCGGCGTGGGCGCACCGCATTTTGGTCGGCGCGAAGATGTTCCTGAATAGCAGCACGCCCGCCCAAATCCCGTGCTTCCTGGCACCGTTGGCCGTGGCGCGTGTGCGAATTTTCTTTCGTCTCTTTTCCTCCTCCGGCCAATGTCTCGCCCCGTGTTTCCCGTGCGACGTGCCGTGATTGATGTTGGAACCAACTCCGTGAAGGTGTTGGTCGCCGACGTGGGCGCGGATTTTGTCACGCCGGTGTTGGAGGAAAGCGAACAGACTCGGCTCGGGCGCGGATTCTACGAGACAAATCAACTCCAGCCCGAGGCCATCGCCGACACGGCGCGGGCGGTGGCCACGTTCGCCGCCCTGGCGCGGGAAAAACATTCCTCCCCACCGCGCGTCATCGCCACCAGCGCGGCCCGCGACGCACGCAACCAGTCCGAACTCCTCGACGCCATCACGCGCGCCTCCGGGTTGCCCGTGGAAATCATCACGGGCGAGAAGGAGGCCGAATGGGTTTATGCCGGCGTGCGCTCGGACCCGAAGCTCGCGGGGCAACGGCTGCTCATTCTCGACGTGGGCGGTGGCAGCACGGAATTCATCCTCGGCGACAGCGAGCTTCCGCAGTTCAGTCGCAGTTTTCCGCTGGGCAGCGTGCGTTTGCTCGAACAACAGCGTCCCTCCGATCCGCCCACCCCGGAGGAACTGGCGCGCTGCCGTGAATCACTCCGAATTTTTTTTGCCGAACACATCACGTCCGTCGTCGCGCCCGCGCTGGCGGTCGGCTCGCCCGGGGTGCGCCTGATCGGCACGGGCGGCGCGGCCACCATTCTGGCGCGCATGGAATACGCGCTCGACAAATACTCGCGCCACGCCATCGAAGGCGCGCGGCTGCCGCTCGCCTCGGTCGAGCGCTGGATGGAGAAACTCTGGGCCATGCCGCTCGCGGAACGTCGCACCATCGTGGGCCTGCCGAAGAAACGTGCGGACGTGATTCTCGCCGGGCTGGCGATTTACGAGGCGGTGCTGAAGGAATTCCACTTCACCGAGCTGCACGCCAGCACGCGGGGACTGCGCTTCGCGGCGGTGTTGCAACCGGCCTCGTGACCGCATTCCAGTTTGCCGCCACGGCGGAAAACTCGCGTTACAACCAACCCGGACAAACTGCTTGGCTCGCCGCACGCGCCCGTGTAATCACGCCGCAAGCCATGACAAAACAAGAAACGACCTCCGCATCCGACGCGAACCTACCTTGGTGGAAGCTGCTGAACCGCTACCATTGGTTTGTCTTCATCGTCGCCTCTCTCGCGTGGCTCTTCGACTGCCTTGATCAACAGCTCTTCATTCTGGCGCGCAACAATGCCATCTCGACGCTGCTCGGGACGGGTGCTGATCCGTTGCTGGTGAAAAAATATGGCGGCTACGCCACGGCCATCTTCGTCGCGGGCTGGGCCACGGGTGGATTGATCTTCGGATCCATCGGCGACCGCATCGGGCGCGCGCGCACGCTGGCCATGACGGTTTTGCTTTACTCGATTTGCACCGGACTCAGCGCCTTCTCGCGGAACTTCACGGACTTCGCCATCTACCGGTTTATCACCGGGCTGGGCGTGGGCGGTGTTTTCGGCCTGGCGGTGGCGCTGGTCGCGGATGCGCTCCCGGAAAAGGCGCGGCCCAAGGCGCTCGGCATGTTGCAGGCGCTCTCCGCCGTGGGGAATGTGACGGCCGGTTTGTGCAGCATGGCGGTGTCCGGCATGTCTCCGCTCGTCTCGTGGAAATATCTTTTCTGGATCGGGGCCGCCCCGGCGTTCCTTTGCCTTTTCATCATGCTGCGGCTCAAGGAGCCGGAGAAATGGGTGCAGGCGCGCGCGGCCAGCCGGCTGGCGGGCGGCAAGAAAATGGGCTCGTACGGCGACATGCTGGGCGTGGGCCGTTGGCGCAGACCCGCCGTGCTGGGCATGCTCCTCTGTGTCGCGGGCGTGGTGGGCCTCTGGGGCGTCGGCTTCTTCAGCCCGGAACTCGTGGGTCCTGCGCTCGACAAATCGTTGCGCGCCGAGGGACTGACGGACAAGGCGCTCGGCGCGGCCAAGGGCTGGTGGATGTCCATGAACCTCATCGTGCAGAACATCGGCGCGTTTGTGGGGATGATCTGTTTCAGCAAATTTGCCCAACGGTTCGGGCGCAAGAAGGCGTTTGCGGTGGGGTTTGTCATGGCCTTCCTCGCCACGGTGTTTTTCTTCCTGAACTTCAAAAGCAAGAGCGACCTGTGGATGAGCGCGGTCATGGGCTTCTTCCAGCTCGGGCTGTTCGCGGGCTTCGCGATCTATCTGCCGGAGCTTTTCCCGACGCGGCTGCGCAGCACGGGCACGAGCTTCTGCTACAATGTCGGCCGCTTTATCGCCGCCACCGGGCCGTTCACGCTGGGGGTGTTGCAACAGGCCCTCGGCGACAAGGCCGTGGCCGCGCTGCCGCTCACCGCCGACGCGGTGGCGAAGGCCGATGCCAAGCTCGGAGCCTTCCGCGAGGCCGCCTGCTGGTTGAGCGTGATTTATCTCTTCGGCCTGCTCGTGCTGCCCTTCCTGCCGGAAACCAAAGACCGGCCTATGCCGGAGGACTGAGCCGGCCACGTTTTCAGTGGGGGAAGATTCTCCACGCGACGCACTTTCCAATTGCCTGAGGAAAATTGCGGTTGCTACTTTGGCGAACACAAATTTCCCGAAAAATTATCATGGCCAAGCAAACGAAGACGACCGCTCCGGCGGCGAACAATTTCCCCAAACTCCACAACGCGATGTGGCCCGGCCTCGTCGGCAAAGGCTCGCCTGGTGCCGAGCCGTGCATCGAACTCGACACCATGCTCGACCTGACCGCGAAGGCTGAAGTGAACGGCGTGAAGTTTGATGGCGTGGACATCTTCCTCTTCGACCCGCACGTCAGCATTGATTCGAGCAAGGACGATTTGAAGAAGCTCGCGGACAAGGTTCGCAAAAAAAATCTCACCGTCGGCTCAGTCGTCGCGCCCATCTGGCCGCCGACGGGCGGCGGCTCCGCGATGGGCGGCGCGGAGGATCGCGCGAAATTTGTTGAGCAGGTTCGCAAGGGTTGCCGCATCGCTAAGACGCTGCGCGAACTCGGCGTGCGTCCCTACGGGGTGGTGCGGATTGATTCCGCGAGCGGCGTCGGTGATTGGGAGAAAGACCCCAAGGGCAACACCAAGAAAATCGCCGCGACGTTCAAAGAAGCCGCGAAGGTCGCCAAAGACCACGGCGAGAAGCTCGCGGCGGAAGGCGAAATCTGCTGGGGCGGCATGCACTCGTGGAAGGCGATGCTTGATCTGCTCGAAGCCGTCGGTCAGCCGAAGGTCGTGGGCTTTCAGGCCGACATGGCGCACACGTTGCTGTATACTTTGGGCTACAACGCCCCCGAGGCCCGCCTGTTGCCTGACGGCTATGACTGGCAGGATCAAGGCATTCTGGACGCTGCCATGCGGACCATGACCGACGCGTTGCGGCCCTGGACGATTGATTTCCACGTTGCCCAGAACGACGCCACGGTCAAAGGCATGGGCAGCCATGACAAGACCGGGCGGCACTGCCTGCCCAATGATCCGAACGGCAAGCTGGACATTGCCCGCCATGCCGGGTTCTGGCTGCGCGACGGTGCGGGCAATC
>JAYVNY010000261.1:0-3212 GCA_043758205.1 Akkermansia sp.
ACTCCGGCGGGCGTGCAGGAGTTGCTCATCCGTTCCGGCGTGCCGACGGACGGCGCGGAAGTGGTCATTCTTGGTCGCGGCGAAATCGTCGGCAAACCGATGGCGGCGATTCTCTGCCAGAAAGCGCCGCACGCGAACGCGACCGTGACCCTCTGCCATTCGCGCACCAAGCACCTCGCGTGGCACTGCCGACGCGCGGACATTCTGGTCGCGGCGATGGGCATGCCGGAATTTGTGAAGGCTGAAATGGTCAAGCCCGGCGCGGTCGTGATTGATGTGGGCGTGAACCGCATCGCCGATCCAAATGCGAAGGACGGTTCCCGTCTGGTCGGCGACGTGGCTTTCGCCGAAGTCCAGCCCATCGCCGGGAAAATTACTCCCAACCCCGGCGGCGTCGGCCCGATGACGATTGCTGTGCTGATGCAGAACACTGTTCGCGCCGCCGAGCAGTCGCTCCACTGATTACTGATTCACCGATTACTGATTACCAACATGCAACCCTCCCGCATCCTCCCCGACCTGCAATGCTCGCTGCTCTGCGAGGACATTCGCCAGGAAGCCTCCGGCAATTTCATCCTGCTCGGCGTGCTTAACCTCGTGCGTGTCCCGCAACTGCCCGTGACGGCGTTCAAGATTTGCGTCTTCAACCGCTGGACGGCGGGCGTGGGCCAGTTCACCGAGACGGTGCGCCTGCTCGCGCCCGACCAGACCACGGTGCTCCGCAAGGGCGAGGTCAAGTTCGCGCTGCAAGACGCCACCCACACCGCGACGAACGTGACCGTGCTCGGCCAGGTGGAATTCACCGCGCCCGGCGCGTATTTCGTCGAGGTGCTCGTGGATGACGTGATGAAACTGCGTTACCCGCTGCCCGTGGCCGTGGTGCAACCGCCGCCGGGCGCGCAAAAGCCGCCAGCTCCATAACGGAGCGCCGCCTTCGTTTCACGCCTTCGCAGGCCAGTGAGCCAGTGAATTAGTAATCAGTAATCGGTGAGTCAGTTTTCAGTGCGGGTGGCGTGAACGTCCATTGCACACTGATTACTGGTTACTGATGACTGATTCACTGATTACTTTCCCCCTCGTGAGCGCGCCGAAAAAATTGCCCGACAAGCCGCTGACGCCGACCCAGGCGTGGCAGCCCTTCACGCCGCGCGGCGTGGCGGCGTTCGGACTCGCCACGTTCACGCGCGTATTCTTGGTGCAGGCCACCGTGGCGGTACTCGTGGGCGCGGCCCTGATCTGGGCGTTGCGCGCCGCCTGGGTGCCGGTGATCAGCGAGGCGATTCAACAGTTGCCGACCACCGGAAACATCCAGCGCGGTGAACTCCATTTCCCCGGCGAGTCACCGCGACGCCTCGCGGAAAATTCCCATCTTGCCATCGTCGTGGATCTCGAAAGCACGCGCGCCGCCGGCCAGGTCGCGGACCTCGAGATCGCCTTCGAGAAAAAACGCGTCATCCTTCGTGGCCCGCTGGGGGCGTTCTGGCGCGACTACGGCTCCCAATATCAATTCAACTTCAACCGCCCCGGACTCACGCCGTGGTGGGACGCGCGTCGCTGGGCGATCCTGCTGCTGCTCGCACTGGCGCTGGCGGTTTCAGTCTTCGCCAGTTGGTGGGCGCTGGCCCTAGTCTATGTGCCGCTCGTGAAATTCATCGCCTTCTTCGCCGACCGCGCCGTGACGTGGGGCGGAGCGTGGCGCGTGTGCGCGGCGGCGTTGCTGCCCGGCGCGTGCCTCGTGGCACTGGCGTTGGTTCTCTACGGTGTCGGTGCGATTCCGCTCTTTCAGTTCGGCCTGCTCTACGCGCTGCACGTCGTGGCCGGATTCGTCTTCGTCCTCACCAGCCCGTCGTTCCTGCCGAAAATTTCCACGTTGCCAGATTTGAAGAACCCGTTCGGGCTGCCTGATGAAATCACGCCGCCTGATTCGTCGGAACGCGCGGGCCGGAGCTGATGCGGGAGCGCGGCGTTCACGCCGCTTCAATGTCCCCACGCCCGGCCGTCCCAAAGCATCAGGGGTTTGTCCACTTTGAAGCGGCCTGAAGGCCGGGCTCCAACTGCGCTTTGAATTTCATTCCCGCCGTTCCGTCAGAAAACGCACGAGAAAATAATTCGCCGTGAAACCCAGCGCGACTTGCACCAGTCGCGCTGTTTTGTCGTCACGGCTCAGTGGAAAATAAAATTATGGCACGTCCGATTTTGAAACTTGTGTTCGGCCTCTGTGGCATCATCAGCCTCTCGTCGTTCGCGGCGGAGCCGAAGCGCGGTCCGGCCTACTACCAAGAGGACTTTCCGTTTCAAGGCGCGTGCATCGCGGCCAAAGGACCGGGCAACAACGTGGCGATGAAAGGCTTCGCCATCCGCGTCGGGAATGACGCGAACATTTTGTGGGACACGGATTTGCTCCGCGTCGCAGCCGGCTGGACCGGCGGCTATCTCACCACCAAAGGCGTGGCGTATGACGGCGGGCATGGCGCGCATCCGACCATCGTGGGCGAGCAGGCGTTCGGCACGAAGCAGGGGCCGGGCTGGGCGAATGCCAAAGGCGAATTCACGGACAGCCGTTCCGAGCCGTTCGGCCCGCTCGCGAAAGACTGGTGCCGCTGGGACGGGATGTATGTGAACGGCATGGACGTGGTGCTCGCCTACACCGTGCTGGGGACGAAAATTTATGAGCAACCTTCATCAGTGAGTGCTGACGGACAGATTGGTTTCGTTCGCACGTTCCGCGTGGACAGCGCGAAGTCGGACCTGATCGCGAACATCGCCGACCTGCCCGGCGCGACCGAAGGAGCTCGCGGCAACCCAACGGCACTATTGGCGGGCACCAACATTGTGTGGGCCACGCTCGTCGGCTCGCCCAAGGGCGTAAAGCTCTCGGTCTCCGGCGACACACGCCTTGTGCTCGAAATCTCCAAGGGAACGCAGAACGCGACCTTCAGCGTCGTCATCTGGGGCGGTGTGGTGGAGAACGCCAGCAGGGCTTTCGCACTTGCGGCCCTTGTGGCGCCGAAGCTCACCGACTTCGCCAAGGTCGGTCCCGCGCATTGGCCGCAATCGCTGCAAACCAACGGCATATTGAACACCAGCGCCACGCCTGACGGCGCGTATGTCACCGATTCCGTTTCTGCGCCCGTGCCGAATCCGTGGAACCGTCGCGTGCGTTTCGGTGGCCTGGACTTTTTCAAGGACGGCAAACGCGCTGCGCTCTGCAC
>JAYVNY010000262.1:0-2533 GCA_043758205.1 Akkermansia sp.
CGGCAAGCGCCTGCCGACCGAAGCCGAGTGGGAGTGGGCCGCGCGCGGCGGCGAATCGGTGCTGCCGAAAAATGAGGAGCAACTGATCGCCACGAACAAATGGCGCGCCAACATCTGGCAGGGTCAGTTCCCGAACGTGAACGTGAGCGCGGATGGATTCAGCATCACCGCGCCCGTCGCGTCGTATCCGGCCAATGGCTACGGACTTTACGACATGGCCGGCAACGTCTGGGAATGGTGCGCCGACTGGTACCGCCCTGACACTTACGCGGGCGGCCCGAAGACCAATCCCGTTGGACCCGGCACGAGTTTTGATCCGAACGAACCGCAGACGGCGAAGAAGGTGCAGCGCGGCGGATCGTTTCTCTGCTCGGACGTTTACTGTCGCGGCTACCGCCCCAGCGCGCGTGGCAAGGGTGCGCCGGACACGGGACTGTCGCATCTGGGCTTCCGTACGGTGCGCTCCAAGTAAGTCGGCCATGATCGTTTTTCTCAACGGCGAGTTCGTGCCCGAGGAGCGCGCCGTCGTGTCCGTGTTCGACCGCTCGTTCCGCTATGGCGATGCGCTGTTTGAAACCATGCGGGTGTTGAACGGAAAGGTCTTCCGTTGGCCGCAGCACTTCGCGCGTTGGCAACGCAGCAGCGCGTTTCTAAAAATTCCCCTGCCCTGCTCCGCAGACGAAGGACTCGCCACGGCGCAGGAGTTGTTGCGGCAAAACAAAATGCCGGAGGCGTTGCTGCGCCTCCAACTCTCGCGCGGCATCGGTCCGCGCGGCTATGCCCCGACGGGCGCAGAGAAACCGCTCGTCGTCATGTCGCTCCATCCTCTCCCGGTATGCGAGGCTGCGCCGTGGAAGCTGACCATGAGTTCCCTGCGGATCGTGACCAACGATCCGCTGGCCGGCCACAAGACCGCGAACCGGCTCCTGCAAGTTCTGGCCGCCGCCGAAGCCCGCCAACGCGGCGCGGATGAAGCGCTGCTCCTCAACACGAACGGCGAAGTGACGGAGGGTAGCGCGAGCAACGTGTTCTGGATCGATGGCGGCACTGTGTGCACACCGCCGCTCGCGAGCGGGGCGCTGCCCGGTGTGACGCGTGCCACCGTCCTCGAGCTTTGCCGGAGCCACGGTATTTCATGCGCGGAGAAAAACATCGGGCCGGGAGAACTTCCAAACTGTGACGGCGTTTTCCTCACACTCACCTCGCGCGGGATTGTGGAGGCGGAATCAGTTGATGGCCTGCCCCTGCGGCGCTCATTCATTACCACGCAGTTGCGGAAGGAGTTTGAAGCTCTGCTGCAACAGGAATGCGCCTAGCAACGTGCCGCCAGCGTCCCGCGGGCGAGTTTCGGCCCGGCCAGCGGGACGCTGGCGGCACGTTGTTAATCCAATCCGCTCGCCTTCTTCGCACGCGCCAGGACTTTGTCGGCCACGGCGCGCGCGCGTTCGGCTCCGTCCCGCAGCACGGCGTGGACGTGATCGAGGTTGGCGGCCAACTCGGCGCGGCGCGTGCGGGCGGCGGCGAAGTAGTTCCAGCAGTGCTCGAAGAGCGCCTTTTTCAAATCTCCGTAGCCGAGTCCACCCGCACGGAGGCGATCTTCAAAATCAGCGGCTACGTCAGCAGGCGCGACCAGCTTGAGGATTTGCAGCGCGTTGTTCTTCTCCGCATCGGGCTTCGGCTCGGCGGGCAGGCGCGTGTCCGTCACGATGCTCATGATCTTTTTCTTCACCGCCTTTTCGTCGCCGAAAATTTCAATCGTGTTGCCGTAGCTCTTGCTCATCTTCTGGCCATCGGTGCCGGGCACGAGCGCGACCTCTTCCTTGATGCGCGGCTCCGGGATAATAAACGTCTGGCCATACGCCTCGTTGAACTTGATGGCGATGTCGCGCGTGACCTCGACGTGCTGCTTCTGGTCGCGCCCGACGGGCACGACGTTCGAGTCGTAGAGCAAAATGTCAGCGGCCATCAGCACGGGATAGGCGAACAGGCCGTGGTTTGCGGAAATGCCCTTGGCAATCTTATCTTTGTAGCTGTGGCATTTCTCCAACAGGCTCATGGGCGTGAGCGTGGTGAGCAGCCAGGAAAGCTCGGTCACCTCCGGCACGTCCGACTGTTTGAAGAAAACGGATTTCTTTGGGTCCAGCCCACAGGCGAGAAAGTCGAGCGCGACATCGAGCGAGTTCTTGCGCCGTTCCTCCGCGTCAAAGAGCGAAGTCATGGAGTGGTAGTTCGCGATGAAATAGTAAGCCTCGCCCTGCGCCTGCAGTTCGATGGCGGGGCGCATCATCCCGAAATAATTTCCGAGATGCAGCGCGCCCGAAGGTTGAATGCCCGAGAGAATTCGCATGGGCGGATCAAACAGGAAGATGGCGTGCGGGCAAAAGCATTTTGCGCGGGAAGGCTTCCACGAAGGATTAGTCGGAGATTCTCTCGGAAAGAATTGAACTGGTAGGGCGTCGCTGTCCTCAGCGCGCCGGGCCAAGACTCGACTTCTCGCACTCGAACTTGCTTGCGCCTCACTCCGGCGCGCTGA
>JAYVNY010000263.1:0-3016 GCA_043758205.1 Akkermansia sp.
ACGAACGGCTGGCCGAGACCCTGGCCGGCTACCACTGGCTGGCCTTCGCCCTCCTCAGGCTCAAGGCCGTCCTCGCCAAAAGTGCATGACAGGCTCTAGGCTTGTGAATCCTCACAACGGATAACGGAATAGCGGAACGCGTGTTCCTAAGTCAAGCCTTCAATGTCGCCTACTCGTCTGCTTTAGTCCTGCCGTGCCACGAATCAATCCAGTTCCTGAAACAGAGAAGGCCATCGGCCGACGCTTGCGCGAGTTTCGCACCGAGTCGGGAATTTCGCAGGCCGAGTTTGCTCGGCGTGCTGGGGTGGATAGCCGAGCATTGGGGACGTACGAACATGGCCGCGTGCAGCTGCCTTTCTACGTGTTTCTTCGCGCCCATAAACAATTTAACATCAGTCCGCTCTGGCTCGCTATTGGAGTGGGTGCCAAGCGTCTCGACTGGTATTTCGAGGAGGATTATTTTTCGCGCGCGATTGGCGAGCGTGAGCTTTTTAGTGCGGTGTGGGAAAGGGATTTGAAAGAGTCGTGCGCCAGGGAAAGTGCAAACTTGTCAGAGACGATAGGATTCACCATTTGCGATCTGGACGAATTAACCACGGAGCTTGGCCATCCCGTTGTCTTGCCCCACTCGCAACTGCGTGTGCTTTTAAGCAGGGCCCAAGCACTCGCGAATCGCCTCGAATCCTTGTTAAAGGACGCACCGTCTTCCACCGAAATCGCGTCCAAGCGGAAAAAGCGGGCTTGACACTTGTTCCGTAAACCGCAACAAGTATTCGCGTGACCCAACTCACACTCACGCGCCTCTTGATACGCGCGCGCCGTGTTACAGCACTGCGCGGCAGGAAATCCGCCCTCGCGGGTTTTTTGAAAGTATCCCGTTCGCGTGTGACTGAGTGGCTGTCCGGCTCGGTTGAGCCAGGGGCAGCGGTCGCCTTCCAAATGCTGGCATGGGTCGAGCACGAGGAAGCCAAAGAAAAAAGCGCCGGAAAGGTTACAGCCTCGCCGACGCCGAAGACCCAACGGAGATCAAGTGATGAAACAAAACCAACATCAGGCCGGCGGAAAAAATAACCGTCGCCGTCAGTCCAAACAAGCCCGCGCTTCTACGAGCAAATCCACCCCGGAAACCACAACACCCGAGCCGCACCCCGTGTGGGGCGCGGATGGGAAAGGTCGGGAGTTACTCGTCTCGCAAACAAACCCCGAGGAGTTCCACTTGTGCGGCTCGTTACCCGGCGCGACGGCGCACCCGCTCACGCGCGCCGAGGCCGTGGCATGGTTCACTAGAAACTTCATGCCCGAGGAGCTGCGCGCGCAGTACGCGCAGTCGCAGCCCGGCGATCCCACGACCCAATCCACCCCGGAAACCGCATCGCCCGCGCTGCGCTCGGTCTTCGGCTGTGACCAAGATGACCAGGAATTGCTGGTGAGCGAGTCCGGCCCCGAGCAGTTCTACATCCGCCAGCAGGGTGTGGAGGGTGAGCCAGTGCGCCCCATCACCCGTGCCGAGGCCGTGGCCTGGTTCACCGCGTCGTTTGTGCCGGATGAATTGCGCGCACACTTCCCCGAGCCGCAGCCGGGCGATCCCGCCCTGCCCGTGCTGCAACCGGCCCATGTGGACCGGCTTTGCGAAACCCAGCGCAAGCTGGAGAACACCGCGAACATGCTGGACGGCTTCACCTTCCTGCTTACCTCGCATCTGGAAAAACCCAGCATGTCTGGCGGCGTGACCGGCGTGCAGCCCGGTGGCACCACATGCAGCGGCCTCGTGCTGCTCGGCAATTTCCTGAACCACGAACTCGCCGAATGCCAATCCGATCTGCACCACCTCAAGAACGAACTCGGCGGGTCCGATCTGGCCCGCCGTCGCCTCGCGCAAATGGATGCGGCGCAAGCGCAGGGAGGTGCGAAGTGAAGACTCTTTCACCCAAGGCGTTCGGCACGTTACGCCACGCGCGGCACATGCAGGCCGCGCTCGGATTCCTGATGACCGCCCATGTGACCGGGAGCGAGGAAAAGCTGCCAGGGAGTGTGGCCAGCGGCGTGCAGACGCTGCACTGGCACATTGGCGACACGTTGGCGGCCGCGCTCTGGCAGCTCGCGCCGGAGAGGCAGGCCGGTCCGCCGCCCGTTCACACGCACGGCTCGGAAGATGATACGCTCGCGGCCCTGTTGCACCTGATGGCTGCGGCCTTGCGCGAAGAGGTGTCGGACTGCCGCCCGGTCGGAGAGATCGGCGCGGGCCTGCGGTTGCTCACGGAGCACTTCACGCGGCTGGCCGAGGAACAGCGCGTGAAGGATTCGGAGCGGCATTGCGCGTGTTGGTTGCTGTTGCAACGCGTGGCCGGCGGCGAGATCGTGGACCAAGAGGACTTTGAGGCCGTCGGGATCAAGCCCGAGAAAGGCGGGCGATGAAGACGAAAAAAGCCGCTGCACCTGCACTGCGCGGACGCAGGACGCTGGTGCTGGTGCGGTTCAGCGGCGTGCAAGCGGAGGCGCTGGCGAGGCTCGGGCGCGCGTTCTTTGGCGTGGGCGCGCCCGAGGGAGCGAACCGCGCCGGATTCATCGAGGCCGCCGCGCTGCGCGTGTTGAGCCTGGCGCTGCGCGAGCCGGATCGCACGGTGGAGAACTGGCGGGCGTTCCTGCGCTACGCAAATGCCGAGGGTTTCAACGACGCCCCGCTCAAGGCCGGGCTGCAAGACCGGCAGATCGCGCAGGCGTGGGACCGCTCGCCCGCCGCCAAGCAAGTCCGCGCGCGCACCGTGTTGGATTGAGCCGCTGGAAATGATTGCACCCCCGCCGCGCGAACCAGCGCGGCGGGTTTTTTTTGTCATGGTGGGCGCGTGAGCTTTTATCCTTTTCCCATGACTGAACTCGATGTGGATGTGGTGATTGAAGCCGCCCGCCAATTTGTCAGCGCGCACGGACACCACATCGCGGGCACTCTTTTCCCTGATGACTTAGCGCGAAAGCTGGGAACAGGTATGGACATGCAGGCGGACTTGGAACTCATGGC
>JAYVNY010000264.1:0-20726 GCA_043758205.1 Akkermansia sp.
GGAACTGTCAGGCCGCTCGTTCGATCAGTTCTTCGACCAGTGGGTTTATCACACCGGCTTTCCGCGCCTGGACGTGGACTACAGTTGGGACGAGCGCACGAAGCTCGCAAAGATCACCGTGCGTCAGTCGCAGGCGGTGAATGAGCAAGTGCCGCTGTTCAACGTGCCGCTGCCCGTGAAGTTCAAACTGAAATCTGGCGTGGTGGAGAAGATTTTGACGGTGAAGGATCGCGCGGAAGATTTCTACATCCCGCTCGAAGCGCAGCCGGAACTGGTGCGCGTGGACCCGAACGTCAGCATACTCGGCGTGATCAATTTCCGTCCGCCCGGCGCGATGCTCGCGGCGCAACTCACCGACAAATCGGACGCCATCGGCCGCTACCTCGCCGCCGAACAGTTCGCCGAACGTCGTGACGGCGAGGCGCTGGCGAAACTCAAGACCGCGCTGAACTCCGATGACTTCTGGCCCGTCCGCATCGTCGCGTCGAAAGGATTGCGTGCGATGCAGAGCGATGAGTCGTTCGACGCGCTGAAGAATTCTCTCAAGCAGAGCAACGCCCGCGTGCGCAAGCAGGTCGTGAGTGACGCGACTTCATTCTATCGCCCGGCGGCTTTTGAACTCGCGCAGAAGGTCATCGCCACGGAGAAGAATCCCGACATCGTCGGCACGGCGCTCGGTGCGCTCGTGCCGCTGGGAACGAACGTGCGCGGCACGCTGGTCTATTTCCTGAACACGAACTCATGGCGGCATCACCTGATGGACACCGCGATGAACGCGATGCGCTCGCAGAACGATCCGTATTACCTCGAGCCGCTCCGCACCACGCTCGAACGCCGCAAGACCGAAGTCGGCAGCCGCACGCTCGCGAACGGTCTCTCCGTGCTCGCGCAACTTTCCCGCGACGAGGAGAACAAGGACGCCACGCGCGATTTCCTCGCCAGCTTCGCCAACGACACACGCCAGAACGTGAAGATCGCCGCGCTCAACGCGCTCGGTGCACTGCGCGATGAAAAGGCGCTGCCCATTCTGGAACGCTTCACCGTCGGCGCAAAGAACACCCCCGTACGCACCGCCGCCGAGCGTGCCATCGAAACGATTCGCGCCAACCGCAAAGGAACTTTTGAAACAGGCGACGTCCGCCGCGAAGTCCTCGAACTCCAGCGCCAGAACCGCGACCTCCGCCGCGACTTCGATGCGTTGAAGAAGAAGGTGGAAGCGAGTGCCGCACCGACGCCTGCGAAGAAGAAGTAAATGAAGAGCAAGCGCATCATCGCGGGAGTGGCCGGTTGCACGGCGTTCACGCTGGTCGCTTTGCTCGTGTATCCAATTCGCAGCACGGGCATCAAGGGCCTGCTGTTGCTTTGCTTCGGTTTCTGCTGCTTCGCGCTGGTTTACTTCGTTCGTTCCCGCGTCTGGAAAATCGCGCTATGCGCAATGTTACTGGTGCCGTTTCTGATTATCGCCTTTGGTCCGCATCGTCCCGCAGATTCTTCAACCCTGCGCGCGAGCTACGTTGCCAGCCTGACCAGCTACGAGGGCATCACCTACGTGTGGGGCGGGGAAAATCGGAGGGGCGTCGATTGCTCCGGCCTGGTTCGCGCGGCGTGGATTGATGCCCAGTTCAAAGTGGGTGTCCGGCAACTGAATCCCGGTCTGATTCGCGATGCGGCTTCACAATGGTGGTTTGATGCTTCCGCCTTTGAATTAGGGAATGGCTATGGGCGGCGCACACAGCGCATCACTGAGACGAATATGGTTCGAGTTATTAACCCCGACGTGCTTTTGCCGGGTGATTTGGCAGTTGTCGGGAACGGTGTTCACGTCATGGCTTACCTTGGGGAAAATCAATGGATCGAAGCCGACCCAGCAGAGCGGCGGGTCATCAAATTGCACGTCCACGACAAGAATCCCTGGCTGGATTCAAAGCCCTTGGTGGTTCGTTGGGCCGCGCTGAACTCAACCAACCTGTAACTGCCATTCACCGCGTCAGCAGATAGTAAATCGTGGTCGGAGCCAGCATCAGTTCGACGCCGGATTTCGCCGGGCCGTCCGGGTAGCCGTTGAAATCGAGCGGCTGGATTTGCAGCCCGTGCGAGTTGCGGAAACGCAACTGGCCTTGCAGGTTTTTCACGCGCCACGGGTCGCGTCCGATGTTCGTGATCTTCTTCACGCCGTTGCCCGCGTCCTCGGTCGCGAAGTCGGTGGACTGCTCCTCGGACATCACCTGGAGCAACATGCGCCGCGACCTGCCCAGCGCCTCGCCATCGAGCGAGACCAGCATGATGTGTCCGTTGTCCATGTCCGACACGAGGCGATAGTCGTTCAGCGCGAAACCCCCGGCGGACTTGAGATTGCCGCTCAGTCCCTGCGCCCTGGGTGAATTGATCGTGAGCAATCCCTTCTCGTAATCCAGTGCCAGTTCGCGCGTGGAACTGCGCACGGTGTTCGAGGCGCGATCCACAAGCGGCTTCAGATCGTTCAACGTCGTTTTGCCCGGCGTGCCGGTGAAGTTCACTTCTACTCGGCCCGCGTAGTGAATCAGCGGGTCAATGCGCTGGCCGGGTTTCACTTCGGTGCCGCTCGGCACGTCTTTCAAGCGCAGTTCATCGAAGTTCGCGTCCTGTGGCAGTGGCGTGCCTTTCAGTTGCAACAAGTCGTTCGTGTTCAAATCG
This sequence comes from Akkermansia sp., assembly GCA_043758205.1. Taxonomy (GTDB): domain Bacteria; phylum Verrucomicrobiota; class Verrucomicrobiia; order Limisphaerales; family SIBH01; genus JANNGC01. Next base: position 2,674 of record JAYVNY010000264.1, read on the forward strand.
ATCTTCGCCAGCACGTCGCCGGGCTTCACGAGTTCGCGCCGGTAGAGCAGGGCGGCGGCGGGGAACTGCGCGGCCTGCGATGGAGCCATGATCGTCCACGGCTGCATCCAGAAGCCGGGCTTCACCGACCATTGCGCGCCGTCGAGCGCGAAGTGGACGATGGCGTCGGAGCCTTGCAACGCCCCAAACGCCGCGAAGTAAAGCGGCGCTTCGCTGCGGTAACGGTTCGGGCGATTCCACGTCGTCTCGGAAATCATCGAGGGCTTGTTCGCGTAAGTGATGTCCATCACCGGATGCAGGAACTGCTTCGCCTTGCCGGGCGTGCTGTTCTCGAAACGTAGTGCACTGCGGTCGGTGTAAGTGTGGCCGTTGCGGATGGACCACTCGGCGTTCTCGCCCTTGTGCGCCACGGAAAAGTAGCCGTGACGATCAATGAAATCGCCGGTGGCGTAACTCCATTTCTCCAGCGGTCCGAACACTTCGGGACTCGCGGTGGCCCAATTCGATGGCGTGATCAATCCCTTGAACCCGACCCCGCGCAAAAACTTCACCGTCTCGGCATAGAAGTTCCGCTGTGTCTGGAAGAGGAACTGCGCCGTGTCGCGGTCGCGCGCGGACTTCTCGCTGAAGATGTTGTAGAGCGGACGAAAGCTCACGCGGCCGTTCGCGAAATCATCGCGTTTCACTTTCTGCCCGTTCCATTTCGCCAGCGCGGCGTCGATCGAGCCGTGTTTCTTTTTCAGCCACGCGCCGAACTGCGTTTCCAGAATTTCCATCTGCGCCGCCGGAATCTGATCCGGGTTGAACGTCCAGAAGAAGAACGAATCCTCGTTCTGAATCTCCACGCCGAAGACCGCCGGTTCATCCACGAGCTTGCGCCCGTTCGCATCCGGCGTGAGCAGCAGCGCCTTCCACCACGAGCGGTAATGTTCTTGGAACTCCGGGTTGAACATCAGCGCCGCGAAGGGGTGCTTCTTGCCGTCGTAGCCCTTGAGCCATGCGTGATCGGCGGTCGGCGTCATCCAGAGCGGGAAGTAGATCGAGAAGTGCGAGTAGATGCCCTCGGCCTTGAGCGCGGCGACGGCTTCCTGCGTCTTCGCGACCTTCTTCAAGTCCACGTCCCCGTTCTTGTCAAACATCGCTCCGTGCATCCGCGCGAGGTTCACGCCGTACTTCGCCAGCTTGCGCGCCGTCTTTTTCATCTCGTCCGCGGTTGCGGACGGCGGGCCGTTGATGGCCCAGAAGCGCACCGGCTGCTGATTCGAGGAATGAACAAACTCATCACCCTTCGCCGCGATGAAGCCGTGTTCGCCCGCGAACTTCTCGTTTAACCCGCGCAAGTCGATGGCGCTTTCGTTGAAGGGATCGGGTGGTGGATTGAACGCGAACCAGCCCGCATCATCGGCGGGTTGTGCCGCCGCAATGACGCCGAACAACAGCGCGCCACAAATCAGAGTTCGGAATGACATGAAGGCCAGATGCGCCCCGGGGAGCTTTGACGCAAGGAAATTTTGCCCCTGTAGCAGTGCTTTATGGAATTTGCCGGGTGCGAAAGAACTGGTGCTGGCCCACCGACACTTCGGTCTCCACCACTTCCGACTGCGCCACGTACTGAAGTCCCACCGTCGCCCAATTGATCAAGTCGGCGGATCCTTCCAGAACGTAGGTGCGTCCGATCATCACGTGTTGTGTCACCATCAGCCTGCTGACCCGGAGACTCACAGACGCCGGAAAGGGAGGAGAGCCGATCACGATCCGTGGCTCGCTGGTGTAGCAACAGCCGGCGCTGACAATGTTGACGGAGGTGACGACTCCATTGGAGATAGTCGCGGTGGCGGTCGCATTGGAGCCGCCGCCGCCCGTGATGGTCACGGAGGGCGCATTTGTGTAACCGCAACCGCCATCAACCATGGTCGCGCCGACCACAAAGCCGTTGAACAGGAAGGGGATGGCGGTGGCCGCGTGCGGGTAGCACGGGCCTTCATTGCCGCTGTAGATTTGCGCGACCTCGTTGGAAGTGATGGCCCGGTTGTAAATCCGCACATCATCCACTGCACCGTTGAAAAATCGGAGGCCGTTTTGTGAACCGATGGTGAAGTCGGTGGGAAAGGTCAGGGTCGTGGCGCTGGTGTTCGGCGTGCGGACACCGTTGAGATAAAAGTAAATGGTGCTGTTGGTGCGTGCCATGACCACATGCGCCCATTGCGCCGGGGCGGGAAACGACTGGCCACTCGTGAAGAACCCACCGGCGTCCGGCGCAAAACCTTGCAAGGCGGCTCCACCGCTCAATCCAAAACCAAACCCATCGCTGGCCGCCCCATTGTCCAGCCCGACATACACGGCCAGTCCGCCCTGCGTGAAGTTCGCCGGTTTGACCCAGGCCGTGACCGTCCAGTTATTCGGCTGGGTGAACGGCGGAGGGCTGTCGAACTCAATCCGGCTGTCCGTACCGTTGAAATAGTAGGCCGCGTTCGGCTGCCCGGACCGATCCGTCGTCGGCGTGGCGTTGAGCACCGTTCCGTGATTCGAACCAACGGAGTCACTCGCGTTCCCGTTCAGCAGGTAGCGCGCGATCAAGCCGGATTGCGCGTGGACATCCACGCCCTGCAGCAGGAGGAAGGTCGAGACAATCAAGAGGCGTCTGGCCAGCGACAAATTCATACCGTCAAACTTTGCCGGGCTTACGCGCTACAGGGCAATGCAATGTTTCCCGCCAACTGGAGAACCCCTGAAGCCCGCGCCCCGGACTGTCGCTAATCCCATTACGATGAAACATACACTTACGATGGATAGACCCGGAGCCGTCAGCGTGCTCGGCGGAAAAATAGGCCCAGCCAAATGCCTGTGCTATCGCGGCTGGGACGCGATGTGGACGGTGACCTCGTACGGCGCGGAATGTTCGCACTGCGGCGAGCAGCGCCGGCTGAACGCCGCCGCCGCCGACATCCTGTTGCTGCCCTGTCCCAGTTGCGACGCAGGCGAGACGACTTGGTTCGCTTCGGCCAAGGGCGACCGCGTCTGTTCCTGCTGCGGCGAGAGGCGGTAGATTCCGCGCTCCTGCACCGCACCATGTCGTCTGCGTTTCAATGCGGACGGCCAGCGCGGCTCGCTCTCCAATGGATCGTTTTACTCGTCGTTCCCGCTCTCCTAGTCAGCCTTTCTCGTTCAGTCTTTCGGTCGCCTCTTTATTCCGGTTGCATCCGTTCGTCGCTGCTTTTGCCGTCGTGAAATGAATTCACTTCCATCGAGATAGAATCGCAGCGGCAGGTCTGCCGCAGCGGAAAGACCGATGCGCGTGGTGGTGATGATTGGGGTGCGGTTGCGAAGAAAACTTTTCACCCCGGGGTTTTTCGCCATGCGCAAATCTGAGTTTGGTGAACAGAGGTCAGTGCCGTCGAGCGGGCGCTCGAGGTCGAGCGCGAGGCAGAGTTTGGCGGGACCGGAGGTGAGTTCGCGCGCTGTCCTCACGGGACGATTCTGCTGCATCCATTCCACTCCAAACATGGGTTCGATGGCGCGAATCAAGACGGCTTCGCCCACGCGTTCGCTCGCGCAGACGGCGTTGCAGCAGAAGAAGTTGCCGTAGATGAAATAGACGTACGCGCGTCCGGGCGGGCCGAACATCGAGCGGTTGCGCGCCGTCTCGCCCCGGAAGGCGTGACACGCGGGATCGTCGGCAAGGTAAGCCTCGGTCTCCACAATTGCACCGCCCGCCCACGAGCCGTCCGGCGTGCGCCGCAGCAGGAAGTGGCCGAGCAGCTTCGGCGCGACGACGGCGGCGGTTGGCGCGAAGAAGGAAGCTGGCAAAGTTTGGAGCGCCGAGCATTGCTCGGCAGGTGTTGACCCTTCTTGCACCGCTTGCCGAGCGATGCTCGGCGCTCCTTTGTTTTGCGAGGCGTGCGGCATCGCTCACCCCTTCAACTTCGCGAACATCGCCAGCGTCTTCAGGCGCTGTTCCTCATGCCGCACGATGCGCGGCGGATATTTCCCGGCGAGCAACGGCTCATCCCACGGTTCGTGGATGAATTCGTCCGGCATGCGCGCGAGTTCGGGAATCCAGCGGCGCACGAACGCGCCGTCCGGATCGCACTTCGCAGCCTGGCTGGTGGGATTGAAGATGCGAAAGTAGGGCGCGGCGTCGGTGCCGGTGCCGGCGCTCCATTGCCAGCCACCGTTGTTCGCGGCGGCGTCCCCGTCGGTGAGCTGCTGCATGAAGTAGCGTTCGCCGCGCTGCCAGTGGATGAGCAAATCTTTGGTGAGAAACATCGCCACGATCATGCGCAAGCGGTTGTGCATGGAGCCGGTGGCGTTCAGGCAGCGCATCGCGGCGTCCACGATGGGAAAGCCAGTGCGACCCTCGCACCATGCGGTGAACTGCGCGTCCGTGCCGCTCCATTCCAGCCTGTCGTAATCAGGACGAAACGCGCCGCGCGTGACGTGCGGGAAGTTGTGCAGCACTTGTAGATAAAATTCGCGCCAGATGAGTTCGCTTAAGAACACGTCGCAACTCGCCGCGGCGGCGGGCGAGGGCGCGCGTTTGCGCGCAGCGGCAAGTTTCAGCAGCACATGGCGGATGCCAATCGTCCCGGCGCGAAAGTGCGCGGAGAGTTGCGAGGTGCCGTCCAGATCCGCTCGGTCACGCGCCGTGGCGTAGGAGAAAACTTTCGCGCGGAAGAAATCATCGAGTTGCTTCAGCGCCACGGATTCGCCGGCGGGAAGAATGGTCTGCGTGCAGGGGAAGCCGAACGCACTTGGATCGAGCGGCACTTCCTCGGAACAAATTTTCTCCGGGAGCCGCAGTTTCACTGAATCCACGTCAGGGCAGGGCGGGGGAATACGCCGCGCCTTCCACGCTTTCGAGTAGGGCGTAAAGACGGTGAAGGGCTTGCCCGCTTGCGTCAGCACTTCCAACTCGTGCCAGACCACGGCGTCCTTGAACGTCTCGAAGCCCACGCCCATTTCGTTCAGCACGTTGAACACGCGCGCGTCGCGGCGTTGCGCGTAAGGCTCGTATCGGAGATTGGCGAAGACGGCTTCGGCTTTCAGTTCGCGGACGAGCTTGGGGATTTCTGTTTCGGATTTTCCGAAGCGCACGATGAGATCAGAGCCGAGCGCGCGCAGGTTATTTCTTAACTCATCTAGCGAGCGCAGCAGGAACAGCAGTCGCGCCGCACCAACATCCGGCCCCGTGCGGAAGGCATCTTCGAAAATGAAAACCGGAATGACGTGCTCGCTCTGCCGGCACGCCTCGAACAAAGCCGTGTTGTCGTGGAGTCGCAAGTCGCGGCGGAACCAGTGGAGGATGCGCTTCACAGCAGTCGCGCCTTCCCTTCACCCCGGCCCTCTCCCTCGGGGAGAGGGAGAGCGTCATCCAGCGTTCGTCGAGTGGGGCGCGTCCGGTTGCAGTGAGGCGGCGTGCCTTGCCCCCTCTCCTCTGGGAAGAGGGCCGGGGTGAGGGGGAAGGTGGGCGACAACATCGAGGTCACAAAAAATATCAGAGGCCGCAGTGCGAGAAGCTCAGTTGTTCTTTGGCGGTTCGTGGCGCTTCAGTCCGACCGCGTGCGCGATGTCATCAAACTCCTCGCGCGTGACCGTCTCCAGCGACTTGCCTTTCGCGCCGAGCTTCTCGTTGATCTTGATGGCCTTCTCCGTCATCTCCTCATGGGTGTCTTTGGAACCGCCGACGAGCGCGAAGTTCGGCCCGCGCGTCAGGCGCTTGTGACCGTCGCCATCGAGGCCGACGCCGAGCATCACGGCCTGGGCTTTTTTGGGAGGACTCTTCGCCATGCCGCAACGTAGCGAGCGGCGAGCGGGACGTTCAAGGGGCAATCAGATAAGAGGGAATTTTCCGAGGAGCGCCGATTTGGAACGCAGCGTTCCACGCGCATTAGGAAACTAATCGTTCACGTGCTCGGACGCACTCTGTTCCTTGCGCCACTCGCGGTAGTCGGACCATTGCAGGAGGGCGTCAAATATCCCGACGGCGAGCAGGATGTAATACCATTTGGGCAGAATAGAGATTAGCTCGCTCATAACAAAAGGTGACGCACGCTCACTCATTGCATGGCTCATGCCATGATGATTCACGCTGTGATTCAACCCGATGACGCCCAAATCTGTAAGCCGTTCCGACGGTTGGGGAAGTTTTCCGTCACTTGCTAGCCTGCGCCTGCAAGGCTGCCGCGAGCTCATTCGAGGTGTTGAACCAGCTCAAGGCACGCCCCGTGCGTTGCTCATCCGAGAGTGCGGAAAAATTCAACGGCGCAACGTGACGCCAGCATCTTGCTGGCGTTCTTCATGATCCGCCAGCGGGACGCTGGTGGCCCGTTGCCTACTTGAACGCCGCGTGCTGCTTGTTTCCCGCGCTCTCCAAGTAAGCCAGCAAGTCGAGAATTTCTTCCTTCGTCAAAATGCTCGCGAGTCCTTCGGGCATCGGCGAGAGCTTCGAGGGCGTGCGGCTTTTCACGTCAGTTTTCTTGATCTCCACCTTGTCGCCAGTGAGCGGGTTGATCACGAGCACAACTTTCGTGTCCGAGTCTTCGATGACGCGGCCGGTCACGTCGTCGCCGTCCTTTTTCGTGATGGTCATGTTCTGGTATTGGTCGGAGAGAACCTTGGACGGTTCGAGAATGGATTCGAGCAAATCGCGGCGGCTGTATTTCACGCCCGCGCCCGCGAGGTCGGGACCGACGGCACCGCCTTCGTCGTTCAGGCGATGGCACTGCACGCACTGGCCGGCGAGCCAGGCTTCACGGCCATTGGCGAAATTGCGCGCGCGCGACGGGCCGTTGAGCGCGTCGGCGAAGTCGGACATTTTCCATTCCTGCGTGAACTTGTGTTCCTTCTTCGGCTTGAGCGCGGCGAGGTCGGTAGCGGAATCACCAAGCAAGTCCGCGAGAGCGAAGCGTTCATCCGCAGTTAGTCCATCGGCGACTTCCTTCTTCAACTTTTTGATGAAGTTGTTGTAGCTCGATCCGTTGCCGGCTTTCGGCAGACCCACATCCGTGAACCACTTTTCAAACTCCGCCGGGTGCTTGGTGTTCGCGCTGATGAAATAATTTCCGCCCGCCGGATACGTCGCGCCCGCGTCCTGGCCGGCGCTGCGGTTGCGGAACCAACTGAACCACGCCTTGCGCTCGTCCAGCGTCCAGGTCTTCGCCTTGCGCAGCGCGACGAGGTAATGCAACTGCTCCTCCTGCGTCTGCGCCTGCGCGACGAGCGCGAGCGTCTTCCCGACCACACCGGGCGCGTCGAGGTAAATCAGGATTTGCGACAGTTCGCGGTTCAGCGGCCACGCCTTCGCGGGGTAGAGCGGTGAAAGTTTTTCGATGCCACGCTGCACGAATTCTTCCGCCGGACGTCCATGCCGGGCGATGCTGACCTCAATGACGCGCAGCTTGAGCAACTGCTGATCTTCCGGCAGCGCCGCCGTGGGGAACTTCGCCAGCGCGGTGAACACGTCGCCCTGATCGGCCTTCGCGCCGACGCGCGCGAGCGCGAGCAGGGCGGTGAGCGCGGCATTTGGATTCGATTCCGCCAGCGCCTTGGCTTTCCACTCGTTGACCGGCTGCGACTCGATGGCGATGCGCGCGGCGTAGAGGAGAGAACGATCATTCAATTTTAATGTCGGCCAAGCTGTGGCGACAGCATTGGCGTCCTGCTTGCCGTGAAAAGCTTCGAGTTGATGACGGACTTTGCGAAATTGGATCGCTCGTCCGTCGGCTCTGCCAGTGAAGGCGATGCCTTCGTTATTGATGGCATGGCTGACCCGATACAAACCCGACTGCGTGCCCCGTCCGCCCGTCGCGAAATACACCGCGCCATCAGGGCCAACTTCCATGTCAGTTACGTTCAGCGGCTTGCCTTTCACCACGGTGTCGAAAGTTCCTTTGTAGCTCGCGCCGTCGGGTTGCAAGTGGACCGCGACGATGCGCCCATACGACCAATCCATCATCCAAATTGCCTTTTGGTATTTGGTCGGAAACTTCGCCTTCGTCGGCACCATCACTCCCGTCGGCGAGCCGATCCCGATGTTCACCACCTCCGGCAAGCTGTCCTGATAATACGCCGGCCACTTCGCCGAGCCTTCGCGGAAGCCCTGGTCACCGCCGCTCACGATGTGATACGCACGCGTCGGGCGATACCACGGCGAGCCCCAGTCCCACTCCATGTCGCTGTCGAAGCCGAAAAGTTCGCCATCCGCATTGAACGCGATGTCGTAGGTGTTGCGCTGGCCGGAGGCGAACAGCTCGCAATTCTTTCCGTCCTTGTCCATCCGCACCACGTAACCGCCTGGCGGCTTGCGGCCCGCGCCGAAGCCGTTGCCGTCCTCCATGCGCGGCAGCACGAGATCGTCCGCATAATTCTTATGCGGCGACGTCGGCAAAATGTCGTCCGGGACGTCCACGAAATTGCCGCACACGACGTAAAGTTTGTTGTCCGGCCCCAGCACGATGCCGTGCGCGCCGTGTTCGCCAGGGCCGCCCTTCCACTTGCGGAGCAACTCTGGCTCGCCGAACTGCCCCTCGGCGTTCTCGCGCAGCCGGTAGAGATGATAGCCCTGCGGTCCCTGGCCGTTGATGTAGAGCGCGTCGAAGGCGTAGAGCAAACCCATCGCGCCGCTGATCTTGCTGGGAATTTTTTCTAGGTTGGCAATCTGCCCCTTCGCATCGAGCGTCACGCGCAGCATCGGCTCGTTACCTTGCGGCGAAACAATCAGGCGACCTTTCGGATCCACCGTCATCGCGACCCACGAACCTTCGCCTGGCTGCGCGCTGCGGAGCAGTTCCACTTTGAAGCCATCGAGGACGGTGAGCGATTCCGCGGGCGTGGCGACCTTCCCGCTACTCATCGCGGTGGCGGCGGCGATGTTGCCCCACGGTTGAATGCCCAGCTTTCCGAGCGACAGGGCTGCGACCCAGTTCCCGCCCGCGTTGAAATTCACCGCCTGCCAGCCTGCGTCCGCGCCGGTGCCCGCCTGCCACGTTTTGTCCGTGACGACTTTGCTGCGCGTGCCTTCCTCGGTGGCCACGTCCAGTTCCGCGAGCAAGGCCGCGCTGCCGCCGTCATTGCGCGCCTCGATGGCGACGACGTTCACGCCGGGCTTGAGGTTCGCCTTGATGTCAAACTTCGGAAAATCTTTCCACTCGTTGCCGCTGCCGACCTTGGTGCCGTTCACGTACGCCGTGAACTTGTTGTCCGCCGACACCGCGAGCGTGCCGCGCCGCGCCGCGCCATCGAGGGTGAAGCTCTTGCGGAAGTAGCGCACTTCCTTGGCCTCGGGCTTCGCGCCGCCGTTCGGATGCCAGATCCATTCGGGCGTGGTTTGCGCGTGGGCGCAGGCGGTGACGACGAGGACAGCGAGAATAAGTCGGGCAATTTTCATGGCGTTAAAGCGACGATGTTTTGGGAACTGCTGTTCAGCGTATTTTCAGGATCCGTGCGGGCAAGGAGTTTTTCGGAGCGCGGACTTTCCAGTCCGCAGCAGACCGAGAAGTCAGAGCAGTTCAATCCACGTCCACACCGCTCGTCGCTCGCACGTTGCTGCGGGCTGGAAAGCCCGCGCTCCGTCCTGACGCCGGACTTGCCCGATTGAACGCGCGCGGGGCAAGCTCCGTCTCTCAATCGTATGTTTGGAAAAAATTTGCTGCTGAAAGTTTTCCCGCTCTTTGGCGCGCTGCTGCTCGCCGGCTGCGCGGACCAATCCACCGGCCCCGCCGCCAACGCCAAGGACACGAACCGCCAGGTCTTTCAAGTGAAGGGCTTGCTCAAGGAGTTGAAACCGAACGGCAAAACCGTGGTCATCGCGCACGAGGAAATTCCCAACTACATGGTCGCCATGACGATGGACTTCGACGTGAAGGACAAGAGCGAGCTGAAGGGCTTGCAGCCGAACGACTATCTCGCCTTCCAGATGGTGGTGACGAAGGACGACGGCTGGATCCAAAACCTCCGCAAGATTCCCGGAGCCGCGCCCGCAGACGCAGGGAAAACCATTGCCATCAACGGCACCAACGACACGAACGCCGTTACGTTCCGCCGTTCGCCCATCGTCGAACCGCTCTCGCTGGGCGACAAAGTTCCTGATTACAAGTTCACGAACCAGTTCGGCACGCCCATCTCGCTCGCGCAGTATCAAGGGCGCGCGCTCGGCGTGACGTTCATCTTCACGCGCTGCCCGTTTCCGACGTTCTGCCCGCGCATGTCGCAGTTTTTCCAGAAGGCGCAGACGGCACTCAAGGCCCAGGCCAACACGAACTGGTCCTTGCTCTCGCTCTCGTTTGATCCGTCGTTCGACACGCCCGAGCGTCTGTTGCGCTACTCCACGCCGTACCATCTCGACAGCAACCACTGGCAGTTCGCCACCAGCGACTTGTGGACGGTGGACGGTTTCAGCGAGCAGGTGGGCCTGACGTTTTATCGCGCCACACCCACGTCGCTGCCCGAGCACAACCTGCGCACGCTGGTCATTGATGCGAAGGGGCGCCTGCAAAAAATCTATCTCGGCAACGAATGGACGCCGGAGGAGTTTGCGGAGGAGATGCTGAAGGCTGCGGCGGCGAAGTAGCACTGGGGCGCGGGCGTCTCGCCCGCTGATACGCGCTCGTAACCACGGCGGGCGGGACGCCCGCGCCCCGCATTTATTTTCCGTGCGTCACAAGATTTGACCGCACGATTTGCTGGCGGAAGGTGAACACCTCGGGATTCTCCGGCTCGACCGTCGCGCGCACCCAGTGGACGTCGGGATTTCCAAACGTCTCCACGCGCGTGAAGTTCTCGATGCGACGCTGGCTCTTCTTGCCGTAGAGCGGTTTATCAATGCGGAAGTGGTGGCTGTCCCCATGCACCAGCACCACGGGCTTTTCAAATGCCACGGTGTGGCGCTCCAGCGCGTCGAGCAGCGGACGAAAGCCGGCGTGAACGCGATTGGTTGAACCCGGCTCAGGCCACGGATTCGCCTGGATGATAATCATGATGGCACGCGCGTTTTCCATTTCCGCGAAGGCAAAGGACTCTTGCAGCCACGCGAGATTCGCCGCGTTGCGTTCGGCGAACTCGGATTGGCCGAAGTTGTTGCTGCTGCCCGGCACGTTCAATCCCACGAAGGTTACGCCGCCCATTTCCCAGCGCACGTTCTCGCGAAATTTTGCGAAGCGCGGATCGTTGCTCTGGCGCGCGAGCGGGAGTTTGCGTTTCCCCAGGCTTTGTTCGTCCGCGCAGAACACGTCGCGCAGCTTTTGCAATCGTTCCACGGCATCAAAGCCATTGGTTGCCCGGGCGCAATCCGTCCACTCGTTGTCGCCGAAGACGTAGATGAACGGGTGCGCGGAATTCGCGAAGTCCTGTCGTCGCGCTTCGAAGAGGTCATCGGTGCAAGGCTCGGTGCCGGACTTGATGTCGCCATCATGCACCACGAACTCGATCTTCGCCGCGTTCAACTCGCGCATCAGGTTCGGGAATAGATTCGTCGCCTGCTCCGGCGTGTACGGCACGTCGCCGATGAGCGCGAAGTCGAAGGGCTGGCCGGGTGTAATCTTCGGCGCAGTGGCACAGCCCGAGATGAGCAACGCGGTGGCGAACAGGCTGAACAGGAGGACGGAAGTTTTCATCAGAGAATTTTACTCCCGCACGAACCGATTCGCCTTCGTCTCTGCGCGCGGCAGGGTGTCGGGCGGCACGACTTGCACCGGCACGCGCAGGCGGAAGGCGCGGTCGAATTCACCCTCCAGTTGCTGCACCAACGCAGAGGCATCCACGTCCGCGCGCGCTTCCACATCCACTTCGATTTCCGCCAGTGCCTCGCGCGTGAGCACGCGCACGCGGAATTCCGTCACGCCCGCACAGGCGCTCACGATCTGTTCGATGGCGCTCGGATAAATGTTCACGCCGCGCACGATGACCATGTCGTCGGTGCGCCCGAGGATGCCGCCTGCCAGCGCGAGGTCGTGGCTTCCGCACTCACACGCGCCGCCGGGTCGCGGCTTCACGAGATCGCCCGTGCGATAGCGCAGCATGGGAGAACCCGTGCGCCCGAGCGTGGTCAACACCAGCTCGCCCGCGTGGCCATGCTCCACGTCTCGGCCCGTCGCCGGATCAATAATCTCCGCGAGGTAACTGGTTTCGATGATGTGCAGCACGCCGGACTGCGCGGGGCATTCGTAGCTCACCGGGCCAACCTCCGTCATGCCGTGATGATCAATGATGCGTGCGCCGGGCCAGAGCGATTCGAGCCGCGCGCGCACGGCGGGAATGCTTCCGCCCGGCTCGCCGGCCACGAAGATTTTTTTCACGGGCGAGTTGGTGAGGAAAATTCCTTCGCTCGCCGCGACCTCGGCGAGTCGCAGCGCGTAAGTCGGCGTGCAGAACAGCACGTTCACCTGATGATCGAAGATCGTTTGCAACCGCGCCGAGCTGCTCATCGCGCCGCCCGTGAGGCAGAGCACACCCGCGCGCGCCGCCGCTTCAAACGCCGTCCAGAAGCCGAGAAACGGCCCGAACGAAAACGCGAAGAGCGCGCGGTCGCCGCGTCCGATTTCCGCCGCCGCGAAAATCTTCTGCCAGTTGCCGAGCATCCACTCCCAGCTTTCCGGCGTGTCGAGCCAGCGCACCGGCATGCCGCTGGTGCCGCTCGTCTGGCAGAGGCGCGTGTAGCGATTGAGCGGGAAGGTGAGATTCGTGCCGTAGGGCGGATGCGCGATTTGGTCGGCGACGATTTCCTCTTTCGTGGTGAAGGGAAAATCTTCCGTGAAATTGCCGAGGTGGCGCGGACGGTAGCCGACATTCGCCCGATCCATCTTCGCGGTGTAAAACGGATTGCTGCCGTACACCGTTTGCAACAGCACGCGCAGTTGATCGAACTGGCTCGTGCCGATGGCGAGCCGTTTGGGGAAGACGCCGGAGGCCACCATCCGTCAGCGAGGTTGCGCGGGCGCGGTGGCGACGGTTTTCGCCGGAGCCGGAGCGGGCGCGTCGGGCTTGAACTTCGTGACCAGCGCCGCGCCGCACGCCGCGAGCAGGATGCCCACCCAGAACGGCCACTTGATCGTGCCCAACCCGCCCGTCGGCGGATGCAGCGCGATGGAGACAATGGCGTTCACAATGGGCGCGCCCGCGAAGATGATGCTCATGATCACCGGGACGTACGCCGGTTTCGGATTCGGGGCCGCGCCAAACGCCAGCAGCACGCCGAACGCGCCGACGGCTCCGACGATGCCCGCGATGAGCGACCACCACAGACCGCTCGGCGGGAAGTTCCAGAAGTCGAGCCGCCCGTTCTGCATTTTCAGCATCACGATGGGGCCGATGATGGCGACGAGGAAATAGGCAAAGCCCACGTAGAGAAACGACATGTAGCGTCCATTGATTTTGTCGTTCATGCCTGTGCTGCCGATGTGCAGGAAGATGCCGTACACGCCCCACGACGCCACGGTGAGCAGCGCGAAATAAAGCCAGTTCATATTTTTTCGTTCGTTCACAAGATTGCGCGGAAGGCTAGACGCGCACCGGGAGACGCGCAGTAAAAAGTTTTTTCAATCTCCCGTAGCGGCGTCTCGGCAGAGCGCCGCCATCCGCCTTCTCCATCCTCCCTCCGGCCAGGGCTGATGCTGGCGGCGCTCTGCCGAGACGCCGCTACGGGAAAGAAAAAAACGGCGCTGGTTTGCACCAGCGCCGTTGTGAGAAAAATTCTTCGCTGCGGATTACTTCAACACCGCCGCGTGGAATTCCTGCCAGTCGTCCAGGTTGTTCAAGTCCACCGCGCCGGGGTTGACACCGGTTTCATCCGTGATGCCGCTCGCGCTCAGGATGCCCTTGCGCGTGGCGTCGTCGTGGATGTAGCCGAGGATGGACTGGTTGTGTTTGTAGAGCGTGGCCTTGTCGAGCTTCACGCCGGGCTGCGTCTTCACCCACGCCTCGAAGGCGGGATAATTCGGCTTGCTGTCCGTGATGAACTTGCGCACCGCCGCCTCGTTCAAACCGAGCGCGCCGAGCGTCATGCCGTCATAGCCTTTGCCGCAGCCGGGATAGCCCGCGGCAAGCTGGCCGCGCGCTTCGAGGGACATCTTCAGCCACAAACGCGGCAGGTGCAGGACTCCGAGTGGACCGGCCACTCCCGAACTGATCAATGGAATGTAACTCATAATTTTTTTCTGTTGGTTGAACGGCACGCCCTTCGTTTTTTGCGGCGTGCTGAATGCGGCGAGTTCTTAAACGCGACCCCGCGCGATGTCGAGCGTGAAGAATGTCCGCGCCGACCGGCCCGCCGTGCGCCCTGATTTCCGGTTGGGAGTTTGGAGTTTTTCCTCCAAGCTCCGCGCATGGCCGACAACTTCGATGACGCCTTCATCCGCCTGCACGCGAGCGATCAAGTCGCGGTGGCCAAGCGCACGGTGAAGTCAGGCGGGGAATTCCTGTCCGACACCGGGCGCCTCACCGTCGCGAAGACCATTCCCGCCGGTCACAAAATGGCGCTTGTCCCCATCGCCGATGGCGCGGCGGTGCGGCGCTACGGACAAATCATCGGCTTCGCGCAGGGCGACATCGCGGCGGGCGCCCATGTCCACACGCACAATCTCGTCTGTCAGGCCTACACGCGCGATTACACCGCCGGCACCAACATCCACCCCATCGCGCCCGCGGTGGACGCGCGCACGTTCCAAGGCTTCCTCCGTCCCGGCGGCAAGGTCGGTACGCGCAATTACCTCGCCATCATTTCCACGGTCAACTGCTCGGCCTCCGTGTCGCGTTACATCAAGGAACGTTTCCGCGACGAGGACTTGCGCCGCGATTTCCCGAACGTGGATGGCGTCATCGCGCTCACGCACAAGGTCGGATGCGGCATCCCGGCGGCGGAGAGTTTGAAGCTGCTCGAACGCGTCACCGTGGGCATGGCGCGGCACCCGAACATTTCCGGCTACGTGATGATCGGTCTCGGTTGCGAGATGAACCAGGTCGGCGGACTGCGCGAGAATTACGATCTCGCCAAACTTCAGCCCGGGGAAAACGCGCCCACGTTCATGACCATTCAAGGCACCGGCGGCGTGCGCAAAAGCGTCGAGGCTGGCGTGGCGGCGATGGCGAAACTTCTCCCGCTCGCCAACGCCGCGCACCGCACCGCGCAACCCATCAGCAAATTGATTCTCGCGGAAAACTGCGGCGGCTCCGATGGCAACAGCGGCATCACCGCCAATCCCGCGCTCGGCGTGGCCAGCGATTGGCTCGTCGCGCACGGTGGCACGTCCGTGCTCGCGGAGACGCCGGAGATTTATGGTGCGGAGCATTTGCTCATTCAGCGCGCGGTGAATCAGACCGTGGCCGACAAGCTCATCCGGCAGATTCATTGGTGGGAAAATTACGCCCAGATGTTCGGCGCGAGCATTGATAACAACCCGAGCTACGGCAACAAGGAGGGCGGGCTGACGACCATTTACGAAAAGAGCCTTGGCGCGATTGCCAAGGGTGGGCAGGCACCGCTCGCCGCCGTTTATGATTACGCCGAAGCCATCACCACGCCCGGCTTCGGCTTCATGGACACGCCCGGCTACGATCCCGTGAGCATGACCGGCCTCGTCGCGGGCGGCTGCAACATCGGCGTCTTCACCACGGGACGCGGCAGTGTGTATGGCTGCAAGCCCGCGCCGTGCATCAAGGTTGCGACCAATAGCACGCTCTACAACTGGATGAATGAAGACATGGACCTGAACGCGGGCACCATCCTCGACGGCACGGAAACGGTGGAACAAGTCGGCCAGCGCATCTTCGAGAAAATCATCGCCGTGGCCAGCGGCGAGAAAACGAAGAGCGAACTGAGCGGCATCGGCGACGAAGAATTCGCGCCGTGGTTTATCGGCCCGCAGTTCTAAACGCGGTGAAACCGGGGAGGTGGCATTGGTGCGCGGCACCCAGATCGTGGTGGGGCAGCCGTCCCGGCTGCCAAGAGTCCACTGGCCGTCCCGGCTGGTGGTTCTTCAGCCGGGACGGCCAAAGGACTGCGGCAGGCGGGACGCCCGCCCCACTACGCGGTGGTCGCGCGGCCACCAAACCGTAGTGAGACCGGCACCCCCGCTGACTGTTCCGGCTTCCTTTCCGCTTTCTGCTTTCTGCTTTCGCCTTCCCTCAACCACTTGATGCAGTTTTTCCGTGTTTCCGCTTTTCAGCTTTTCCCCTTTTGCCCACTCTTGCGGCCAGCGCACCGGACTCCCAATTGGCACGCGAATAAGCACTCATGTTCGAACAAACCTTCAAAAACATTGATGACGTTCTCTGGAAAGACGCCGGCTGCACCAGCGAACTCGATTACACCGAGCAATCCTCCTGGCTGCTCTTCCTGAAATACCTGGATGCGCTCGAAACCGACCGGGCCACCGAGGCCGCGCTCTCGGGGAAGAAATACAGCTACATCCTGGACCAGCCTTACCGTTGGGAGAGCTGGGCGGCACCGAGGGACAAGGATGACGGGATTGACCATAACAAGGCGCTCTCGGGGGATGACCTGACTGCGTTCGTGAATGGCCGGCTCTTTCCCTACCTCCTGGGGTTCAAGCAGCGCGCCACGGGGCCGGGCACCATCGAGTACAAGATCGGGGAAATTTTCGGCGAGATAAAGAACCGCATCCAGAGCGGCTACAACTTGCGGGAGATCATTGACCATATTGACGAACTGCGGTTTGGGTCGCAGGTCGAGAAGCACGAGCTTTCGCATCTCTACGAGGCCAAGATCAAAAACATGGGCAACGCCGGGCGCAATGGCGGCGAGTATTACACGCCGCGCCCGCTGGAGCGCGCCATCATCCAGGTCGTGCGGCCTCGCATTGGCGAGCGCATTTACGACGGCGCGTGCGGGTCGTGCGGGTTTCTCTGCGAGGCGTATGACTACCTTGTGGGCGGGGCGCGCTCGTCAGCAGCGTCAGCGACGTCACTGACGTCAGTGACACCGTTGACGACGAAAGACCTCACGGCGCTCCAGACGCGCACCTTTTACGGCAAGGAGAAGAAGTCGCTCGCCTACTTCATCGGCGTCATGAACATGATCCTGCACGGGATCGAGGCGCCGAACATCATCCACACCAACACCCTCACCGAGAACCTCGCCGACATTCAGGAAAAGGACCGCTACCATGTCGTGCTGGCGAATCCGCCCTTCGGCGGCAAGGAGCGGCCCGAGGTGCAGCAGAATTTCCCCATCCGCACCGGCGAGACGGCGTTTCTCTTTCTCCAGCACTTCATCAAAATCCTCAAGGCGGGCGGGCGCGCGGGCATCGTCATCAAGAACACCTTCCTCTCGAACACCGACAACGCCTCGGTGAGCCTGCGCAAGCTGCTGCTCGAAAGCTGCAACCTGCACACCGTGCTCGACTGCCCCGGCGGCACCTTCCAGGGCGCGGGCGTGAAGACCGTGGTGCTGTTTTTCGACAAGGGCGCGCGGACGCGGCGGGTGTGGTTTTACCAGCTCGACCCCGGCCGCAACCTGGGCAAGACGAACCCGCTGAATGACGCGGACCTCGCGGACTTCATCGAGCGGCAGCGGACGTTTGCGGATTCGGCGAAGAGCTGGAGCGTGGATGCCGCGAGCATTGACCCGGCGACCTGCGACCTCTCGGTGAAGAACCCCAACGGCGGCGAGACCGTGACCCACCGCAGCCCGCAGGAGATCATGGCGGAAATTGCCGCGCTGGATGCGGAGAGCGCGGAAGTGTTGGAAACCATCAAGGGGCTGCTGGAATGAAAACACCGCAAGCACCCACGGCCACCGTGAGCACCAGCGGCGTGGCGTTGTCCGTGAGCGCCAACGGCGCGGTCCCATACCAGCCTGGGGCAACGCCCCAGGAACGCCGCACCACAACACGCCGAGGGCTGATAGCCCGATCCATGCGGCGCGGGGTTGGGCCGGGCTTTCAGCCCTCGGTTGGTTGGGCGACCGATACCCAGGGCGTTGCCCTGGGCTGGTATGGAGCCGGGGCTTTGCCCCTGCGGAGGGCGGCCCGCGCCGCGCTGGATGCGGAGAGCGCGGCGGTGCTGGAAACCATCAAGGGGCTGCTGAAATGAAGAAGGGGTGG
>JAYVNY010000265.1:0-18071 GCA_043758205.1 Akkermansia sp.
CCGAGCGCAGCCAGCGATACCAGATGGGCGGCGCTCCGGTGACGACGACATTGATGGTGAAGGTGCTGCCCTGGAGCACGCTCATGTTGCTCAGGCCCACGACAAATCCGGGCCGGACGAGCACGTAGATGAAGGCGTTCGAGCTGACGACGGAGGTGTAGTCATCCGTGGCCACGATGGAGAAGTTGCCGTGGTGGTTGGTGAGGTTCGCCCCGGTGAAGCTGTAGGTGTTGTTCGTGGCGCCCGCGATGTTCGTGCCGTTGAAGCGCCATTGGTAATAAACCGGGCCGTAGCCACTGGCGCTGGCGACGAGGGTGACGTTGGTGCCGGGGATCACGTTCTGATTCGTGGGTTGCACGGAGAAGAATATGAGCGGCGCGGTGATGAGCGCATTCGAGCTGAGGAGGCTGCTCAGGTCGTCTTGCACCAGGACGGAGTAGTTGCCGTTCTTGGTCGGGTTCGCGCCGGTGAAGCTGTAGTTCACATTCGTCGCGTTCGGTATGTCCGTGCCCTGGAAGCGCCACTGGTAGCGGAGGGTGCCGACGCCGATGGCGAGGAGCGAGAGGTTCACGGTCGAGTTCTGAGCCACGATTTGGCTGCTCGGCTGGATGAGGATGGTGACGGGCGAGAAGACGGTGAGCGTCGCGTTTGAGGTCACGACGGCCCCGGCGCTGTTGTAGCCCACGAGGCTGTAGAAACCAGCGTCGGCGAACTGGATGTTGGTCAGCACGAGGGTGGTGTTGGTCGCGCCGGGGACGGCGTTGCCGTTGACGCGCCACTGGTAGCGCGCGGCGTCGCTGATGGCGGCGGTAAAGTTGGTGGTGCCGACGAGGTAGTTCGTGGAGGTAGCGGCATTGCCCGCGGCAAAGACCACGGCGTTGGACGGATTTTGCGTGACGCTCGGGAGCAAGCCGCCGGCGGTGAAGGACGTGCCGGGCGAGGGCAGGGCGGCAACCCAGTTGGTCGGGTCATTGCCATAGTCGCCCACGACGATCCGGTGCAGCGACGGGCCGAACCCATCCGCGAGCACGGGCCACGGCGCGACGTCCTCGTACTCGACGCGGTCCACGAGGATGTAGGGCACGCTGCCGTCGAGGTTCGGCGCGTCGGGCCGTTGCAGGCGCACGTTGTCGCTGGAGTTGTCGAGCTGCCCGCCGTAAGGGCCGTAGAGCGGGATGCTGGGGCTGACGTTGTACTTCGAGCGGAAGGCCGCAACCTGCGCGAGGTTGGTCTGCGGATTGAAATTCACCACAACCACGAAGCCCGTCGGCCCGATGGTGACGTTGGTCGGGAAGCTGAAACTCACGGCCTGCGAGAGCTTCCAGGTGTTGGTGTGATGCTGCGTGTCGAAGAGCGGCACGGAGTTGAGCGTGATGTTGCGCAGCTCGATGAATTCATCAATCGAGTTGTCGAGCACGTTCGTGCCGGTGCGCGTATCGGGCGGGTGATATTGAATCTCGCTGAGGACCGCGGGGCCGACGAGCGGGAGCGTGTTCGCGCCGCCGAGCGAGTTGGCGACCTGCGCCACGAAGTCTTCGTTGCCTTGGCTGTTCACGTAGCGGCCGAGCGTGAGTCCGTTCGAGGACGCGCCGAAGTCGAAGCCGTGCGCGAAGCCGGTGAGAATCCCGTTGGTCGCGGAGAAGAGAAACAAGTCATCACCGTTCGAGCCAAGTGTGAAGCCGGTCGGGCCGCTGTTGAACTGGTTTTCGAAGAACAGCGCATAGCCACCGGCGGTGATGATGGTCGTCGCCGGAATCAGGAATTTCTTCGGCTCCTGCCGGTCGTCGGTGAGATACCAGCCGCTGATGTCCACGTCGTTGGTGTTGGGATTGTAGAGTTCAATGGCATCCACGGCGGGCGGGACCGTATGGGCGAGCGCCTCGTTGACGAGGATGGTGGGGACGAAGATCGGGGCCGGCTCGGCGACGCCGGGCGAGCCGTTCTCGAAACTGCTGTGGTGCCAGCTCGCCTTGTCGCCCCAGGTGTTGAGCGGCGCGGTCGGATCGTTGATGACGAGCGAAAACCCGAGTCCGTCTGAGAGCGGATACCAGTCGTCCTGATAGGTGAAGTCGAGGATGGGTTCGAGGCGCGGGCCGACGAGGGTGAGGCGCTCGCCGCCGTTGTCGAGGCTGCCGGAATAGACGCCCGCGATGTTGCCGGGATTGCCGTAGCGGTTGGTGAAGGCCTGAAAATGTTTCACGATCAGCACCAGGCCACCGGGCGCGAGATTGGTTACACCGTTGGTGGCAACGAAGGTGAAATCAATGCCGTTCGTGAAGCGGAAGCCGACGAGGTTGAGGGTGTTGGTGCCGATGTTTTTCAACTCCACGAACTCGTAGTTGTCCGCGTCATTCGTGTTGCCGGCGGGAGGCGGCGCGGGGTTGTACATCAGTTCAGAGATCACGAGTGGCGGGGTGGTGATGTAATAGGTCGCGGCGATGTTGCCGGACCAGGGTGTGCTGACGATGGGGTTGCGCGTGCCGCTGGGGCCGCTGACGGTGGTCCCCGTCAGGTTGCTATGGTTCGGATTCACCGCTCGGGCGTGAATGCGCACGTTGTTGGTGATGACAATCGGGCCGGAGTAAACAAGTGCGGCCGGGTTGGTGCGGCCCTGGAAGCCGCGCGGGTCGCTGCCGTCGAGCGTGTAATAGAGCACCGTGCCCGGCTTGGAAGACTTGTTCGTGAGCGTGACGACGGTGCCGAGCGGCACCTGGCCATCGCCCGCGCTCAGGCCGGGCCGGTTGAGGAGATTGGTGTCCATGAAGTGGATGTGTTCCAAGAGCCAGCGTTTCTGGAAATCGATTTCACCTTGGTAGAAACCATTGAAGGTGTGGGTGAAGACACCGCTGCAATTCGCCACGAATCCGTTGCGCGGACTGGTGTCCGAATTACCACTTCCACCCCAGCGCTTTTGTTCGCGCACCTGCGCCTCGCGGACTTCGTTGCCAAAACCGTCCACAATGGCGGCCACGCGGTTGGTTTCGAAGACGAAGGCCCGGGCGTTTTGATACCGATCCACCCAGCGTTGCCAGAAATCCACATCGGAGAACCAGCGTTGCAACCAAACCCAGGTGTTCACACCGGAGCCGCCAAAAAAGTCAGTACCGTAATCGGTGCCACCACACCCAGAAGGATCGAAGGACTGCCAGGAGCGGGGGTTATACGTGCGCTGGTCGCCGCGGCTGGTACCCAGGCCGCGATCCACGTCCCAGAGGGGGCCAGCCACCAGTTTGCCGCCGCGCGGCTTATACATGTAGCCACTCAGGCGGTAGCCGTCGGCGTTCATCGTCATCACGTTCACGAGGTGGAGGTCGATGGTTTTGTCCACGTCGAGGTAGTTCGAGTAGTGATTGGTGCTGGCCACGTTGGTCAGATTGTTGCCGGTGATGCCAGTAAACATGTTGTCGAGATAAGCCTTGATGTAGGTGGCTTGCGCAGCCCGTGCGGGCGTGACCATTTCAAGTCCATCCGGCGCCTGGTAGATGATGGTCATGTTACCACCGCTTAAGTTCCGCTCGTTGCCGTCGGTGCGGTCCACCTTCAACAGGTAGCCGCCGCTGATGGTCGCGCTGTTGGTTTGCTCAGGTTGGAGGGCGTCAATGTCCACGCGTTTGCCATCCCGTTTCACTTTTTCTTCCAGCACGTACAGGCCGTTGTAATCACCCATGCCCCCGCCGGTGGAGTTGGTGGTGGCGGTGATGGGGCCGGAGTTATTGCGGAAGAAGACCTCCACGTAGCGCGTGCGCGAGGAATATTGGCCGAAGTCCCGCCCGAACTGGTGCAGGAGCGGGTTGTGCATCAGCGAGAGATCGAACTGGTTGATCGCGTAGAGCACCCAGTCGGATTCGGCCGGAAGTCCGGCAAAGGAGGCCTCGTCATCCGAGTTAAACTCATCCACGAATTCGATGGCCCAGCTGGATTTTGGAAAACCTTGTGTGCTCGATCCGCGCAAATTCAGGCCGGCGCGTTTGATCACCTGCGGACGATCCATGATCGAGGCCCGCCCGGTCGGGGTGTCATTGTCCATGACCGCGATCATCACGGAGTTGTCCACCGCGGGAAAGCCGCCGGAGAGCGAAGAACTGGCCACGGTGTGAATGACCACGATGGGCAGGGAGGAATTGAAGTTCGTTATTCCGTTGTCGATTTGGAAAAAGCATTCCGTGCGGGGTGCCCCGGGGAAACTCGTCGGCGTGGCCGGGAAGGCGCGGGCCCGCACTTGCATGGAGTTGTTGATGGTGATGGCGCCGGTGTAGAGGAGGGAGGAAGGCGTGGGAATGTTCGTGGCGTTGTTCATGTCCTGCGCCGTGGTGATGAGGTTGTAACGGATGATGTTGTTGGTGTTCGCCGTACTCAGTGTCAGCAGGAACGAGCCTGCGAAAGTGCCGCCGGTTTGCGAGAACTGCACGTCCAGTGCCGGATTCGAGCCGATGTCGTTGTGCGCGCCCGGCGTCGGCACGGCGTAGTAGCCGGTGATGTTCGGATCCACGCGGTCGCGCCCGTAGGAAATATTCAGCAACTGCGGATTGGGATACGTGGGGTAGAACTGGGAAATGACGTTCGTGGCCGGGTCCACGAGCGCGAGATATTCGCCGCCGGCGGAGAGGTTGAAATTGCTGTGCAACTTGGCGAGGTTGTTGGTGCGGTTCTTGCCCGAGGCGAACACCACGAGGTAGCCGTTGCCGACCAGGGACGCGCCGTTCGGGATGCGCCACTTGGTCAGGTTGTTCGTGGTGTCGGTGAGATAATAGCCGCCGATGGCCGCCGGTGCGCCGCTGGGATTGTAAATTTCAATCCAGTCCGAGGGGTCGCCGTCCTCGTCGCGCAGCGCGTTCGTGCCGTTGCCGTTGTTCACGGCGAGGAACTCGGAGATGCGGAAGGCCGTGGGCGGTGCGTTGGTGTTCAAGGTGTAAGTCCAGGAAGCCGTCGTGAAGGCGTTGCTCGCGCCGTCGTAGATGCCCGGCAGCGTAGCGAACGCGACGTTCACCACGCCGGTCGGCGGTTGGGAAAATTCAAACGTGTAAATCGAGGGCGAGAAGGTCAGCATATTCGTGGCGGGCGAGCCGTTGATCAGCAAATCGCCCGCGTCCACGCCCGTCACGGCCTCGGAAAAATTGACCTGGATGGCCGTGAGCGTCGTGATGGACGAACCAGCCACCGGGGACTGCCCGCTCACTACCGGAGCGACGTCGTCAAAGGTGATGCGCAGGCTGGCGTCCAGCACCA
Source organism: Akkermansia sp. (assembly GCA_043758205.1). GTDB lineage: Bacteria > Verrucomicrobiota > Verrucomicrobiia > Limisphaerales > SIBH01 > JANNGC01. The sequence continues at coordinate 5,227 of JAYVNY010000265.1, forward strand.
GGTCGCTGCTCGTGCTATTCGCGTTGAACAGCATGATGGCAATGATGTTCGTCCCCTCGACCAGCGGGCCAGTCACGTCGTTCACCACGGAATAGCTGAAGGGTGCCGAGTCCAGCGCGGTGGGTGAGAGCGCGTCGAAGGTCGGCACGTTCGCATCCGTGCCGCCGGTGCAGCACTGAAAGCGGGGCGCCAGCTCGCGCCCGTTCATCCACACCACCACGCCGTCATCCGCGAAGCCGCTCACACTCACGGCGGAGTAGCTCAGGCGGTTGGTGACGTAGAACTCGCGCCGCACATAAACGACGGTGGTCGCCGTCGGCACAGTCGTGACCAAATTAGGCTCGTAATTGTTCGGGTCGTTCTGCGCCGTGGCGTAACCGAGCGGAAGCGCGCCCACGCTCCACGATCCGTCCTCGACGAAGTTATTCGTGCGCCAGGCCGGGATGGGCGTGGAGGCCTCGCTGCCACCGAGCCGGTAATGCCAGCCCGGCGTCCCGCCCGGCGTCGTGATCCGGTTCGTGGTGCCGAGCGGGAAAAGCGTGATCTCCGCCGCCGCCGCCGCAAAGGCCGTGAGCAGGCCAAGCGCAAAAACCAGCGGACGTGGGATCAGGGAGCGGGAATGTTTTTTCATAAGCAAGGGAACGGCAGACGCGCAGTGTCCGGAACCGGTTGGTTCGGCAAAGGCATGAGTGTTGGAGTCATGGTCTGTTTGGGTGCGCGGGAACATAAGCTCAACTGTGGAGGCGGAACAAACTTTTTTTGTTGCGCGAGGGTGTGAGGTTGCCCGTTGGCCCCCGCACGCCCGCGCGCTTTGAAAAAATTAAAGACGGGCCAGGCACGATTTGTTTAGCCTCGCGCCAGTTTAACGCAGCGTGACGGCGGACAACATCGTGACTCTTGCAGGCGTGGCGGTCGGATACGACCGCCGCGCCATTTTGTCGGGCCTCGATCTCGGGCTGGCGCGCGGCAGCTTCACCGGACTGCTGGGCGCGAACGGGTCCGGCAAGACCACGCTGTTGAAAACCATCGCGGGCATTCTGCCGCCGGTCGCGGGACAAATTTCCTTCCACCCGCCCGCCGTGCTCGGCTACGTGCCGCAGCGCGATCAACTGGATTCGGTGTTCATCTTCTCGGCGTTTGAAGTCGCGCTCATGGGTGTGTGCGGCCGGGTCGGGGCCGGGCGGCGGGTCCCCCGTGAGGAGCGCGAGCGCGTCCACGAATGCCTGCGGCAGACGGGAGCGGATGAATTTGCGCGCCGGCTTTTCTCCGAACTCAGCGGCGGCCAGAAGCAGCGTGTGCTCATCGCCCGCGCGCTCGCGGCGCAGGCCGACCTGCTCATCCTCGACGAACCCACGGCGGGCATTGATGCCGCCGCCACGCAGGCCATCATGGAACTGCTCGCCCAACTGAACCGCGAGCGCGGCCTGACCGTCGTGATGGTCAACCACGATCTGCCCGCCGTGCGCCGCAGTGCGCGCGACATCATCTGGCTGCATCAGGGAAAAATTTTGCGCGGCTCCGTCGAGGAACTGTTGCGCCGCGAGAAGATCGAGGAACTCCTGCAACTTCAGCTCGCCTGACATGGAACTGCTGCGCGAAGTATTCAGTCCCGATTTCCTGCTGCGGAACTCGCTCTATGTCGGCCTGCTCATCGGCCTCGTCTGCCCGCTCATCGGCACGTATCTCGTGCTGCGCCGGCTGGTTTTCATGGGCGTGGCGCTGCCGCAGATTTCCTCCTGCGGCATCGCCTTCGCCTTCGCGCTGCACGCCTGGCATCTCGTGCCGCACTTGGAGAACAGCAGCGAGAACGCGCTGGCCTTTGGCGGCTCGACGGTTTTCACCCTGGTCGCGCTCTTCATCCTCACGGTCCTACAACGCCGTCACGGCGGGCTGGCCGATGCGCGCATCGGCGCGGCCTACGTGCTGGCCGGCGCGTTCAGCATCCTGCTGCTGGTGAAAAATCCCTACGGCGAACACGGCCTGCTCGACCGGATGCGCGGAGAAATCATCGCCGTGTCGAATGCCGACTTGGTGATGACGGCGGCAGTTTTCGCGGTCGTCGCAGTGACATTGATGTTGTTCCGTAAAGAATTTCTGCTCGTCTCTTTCGATCCCGAAATGGCGACGACGCTGCGCAAAAATGTTTTGTCGTGGGACGGTCTGCTGTTCCTGCTCATTGGCGTCACGGTTTCCATGTCCGTGCTGACCGTCGGGCCGCTGGTCACGTTTGGCTTTCTGCTCATTCCCCCGCTCATCGCGCGCGCGCTGGCGCGGAACATGAAACAACTGGCCATCATCGGCTCCGCGGTCGGTGGGCTGGCGGCGGCGGCGGGCTTTTGTCTCGCCTACAAACTGGATGTGCCCGTCGGCCCGACGGATGTGGCGCTGCTCGGGGTGATTTACCTGGTGGTATCCGTGGGGCAGGCGGTTCGGCGGCGGATCGCGCAGAATTCAGCCTGAGCCTCTCCGCTGAGGCGAAGAGTTTGTCACACGGGTGCATCTTGTCACTGTGGCTGTGGCGGCGGGCATCCTTGCCGGCCAGTGAGCCGTGGCTTCCAACCCGGCGGGCCAGGCCGCTCTGCGCCGACACGCGGAAAAGGTTCGAGCACGGCGGGCTTATTCACACTGAGGCCGGGCGGCTGGAAGCCGACCCTCACTGGCCGGCAAGGATGCCCGCCGCCACCGCCGCAGAGAACTGGGCCAAGACGCACCCTTGTCACACCCCGTCTGGTCGCGCCGTTTGACACTGATTTTTTCGGCTGATACTTTCGACACAGAATTATGAGCACAGCGACACAGACCGAACCTTCAGCCGTGACCCTCAGCGAGAGTGCGGCCCGGCAAATCCAGGAAATGCTGAAAAGCCCCGAGAACGCGGGCAAGCACCTCCGCGTGTATGTCGAGGGCGGCGGCTGCTCCGGCCTGCAATACGGCATGGTCTTCGATGAGAAGCGCGCCGACGACATCACGGCGGATTTCTTCGACGTGAGCGTGTTGGTAGATCCGTTCAGCGCGAATTACCTCGCCGGTTCGATGGTGGATTTTTCCGACGCGCTGACCGGGGGCGGTTTCAAGATTTCCAACCCCAACGCCAAACAAAGCTGCGGCTGCGGGAAAAGTTTCGAGACGTAGCCGTCCGACGGCACGCCGAACCATGCCGCTCCATGTGAGGTGGAGCGGCTTGTTTTTTCCACCTCACGCGGGCGGCCGCCCCGCCTCACATCCCGCGATAAATAATCTCCAGCGTCAGCACCCCGTAGGCGGTCACGAGGTTGGAGTCTTTCTCCCACCAGCGGCCGTTGGCGTTCTGCCATGAGCCGTCGGACTTTTGCAGATTGATGAGCCGCATCGCGACCTCGCGCCGCCAGTCCGTTCGCCGTCCGTCTTTCAACTCGAAGTTTTCCACGCGCGCGGCGTGCAGCGCCTTGGTCATCAAGTGCAGATAATAGAAATAGCCTTGCGCGCCCATCCCGGGATTTTCCTCCAGCGAGTAATGCGCGCGCAGCCAGTCCATCACCGCCTGCACGCGCGGATCAGAAGGTTTCACGTCCGCGTAAATGTAGCTCAACAACCCCGCGTAGCTGATGCTGCCGTAGGAACGCAGCGCGACCTGGCCGCTGGCGTTGGTCGCGTCGCCGGCCTTGCTGGTGCCGGGGTCATACACAAAGCCGCCGCGATCCCGCGCGTCGGTGGAGACCCACGACTGCGCGTTCACGCCGGGGAGGTTCTGGCAGTTTTGCAGAAATTGGATGGCGGCCGCCCAGTTGAGGTCTGGCGCGTCCCCGGCCTTTTTATCCCCCACCAAATGCTTCGAGTAATGGAGCGCTTCCAGCGCGGTGAGCGTGTTGTTCATGTCCGATCGCCCGGCGTCGTGGCTGTAGCCGAGGCCGCCGTCCCACGGCGAATCCATCCGCCCGCGCTCGCCCAGATCGGCCTGCAGGCCGGCCACGAAAGCGCGGGCCCGGCGCAGCACCGCGTCGTGCCGCGCGTCGCCCGCTGCGAGCAGGCTCATCATACAGATCGAAGTGTTGTAGTTGGCGAGGTTCGTCACGTAAATGCCGCCGTCGGGCTGCACGCAGCCCAGCACGAAGGCGTGGCCGCTCCGCACGGCGGCGGAATTTTTCAGCCGCACGCCCGCCTCGCCCAGCATGGCCGAAACGGCCAGCGCAGTGACGCTTGGATGATCCGGCGTGGACCACCAGCCGTTGGTGGTCTGCGCGGCCCGGAGGAAATCATTCCCCTTTTCGATGGCGCGCTGAATTTCGTGGCGGAAGGAAACATCTGGTTCGCGAATCCTGGGTGCCTCCGCGGCGGGCGATGACAACGCGGTGAGCAGGGCGACCAAAGCGACGACGCGATTCATGGCGGGTAAGACTGCGGATGCGACGGAGATGTTCAAGCGGCAACAGGCAATGGTGCAAAGCGAGAATGATGCAGTCAGAATCCGAAATGCCTCACGCAAAGGACGCGAAGGGGATCGGCCTTTTGGTTTGCGGAGTGCGTTCACTGAAATGAGAGATTTTCGCCCGGCAGGAACAATAACGCTGGAACCGCCTTTCCTTCGCGGCCTTTGCATCCTTGGCGTGAGGCATTGACTGCATCGTTCTGGCTGTGCAGTCACCGCGACCGCCCCACCAGCCAGATCGTAAGGACCACGCGCGTGCCGAGGGGCGGCAGTCGCCCGGCGTGCGGGCGATACAGATCATCATTCTCTCGCCCGGCCTGCGGGTTGTTAATCAGCGCGTCCGGATCAATGTGGATGGACACGATGGAGCCGTCGCGTTGCGCGGTGAACATTCCTTCGGAGAAGTTTGAGCCGTTGTAAATCCACGCGCCGCGCGCCCGCGGCTGGCTCGTCTCCTTGTTCTGCACCAGGTCTTCGACCGGTATTTCCTGGCGGGAAAATAAATTCGTCCACGCGACTTCGAGTTGCACCTCATCGCCGCGCGGCGGGGCCTTGCCATCAGTTCCGAACTGGTTCGTCATGACCGGGCGTGCGTTCAGGAGCAGCATGGCGACGTGGATGTCCTGCGGGCGCGCGTCAGTGCGGAAGATGCTTTCGTGCGTCTTGCCGGTCTTGTGGACGACGACGTATTCGACCGTCTCCTCGCGCAGATTCACCGTGGCCGGAAAGCGGACGTGGCGCGCGTTCTGATCCAGCGTCACGAGGCCGATGGCGAACTGCCCGCCACCCAGCGCGCGTACCGGCGCGTTCGACTCCTCGCCTGCGAGCGTGAGCAGGGCGAGCCGCAGAATGAAAACAGCACTGAGAAGTTTGCACATCGAACTTGGCACCGTCGAACGCCTTCGCCGCAAGGCTAGCGCGCCCACACTTCTTCCAGCAAATCGTGCATCTCGCGGTCATGCTTCCGCAGCTCGTCGAGCGTGAACGGATAAAAATCATTGGTCCCGAAGAATGCCTCCGTGGCCTCGGCGAAATACTCCTTGTGATCGGTCAGGGCGTAGGCGCGTTCGTTGCGCCCGTTGTTGCGCTCCACGTTTTCGTAACTGCGCGCGGACTTCGCGTTCTCGAAGGCCTGCCGGATGCGCGCCTCGTCGAAGCCCAGCACCTGATCGTGGTAGGCGTGCGCGAGTTCGTGCAGCAACATCATCGGCTGCTTCGGCGTCCATTCGATGAACTTCTGCGCGCTGCCGATCTCGACGCACTGGGCCTTGTCGGGATTGTAGCCGTTGTGAACCAGCCAGTCTTTCGAGGGGTGATATTCGGCGCACGGCGCATGACCGTCGTCCAGGCCCAGCCAGATGGGCACGCGTTGCAATGCCGCGCCCGCGCGCGGCGGCACGGTGTTCGTGACTTCGCGCAACTTCACCGCGAGCAGCGCGAGCGCGTTGCTGCCAAGCGTCGCCTGTGTGGTGAGCAACTCGCGGTTCACGCGCACCGTCCAGCCGGCGACGCGCGTGGTGGCGTATTTGGTGGAAGGGACGAAGGGTTTGTTCGTCGCTGTGGTTTCGGCCGCGCGGGCAAAGCTCCAGGCTCCAAATCCCAAGCCCCAGAGAAACACCAAGCTCCAAATCCCAAAAACAAAACCGCTGCGGGCACGGAGCCGACGGCGAATTGATGTTTGGTGCTTGGTGTTTTTCTGGCGCTTGGAACTTGGGATTTGGAGCTTCATATCGTTCAGCAGCTCGTCGGCACTTCCCGCAACACCTCCACGCAGTGCGGAATGGCACCGACCACGAAGCTCAAACATTCCACGGCGCCGCTCGGCTTGCCGGGCAGGCAGACGACCAGCGTGTTCTCCACCACGGCGGCGAGGTTGCGCGAGAGGATGGCGTTCTTCGTGATCTTCATGGATTCGGAGCGCATCACTTCGCCGAAGCCGGGCAGTTCGCGCACGGCGATCTCGCGCACGGCCTCGGGCGTCACGTCGCGCAAGGCCACGCCGGTACCACCGGTGGTCAGGATCAGCGTGCAGCCCTTGTTGATCTGCTCGCGAATGGCGCGCTGGATTTCGCGCTTCTCATCCGGCACCAGCGACTCGGCGATGACACGCCATTGATAGCCTTCCGCCGCCTGCTTGAGCGCGGGTCCGCCGAGGTCGTCGTATTCACCGCGCGAAGCGCGGTCGGAGATGGTGATGAGGCCGACGGTCAATTGCATGGAGTGGGATTAACGCAAAGGCGCAAAGGCGCAAAGGCACAAAATTCGCGGTCAAATGCGGGCGGCCCGCTTCAGCAGATCGGGGTTTTCGTCTTCGACACCAGCACCACGTCGGTCACGCGCATCTGTTTGTCCACGGCCTTGCACATGTCGTAAATGGTCAGCGCGGCCACGCTCACGGCGGTGAGGGCCTCCATCTCGATGCCGGTCTGCGCGGCGATTTTCGCGGACGCGGTGATGACGATGCGGTCGCGCGTGGCGGGGATTTCAAAGTTCACTTCGCAGTGTGTGAGGGGCAGGGGATGGCAGAGGGGAATCAGTTCGCCCGTCTTTTTCGCGGCCATGATGCCGGCAAGACGAGCTGTCGCGAACACGTTGCCTTTGGCGATCTGGCTGGCTTCAATGAGCGCAAGTGTTTCGCGTTGAAGATGAATTTCCCCGCGCGCCACGGCCTCCCGCAGCACCACCGGCTTGGCCGACACGTCCACCATCGCGGCCTGGCCGGTGTCATCAATGTGGCTGAGTTTTTTCAAGCGCGTGTTGGGAGAACGAACACCAGAAGCGGGCGGAAGAGCAAGGCTGGAAGCGGGTGATGAAACGGTCCGCCGGACGTTCCCGACGCTTAACAAGCCGGCGCGGCCATATTCAATCCGGCCAGCGTGAGCACGGCGCTCATTTGATTTTCCCAGGTGTGTTCTTGAATCGCGGCGCGGGCGGCTTCACCGAGCAGCGCGCGTTTCATGGGATTGGTTTCCAATTCGCGAAGCGCCTTCGCCAGCCCCGCCGCGTGGCCGGGCGGGGTGAGCATTCCGGTCAGCCCGTCGCGGATCACTTCCTCCACCTGCCCGATGCGGCTGGCCACGATGGGCAGTCCCGCCGCCATGTATTCGTAGAGTTTCAGCGGCGAGGAATAAAACATGCCGGCGGCAGGATACGGTGCGACCGCCACATCCATCGAGGCGAGCAGGCCGGGGATGGCGTCGGGCGAAACTTCGCCGGTGAAATGTACGCGGCTGGTCAGCGATCTCGCGGCGATCTCGCGGTGCAGATGTTCGCGGGCCGGACCGTCGCCCACTATCAGCAACTGCGCTTCCGAAGACTCGCGCGCCACGGTGGCGAACGCCTCGACCAGCGTGTGGAACCCGCTCACGGAGCGCAGGGCGCCCACGTAGCCGATGACGAATCCGTCCCTGGCCCGCGTGGGGGTGAGGTCACGAAAGCGTTCGGGGTTGACCGCGTTCGGCACCACCCGCACGCGCCCGCGCGCCGTGGGATGCTGTTCGATGATGTTGGCGAGTTGCTTCGACACGGCCGTGATGAGTCGGGCCGCGCGGAAGGAGCGCATGGCGCAATCTTCCGCCCCGGTGGAATCAATGAGCGTGCCGCGCGCGACGTGTTCTTCGAGGAGCGGCGCGTTCACTTCGAGCACGGAAGGAATTTGCCATTCCCGCGCGTACTCCATGCCCGCATGGCTGTAGAGCGAGAACCGTTCGTAGATGAGATCGAAGGCGCCGTCGTACGCCTCGCGTTCCAGCGCGGAACGCACGATCTGGTTCATGGCCAGCGGGCTTTGCCCATGGCGGTCCACGATCTTCGGCAGCGGATGGACTTGCAGGGCGGAGAGATCGTAGATGGCCTCGTCGCCCAAGCGGGAGGAGAAGAGATGAACTTGCAGGCCGAGGCGCAACATGGCGCGCAGCGTTTCCTGCATGTGAATGGAGCAGCCCAACCGTCCGAAGACGGGTGCGTCGGGGTCCGCATTGATGTAAGCAATCTTCATGAGGCTGCGAGGCCGCTGCTCGGTTATCGGCGGAAACGCGGCGGCGCTTGAAGATTCGCCGGGCAATTCGTCGTGCTCACGCGGAATTGTCAGAAAGGCTCTTAGCCGGAACCATGCAGTCGGAAAAACGGGCAGGCACCGCCGAGGCGGGAAGGACGCAGAGAAAGAGCGGAACTGGAAACCGCGGGCCGGCCACCAAATAGTTGGCCGAAACCACGGGCCAGAAAGGTTGTCTTCTCTGCGCCTTTCACGTCTCGGCGGTGCCTTCCGGGTCACGCCTACGGCATGGTTCCGGTTCAGCCGTTCACGACATTTGCCGGCGTGCCGGCCAGGAAGGCGCGGAGGTTCTCGACGGCGAAATTCATCAGCCTTGCGCGCGCCGCCCGCGTGGCCCAGGCGATGTGCGGGGTGACGAGGCAGTTCTTGGCGATGAGCAGAGGATTGTCCGCCTTCGGCGGCTCGATGGAGAGAACGTCCAGCCCGGCTCCGGCAATCTTTCCGGCATTCAACGCCGCGGCGACAGCCGCTTCGTCGAGCAGCGGCCCGCGACTGGTGTTAATCAGGAACGCGGTGGGCTTCATGCGCGCGAGCCGTTCGGTGTTCAGGAACTGCTGGTTGTCCGCCGTGAGCGGGCAGTGCAATGAGACGACATCGCTGCGCGCAAGCAGTTGCTCGAGTGACACGAACTCGCAGGAGGCGGGCAAGTCCGCCGGGCGCGTGCGGGTGTGAACCAGCACCTTCATGCCGAAGGCTTCGGCGAGCTTCGCGGTCGCGCGGCCGATTTTGCCGAAGCCGATCACGCCAAATTCCAGGCCGCACAATTCGATGAGCGGCGAATCCCAGTAGCAAAAATCCGCGCTGCGCGCCCAGCGTCCGTCGCGCACAGTCTGCGCGTGGTGGCCGGTGCGATGGACCAGTTCGAGCAGCAGCGCGAAGGTCATTTGCGCGACCGAGTGCGTGCCGTAATCGGGAATGTTCGCGACCGGGATGCCGCGCTCCTTCGCCGCCGCCACGTCCACGACGTTGTAGCCGGTGGCGAGCACCCCGATGTATTTCAACTTCGGCAGCGCGGCGATGGTTTCGCGCGGGAGGAGGGCTTTGTTGGTCAGCACGATTTCCGCGTCGCGCGCGCGCGCCACGACCTGCTCCGGCGGCGTGCGGTCGTGGATGGCGCACGGGCCGAGCTGTTGCAGCGCGTCCCACGAGAGGTCGCCGGGGTTCAGGGTGTAACCGTCGAGCACCACAATATTCATGCGCGGGATTTTTAACCGCTCAGGGTCGCTAATCCACGCTAATCAAATCGCGGCGCACGGAGTGGTGGTAGGGCGTCGTCGCTCCGCACGCGCCGGGCCAGAATCGGACAAGCCGTGCGAAACTTGCCGGAGCCTCACTCCGGCGCGCGCGGAGCGACGACGCCCTACCAGTCTGGCTTTCCCACTCACTCGCCGTTTATGAACCGTGCCAAGATGCTTCCTGTTCGTCGGGCGGTTCGAGATTAAGGGTTCAATATTCTTCTCCTCCCGCTACGCTCCGCGCGTGCGGAGATTTACGACCTTGCTCGCCGAGGCTTCTGGCCGGCGCCCGGCGCGCGGGCGCGGCTGGGTGTGGTTGGTCGTGCTGGCCTTGCTCGCGGGCGCGGGCTGGTTCGGGTGGCGGCGCGGATGGTTTCCAGTTCTGCCCACCGCGCGCGTGACCAGCGCGGAGACAAATCCACCTCCGGCTGCACCGACGAAATCCTCCGGCCTCAGCACGACCTTGGTGATGCGTCCGATCACGCCGCTGGCTTCCACCAATCTCGAACCGGCCCGCACGCTCACGCTGCTCGACGCGCAGATCGCGCTCGACCGGATGGCGATTTCCGCCGGCTCGATTGATGGCGTGTCTGGTTCGCAGACGCGCGGGGCGTTGCGCGTTTTTCAAGCGCGCGAAGGTCTGCCCGTCACAGGCGAACTGGATGCGGCCACGCGCGCCCGCCTCACGCTCAGCGCGCCGCCGCTCGTTGGCCATCGCGTGGAGACGAACGATCTGGCGCGCCTGCGTCCGCTGGCCAGCAGTTGGTTTGGCAAGTCGGAGCAGGGGCCGCTGGAACACGAAACTTTTCTCGAACTGCTTGCCGAGCGCAGTCACGCGCACCCGGCGTTGCTGCGGAAATTAAATCCTGACTGGGATGGAACGACCCCGTCGCCGGGCCGGGTGCTGCTGGCTCCCATGACCGAGCGCGTCGCACCGCGCGGGAAGGCCGCTTACATTTTGATCCGGCTGGGCGAGCGCACGTTGCAGGCATTCGATGCCAACCAGGGGTTACTCGCGCACTTCCCGTGCAGTATTGCGCAGCGGGTGGAGAAGCGTCCGGCGGGGGATTTGCAAGTCACGGTGGTGGTGCCGAATCCTGATTACACTTTCAACCCGGACCTATTTCCCGAGTCGCCCGAGGCGCGGCAGCTCAAGACGAAATTGAAACTTCAGCCCGGGCCGAACAACCCCGTGGGCACGGCGTGGATTGGTTTGAACCTGCCCGGCTACGGCATCCACGGCACGCCCCGGCCCGAGGACGTGGGCCGCACGGAATCGCACGGCTGCTTCCGCCTCGCGAACTGGAACGCGGAATATCTGCTGCAACTGGTGGGCGTAGGAACCGTGGTGAAGGTAACCGAGTAATTTTTTCCCGCGTCCGCTTCTTGTTCAGGCTCGTGCTCTGGGGTGACGCTACGGCACGCGCACCAGTCGTAAACTCTCGAGATCAAACCACGCCTCGCCGCCGCTGGCGCGCAGTTCACAGATCAATTCCACCTCCTGCTCGCGCGCGCCGGTGGTGAAGGCGACCGCCGCGCTCGTCCACGGTTGCCGGTCTTTCAACAGCGGCGAGCGCGCCAACCCCGGCGCGGCCACGCGCAGGCCCGCGCCGTGGTTGCGGCCAAATTTCAACGGCGTCACGGCGGACGTTTTCACCGCGCCCTCGAAGCGGTACGCGCCCGGCGGCAGCAGCACTTTTGTGCGCCAGGACGCGGATGTGACCGGCCCGGCCTGGATGGAGAGCGCGCGCTTTCCCTCCACCGTGGCACGGGCGGAGAGCGCGCCGCCATCCGGCACGTCCACCGCCTGCCAGCCCTGCAACGTCGCCACGCCGTCCTTGAAACGCAGCATTTCCAACGGCGGCACGGCCAGCATTTTTTCCAGTTCGCGGGCGCGATCCGTGAGGCGCGTCTTGAGCGCGGCGGCCTCGCGGTCGAGCGCGGCGCCCTCGTCGCGCAACAGAGCGGGGCGGAGGAACGAAAGCGTTTCATCCACGCGCGCGTGCATTTTCGCGGCGTGAAACTGGTTGGTGAACAGTTGCGCGCAGCGGGCGCGATAGGCGCGTCGGCCCTCGGGAATTTCCAGGATGGCCTGCGCGACCAGCCCGTTCATCCGCACGTCCACCGGCGCGCGGGCGTTGCCGAAAAGCACGTCCATGCCGTGCGGGAAGAAGAGCATCCGCCCCGAATCCACATCGTGATAGACGCGAAAATTATTCCGCGCCAGGCAGTAGCCGTCGCGATGGCCGAGCAAAATTTCCGCAGCCATGAAGGAGAGCACGCGGTTCATGTCGAGCACGCCTTGGAGGCGTGTCCAGCGTCGTGCGAGATCGGGTTCCAGCGCGGCCTCCGTCAGTGCCTCCAGATCGGAGCGGTCGTCGGGATTCTCGCCGAGGTCTTTGCGCAACGGCTCGTCCACGTCGCGGCCCGCGCCCGTGTCGTAAAGATTGCCGGTGGGATGCGGGAAGGTGAGCGCGAGAAAATCTTCGGTGAAACCTTCCTTCAACACGTACAGCCCGAGCCGCCGCCCGTTGAATTCGACGAGCGCATGCGTGACGCGCGCGGCGGGAACGCCGGCGGCGCGGAAAAATTCCCCGCCGAGCAGTTCGTGCAGGTAACTCGCGTCCTCGACCGAGTTGTTCAGGTGAATTTTTTTGTGGCCGTGAAAGCGTTGTGCCGGGGCAAACCTGTCGAGGCTGATCGTGAACGCAGGTTTGCCATCCAGGCCGCGAAAACTCCCCACGGAGCCTTTCAAATGCACCGCCACCGGCTCAAACACGTTGGGGCCTTCGCGCAGCGTGGCGCGCACGGACTGGCGTGGGCTGGACTTCAGGGCTGCGACATTTTCCGGCGTGATGGTGAGTTGGAGACGGTGGACGATGCGGTTGGTGAACAGCGCCGCGCCAGGATCGGAAGGATAAAAAGTCTCCGCGCCGCAGGCCAGACGGGCGGACAGCACCAGCCCGCCGAACCAGCCCGACGCCCGTGCGATTGCTTTCATGCGCCGGAAGATACGCCTAAGGCCGGGGAGCAAAAATCCAAATTTGTCGGCCTAGAGCCTGTCATGCACTTTTGGCGAGGACGGCCTTGAGCATGAGGAGGGCGAAGGCCAGCCAGTGGTAGCCGGCCAGGGTCTCGGCCAGCCGTTCGT
>JAYVNY010000266.1:0-3318 GCA_043758205.1 Akkermansia sp.
GCGCTGCACACCTCAAAGGCATGAGCGCGCCGACTTCCAGACCCTTGCTCCGCCTGCTGGACCTCGCGCCGGTCGCGCTCTTCGCCGTCGTGCTGCTCGCGTTCGGCCTGATGTCCGACAAGTTTCTCACCGCCGCTAATTTCACGCAGATTCTTGTCCAGTCCTCGTCCACCGCGGTTGTCGCCGTGGGCATGACCTTCGTGCTGCTCACGGCGGGCGTGGACCTCTCGGTCGGCGCGATCATGTTTGTCGGCGCTGGCTTGGCGGGGAAGATGGCGCTCGGCGGCCAGCCTTTGACACTTTGTCTATTGACCATGCTCGGTGTCGGTCTGCTGGGCGGAGCGGTGAACGCGCTGCTCGTCACGCGATGCAAACTCGTCGCCTTCATCGCCACGCTGGCGACGCTCTACATCGGTCGCGGCATGGGGCGCTGGCTCACGCAGACGCGCGCGATGAACCTGCCGGACTCCTTCCTCACCCTTGGCTCGGCGAAGTGGCTCGGCGTGCCGCTGCCGCTGTGGATCGCGGGCGCGATCATCCTTGTTGCACAACTCACCCTCTCGCACACACCGTTCGGTCGCCAACTCTACGCCCTCGGCAACAACCCCGAAGCCGCGAAGAAAGCCGGCCTGCCCACGACGCGCCTGCTCGCAGCGGTTTACATTTTATGCGGCGCGTGTGCGGGCCTGGGTGGCATCCTCGCGCTGTCGCAACTCGGCTCCGTGTCGCCAAAGTTCGGCGAGCTTTACGAATTCGACGCCATCACGGCGGCGGTGCTCGGCGGCACGAGCCTTTTTGGCGGACGCGGGAAAGTGTTTCCTGCAACAGTCCTCGGCGCGGTCCTGCTCAAGAGCATCTTCAACGGCCTCGTCATAGTGCAGGCCGATCCGTATCTCTACCCGCTCATTACCAGCGGCATCATTTTCCTGGCCGTGCTGCTCGATAGTCTGCGCAGCGAACTGGTCACACGCCTCAGCCGCCGTCTGATTCGCGTGGAGGAACAATCGGTCTGATGGCGTGGCTCAAATTGGGCCAGGCGCGACGCTATTCCCGATGAAGTCGGTTGAACCCGAACGCCGAAGTCGGTGCGGCGTAGCCGCCGGGGTAGCACAGGCAACCTGCCTGTGCCGCGCGGCGACCAGCCGCGCGGAACGGACGGGGACGCAGGAAAGTTTTGCTGCCCCCATTTCCCATCCACGCTCCCACCCTTCCGCCCGGCTGGTAGCCGGGCGGGACGGGCTGGTAGCCCGTTCCACCCGTTCCGACTTCGGAGTTCGGGTTGCATGTGCTGCAACATCCGGCACCAAGGCGTGTAGGTGATCTTTTCGAGGTTGGTTCCGCCCCGATCATGTTGCGTGCTGCGCACATCATCGTCGTCTCCGAATCACACCAGCGGCTTCACCAGCTTCCCCGCCACATCCGTCAGCCGGTAGTCGCGGCCTTGATAGCGGTAGGTGAGCTTCTCGTGGTCGAGTCCGAAGAGGTGCAGCAGCGTGGCGTGGAAATCATTCACATGCACCGGGTCTTTCGCGATGCCCCAGCCGAGTTCATCCGTCTCGCCGATGACCTGCCCGCCGCGCACGCCGCCGCCGGCCATCCAGGTCGTGAAGGCAAAGGGATGATGATCGCGGCCACTCACGCGACCTTTGAAACCCGGACGGTTTTCGCCCAGCGGCGTGCGGCCAAACTCCGAGGCCCACACCACCAGCGTGCTGTCGAGCAAGCCACGTTGCTTGAGATCTCGGAGCAGAGCACCAAGCGGTTGGTCCACGACGGCACAGTTGAACGGCAAGTCCGTGTCAATGTCGTTGTGATGATCCCAGCTCGCGTGATGAATGCTCACGAAGCGCACGCCGCGCTCGACGAGCCGGCGGGCCATCAGGCAGTTGCGCGCGAAAGTTTTGAACGTGCCGACGCCCCCGCCACGTTGGGTCTTGGTGTGTGGGCCGGCGTCGCGATTCACGCCGTAGTCCTCCAACGTCGCGGCTTTCTCGGTGGAAAAATCCGTCAGCTCCGGCGCGCTCAACTGCATCCGCGCCGCCAGCTCATAATTCGCGATGCGACTGGAGATTTCGGGATCGCCCACGGTTTTTTGTCGCAGCGTGTTCAAGTCGCGCAGCGCGTCGAGTCCGTAGTGGCGCATCTCGGCCGTGACGCCGGCGGGGTTGTTCAAGTCCATGACTGGCTCGCCTTCGTTGCGGAACGTCACGCCGCCGAAGACGCTCGGAAGAAATCCGCTGGCGAACATCGTGTTGCCGCCGCTGGCCGCGCGGCCCGCCGTGAGCACGACGTAGCCGGGCAGATTTTGCGACGGGCTGCCGAGTCCGTAAGCGAGCCACGAGCCGACGCTCGGACGGCCGAAGCGCTGGAACCCGGTGTACATGAGCAACTCGCCGGGGTGATGATTGAACGCCTCCGTGTGCATCGAGCGCACCAGTGCGATGTCGTCCGCGCACGCGCCGAGGTGCGGCAACATCTCGGACATCTGCAAGCCGCTCTGGCCGTAGCGCCGGAACGGATACGGACTGCCGAGCAGCCGCGCCGACTCTTTCTGGATGAAAGCGAAGCGGACATTCTTCGTGAGCGATTCAGGCAAGGGCTGACCGTTCAACTCGTTAAGCTTCGGCTTCGGATCGAACAGATCGAGCTGGCTCACGCCGCCTTCCATGTAAATGAAGATGCACCGCTTCGCCCGGGCCGCGAAGTGCGGCGGGCGCGGGGCCAAGGGATTCAGCGCGTCCGCCGTCCTGGCCGGCTCCCCCGCGAGCAAGCCGTCGCAGCCCAGCAAGGTGGCCAGCGCCACGCCGCCCACGCCGCGCGCGGTGCTCACGAGAAAATCGCGTCGGGTGAGGTTGATGATGTCTTGGGGGTCCATCGTGTTTATTCCCGCGTGAGAAACTCGTCCAGGTTCAACATCACGTCCGCGACCGCACGCCAGGTTTGAGCCTCGTCGGCGTGCGCGAGCTTCGACTGATCACGATAGAGTTGCTCAAGCCGGTTCAGTTCCGACCTGGCAGGCACGCGGCTGAAACAGATGCCAAAAGCAGTCTCCAGTTTCGTGCGCGGTTTGCCGGGCAGCGCGGCGACGCGGCGTCCAAACGCCTCCGCGGCCTCGGCGAACACGGGATTGTTGAGCAAGGCCAATGGCTGCAACGGCGTGTTCGAACGCTCGCGCTTCGCCGTGCATTCGGTCGGGTTCGCACCGTCGAAAGTCATCCCCACCGGATAGGGCACGGTGCGCCGCACCGCCACGTAGAAGCCGCGCCGATACTTGGCCGCGTCCTTCGTCTCCGTCCACGGCCCGCCCACTCCGTAGCC
>JAYVNY010000267.1:0-2472 GCA_043758205.1 Akkermansia sp.
TTTCCCGAGGCGTGCAAGCGGGAAGAACATAGCCCCGGCGGGAGGCCGGGGGCACGTGGTTACTGATAGTGCGGCGGCTTGGTGTTGTTCGAGCTGATGCGGTCAATCTCCATCGTCTGCACCGCCGTCGAGACTTTGGCGTTCTCCTTTTGCAGCCGGGTGATGATGCGCGCCTGCTCGATGACCACACCATTCAGCTCCTCGTACTGCCGTTCGAGGTGCGCGAGGTGCGATTCTATTTTATCCAGCCGGGACGCGTCGTCGCTCATGTGCGGAGTGAACCATGAAGGCGGTTGGAGTCCACGCTTTAGCGTGAGTTGGAGTTCAAGCTTCAGCTTGCCCCGCCCCGCCCGGACACGCTGAAGCGTGAACTCCAACTCAACCTGAAGGTTGAACTCCAACTCGGGTAGAATTTGGGTGACGTGCCGGGCGTCGTAAGAAACACTCCATCCGAATCACCATGAGTTCCATGCGAAACCTGATCTGGCTGGCTGCTTGCGTGAGCAGCGCCACCGCCGCTGACCTTTCCAAGCTGCCGCCCGCCGCCGCGCGCCCGGTGGATTTCACGCGCGACGTGCAGCCCATCTTCGAGGCGAGCTGTTGGAACTGCCACGGCGCGAAGAAGCAGGAGTCGGGCTTCCGCCTCGATGACCGTGCAAGCGCCTTGAAGGGCGGCGACCACGGCCAGGTCATCGTGCCCGGCAAAAGCGCGGAGAGCATTTTGATCCACGCCGTCGCGGGAATTCACGAGGAACTCAAGATGCCGAAGAAGGGCGAGAAGCTCGCGGCGGATCAAGTCAGCGTGCTGCGCGCATGGATCGATCAGGGAGCGCAGATGTCGGAGAAAGTGACGGGCGGAAAAGACCCGAAGGATCATTGGGCGTTCAAGGCACCAGTGAAAGCGAAGCCGCCCGTGATCAGTAAATCAGTAATCAGTAATCAGTCCCGAACCGGCGGCCCACTGGTTACTGACGCACTGATTACTGATTACTCTTCCCCCCTCGACCGCTTCATCCTCGCGCGACTGGCCAAAGAAAACCTCGCGCCCTCCGCCCCGGCTGACAAGACCACGCTGCTCCGCCGTCTCTCGCTTGATCTCACCGGCCTGCCGCCCACGCCGGCGCAAGCGGATGTCTTCCTCGCCGACCAGTCGAAGGACGCCTACGCGAAACAAGTCGAGCGCCTGCTCGCCTCGCCGCATCACGGCGAACGCTGGGCGCAGCACTGGCTCGACGCCGCGCGTTACGCGGACAGCGATGGCTACGAGAAAGACATGTCGCGCGAGATGTGGCCGTATCGGGATTACGTGGTGAACTCGTTCAATCGCGACCTGCCTTACAGCCAGTTCCTCATCGAACAACTGGCGGGGGATCAATTGCCGGACGCGAAGCAGGAGCAGATTGTTGCCACCGGTTTTCTGCGCAACTCGATGGTCAACATGGAGGGCGCAATTGACCCGGAACAGTTCCGCATGGAGGCGATGTTTGACCGCATGGACGCCGTCGGCAAGGCCATGCTCGGCATCACCATCCAGTGCGCGCAGTGTCACAACCACAAGTTCGATCCCATCTCGCAGGAGGAGTATTACCGGCTCTTCGCCTTCCTCAACAACGACCACGAGGCGCGGCCCGTCGTGTACTCGCCCGAGCAGGACATGAAGCGCGCCGGGTTGCTGCGCCAGATGACGGAGATCGAAACGGACATCAAGCATCGCGCGTCCGACTGGCCGGAGCGCATGGCCGCGTGGGAAGCTGCGGTGAAGGACAATCAGCCCGAGTGGATCGTCTTCGGCGACCTCCATCAGGAAGGCGAGAAGTCGCAGCGTTACGAGGACAAGAAGGACGGCTCGTGGCTCGCCTGTGGTTATGCGCCCACGAAGATGACGCAGTGGTTCCGCGCCACGAACGACGTCAGCGGACTCACCGCCTTCCGCCTCGAACTGCTCACCGATCCGAATCTGCCCTACGGCGGACCGGGCCGCGCCTTCAACGGAACGTGCGCGTTGAGCGAATTTCAGGTCGAAGCCTACGACCTGAAGAACCCCACGAACAAAATGAAGGTGAAGTGGAAGGAAGCCACCGCCGACGTCGAACAACCCGAGCGCAAATTGGAGGCGAACTTCTCCGACAAGTCCACCAACGCGCGCGCGACCGGCCCGATTCAATTCGCCATAGATGGCAAGGGCGACACCGCCTGGGGCATCAACGTCGGTCCCGCTCTGCGCAATCAGGATCGCAAGGCGGTCTTCGTCGCGGAAAAACCCGTGGGCTTCACGAACGGCACTTACTGGCGCATCGGCCTCCAGCAAAATCACGGAGGCTGGAACAGCGACGACCACATGAACAACAACCTCGGCCGCTTCCGCATCAGCGGCACGAAGGCGACCGGCGAGGTGAAGGCTGATCCCTTGCCGAAGAAGGTTCGCGACCTCTTCGCCATCGCGCGCGAGAAGCGCACCCCCGCGCAAATCGC
>JAYVNY010000268.1:0-8525 GCA_043758205.1 Akkermansia sp.
GGCACCGACCTCGGCACCGCGTGGCGCGAACTCGGCTACGACGACAGCACCTGGTCGCTCGGCTCCGGCGTGTTCGCCGCCAGCAACACGCCGCCGCCCATCGGCGACTTGGAAGCCATCGCCACGCTCTTCAGCAGCGGACTCGACAATGCCCGCGCACCGCTCGCGCCCGGCTCGGCGGACCCGCATTACCAGCTCACGCTCTCGGCGCAGAGCGCGCCGCCGCCGCCCGCGATTCCGGCGACGGTTATCCAGAACCATCCCGCGTGGTCGGCCAACGACGCGACCTCCGTCTGGCTCGGCCCGGTGAATCCCGGCACGACAAGCGTCGCTGCCGGCCCGTATAATTTCCGCACCACGTTCGATCTCACCGGCTACGCGCTGGGCGGCGCAAACCTCGTGATGAACTTCTCCGTGGACAACGATCTCACCAACGTCCTGTTCAACGGAACCCTGCGGGGGATTGCGTTCTCCGGCTTCGGCGGGTTCAGCCAGAACTTCACGCTCACGAACGGCTTCATCGCCGGCACGAACACGCTTGAGTTTCTTACCGTCAACGCCGGCTCCGGCGCGAACCCCGCCGGCTTCCGCGCGAGACTTTCCGGCACGGCGCGCAAGAGCGTGCCCATCAACACGGCGCTGCCCGTCTCGCCGGTCACCTACTATTTCCGCGACAACTTCGTGATCACGAATTCGCCCGCCGTGACGGGCCTGCGCCTGCGCTCCCTCGTCGCGGATGGCGCGGTGTTTTATTTGAACGGCGTCGAGGTGCTGCGCTTCAACCTGCCCGTCGGTGCCATCACCGCGGCGACCACGGCGGTGACCAACATCACCAATGCCACGTTGCTGGGGCCGATTGATTTGCCGACGGGCAGCCTCGTCCTCGGCACCAACGTGCTCGCGGTCGAAGTGCATCGCGGGCCGTCCGCGCCGGCGGACGCGATCTTCGGCGCGGAGCTGTCGGTGTTCACGACCAACTTGCCCGCCGCGCCGCTGCCCACGCTGGCCTTCAACGAACTGGAGTCGGCCACGAACGCGAACTTCTGGCTCGAGTTGATCAATTACGGCGCGACCACGGTGGCGCTCGACGGCTGCTCCATCGTGCGGCTGGGCGGCGCTTATCGGGAGTTCACCATCGCCGGTCTTTCGCTCGCGCCGGGCGCGCTCGTGCAGATTCCGAAGACCACGCTCGGCTTCGGCGCGGACCCCGGCGACAAGCTGATTCTCTACTCGCCCGGCCACAGCAACGTCATTGATGCCGTGGTCGCGAAGAAGTCGGCGCGTTCACGCCTGCCCGACGGCACCGGCCCGTGGCTCGTGTCCACCACGCCGACGCCCGGCACGTCGAACGTCGTCGCGTTGCGCAACGAGATCGTGATCAACGAAATCATGTATGATCATCTGCCGATTGCGGCGACGGCGGCGGTCTATGCGCCGACGAATCTCGCCATCAGCATCACGAACCTCTGGCGCTACCATCAGCAGGGTGTCGATCTCGGCACGGCCTGGCGGCAGACGAATTACAACGACGCCTCGTGGCTCTCGGGCCGCGCGCTGCTCTACGTCAGCACCGCCGTGTTGCCCGCGCCGAAGAACACCCCGCTCGCACTGACCAGCGCCAGCGGCACGCGGCTCATCACCTGGTATTTCCGCGCGCCGTTTGTCTTCACCGGCGATGTGGCCAGCGCGCAGTTGTCGCTGCGCACCATCATTGACGACGGTGCGGTGCTGTATCTGAACGGCGTGGAAGTGAATCGCCAGAACCTGCCGGCGGGCGCGATCAGCTACACGAACCTCGCGAACGCGAGCGTGGCGACAGCAGCCTACACCGGGCCGTTCGCGATTCCGAACGCGAGCCTCTTGCTCGGCACGAACTGGCTTGCCGCCGAGGTGCATCAGTTCACCACCAACCCGCTCGGCGCGGACGTGGTCTTTGGCGCGGAGTTGACGACGACGAGCTTCATTGCGCCCGCGCAACCGCAGCACGATTCACCTGAGTCATGGATCGAACTCTACAACCGCAGCACGAACGCGGTGAGTTTGACCGGCTGGAAATTGAGCGACGGAATCACCTTCGACTTCGCGACGAATCACACCATCGCGCCCGGCGGGTATCTCGTGCTGGCGAAAGACCCGCTGTTCATGCAGTCGCTTTATCCCGCGCTGACCGTCCTCGGCCCGTTCGGCAAATCGCTTTCGCATGGCGGCGACCGCATCCTGCTCGAAGACCCGCTCGGCAATCCTGCCGACGAGGTGCATTACTACGCGGCGGGGCGCTGGCCGCGCTTCGCTCATGCCGGCGGTTCGTCGCTCGAACTGCTCGATCCACGCGCCGACAATGCTCAGGCCGAGGCGTGGGCCGCGAGCGACGAGAGCGGGAAGTCGTCGTGGGCCACTTACACATATCGCGGCATCGCGACCGCCGAGGCCGCGCCCAGCCCGACGACATGGAAGGAATTTGTCGTCGGCCTGCTCGACGCGGGCGAGGTGCTGCTCGACGACATCAGCGTGATTGATTCGCCGGCGGGCGCGGCGACGCAGTTGATTCAGAACGGCAACTTTGAAAGCGGCGCGACGGGCTGGCGCGGCTTGGGCGATCACAAGACGAGCGTCATCCTCGATCCAAGCAACGGCGCGAACCACGTCCTGCGCGTCGTCGCCACCAGTTCGACCGAGCACATGCACAACCACGTCGAGACCACGCTGGCGGGCGGGGCGTCGATTGTGAACGGTCGTGAATACGAAATCTCCTTCCGCGCGAAATGGATCGGTGGCAACAACTCGTTGCTCACGCGGCTTTACTTCAACCGCCTGCCGCGCGTCGCTCAACTCGCCGTGCCCGCGCTCAACGGCACGCCCGGCGCGGTCAACTCGCGTTACGCGACGAATGTCGGGCCGACTTACACGGGCTTCAGTCACACGCCCGCCGTGCCCGACGCGAACACGCCCGTGCCCGTGTCTGTCGTGGCGAACGATCCCGACGGCGTGACCAGCGTGGTGCTGCGCTGGTCGGCGAACGGCGGCGCGTGGAACCAGACCACGATGGTCGCGCAGGCCAGCGGCGCGTATCTCGCCACCGTGCCGGGTCAGCCTTCGGCCACACTGGTCCAATTCTATGTCGAGGGCACGGACGCGCTCGGCGTGAAGTCCACCTTCCCCGCCGACGGCACGAACTCGCGCGCTCTCTTCCGCGTGAACGACTTCAACGCCGTCGCCGATGCGCTGCACAACGTCCGCATCCTGATGACCGACGCCGACACCACGCTCTTTCATGCGCCGACGAATGTGATGAGTAACGACGGACTCGGCGCGACCGTGGTCTATGACGAGCGGGAGATTTTCTACGACGTGAACCTGCACTTGCAGGGCAGTGAGCGCGGGCGCAACGACAGTTCGCGCGTCGGCTTCACCATCAGCTTCAATCCTGACGAGCCTTTCCGCGGCGTGCATGAGGCGATTTCCATCGACCGCTCCGGCGGCTACTCGGGGCTGGGCGGCAAGCACGACGAGATTTTGCTCAAGCACATGATTCAGCACGCCGGCGGTCTGCCGGGCATGTACGACGACCTCGTCCACGTCATCGCCCCGCGCCCGCAGGACAACAGCACCGGACTCATGATGATGGCGAAGTACGGCGACGTGTTCCTCGACAGTCAGTATGCGAACGGCGGCGACGGCGACCTCTTCAAGCTGGAGTTGATCTATTATCCGACGACGACGGTGGACGGTACGCCGACCGGTTTCAAATTGCCGAACCCCGACGACGTTCTCCCGGTGGACTTCCAGGATCTCGGCAACGATCAGGAATCGTATCGCTGGAATTATTTGAAGGAGAACAACCAGGCCGGCGACCGGTGGGCCTCGATCATCGCGGTGGACAAAATGTTCAGCCTCACCGGCACGAACATTGATGCGCCGTCGCAGAGATTGCTCGACGTGAACGAATGGTGCCGGGCCTTCGCCATGGAGTCGCTCTTCGGCATCGCCGACAGCTACGGCTTCGGGTTTCCGCACAACTTCATTGTTTATACGCGGCCCGAGGACGGCAAGACCCTGGCCTTCCCGTGGGACATGGATTTCGATTTCTGGAACTCGACGAGCGCCGCGCTGCTGCCCAACGCGAACGTGTCGAAGGTGTTCACGCTGCCGGCGAACCTGCGCCTCTTCTACAGCCACCTCTACGACCTCACGACCACGACTTACAACACGGCCTACATGAGCCGCTGGACGACGCATTACGCGAGCCTGCTTGGCCAGAACTGGAGCGGCGCGCTCGGCTACATTGGCGCACGCAGCAGCTACGTGTTGAGCCAGCTCCCGACGGCGATGGCCTTCGCCATCAATAGCAACGGCGGCAACGACTTCACGACGAACAACAACCTCGTGCAGCTCACCGGCAGCGCGCCGATTCAAGTCGAGTTCATCGAAGTCAACGGCACGCGCTACGCGATCACCTGGACGAGCACCACAACGTGGTCGCTCGCCGTGCCCGTCGGCGCGGGCATGAACGCGCTCGCGCTCCAGGCCTTCGACCGCTACGGGCGGCTGCTCACCAACGTGACCGACACCATCAACGTCGTGAACAACAGCGCCGTGCCGTCGCCGCTCGGCTACGTGGTGATCAACGAGATTCATTACCACGCCACGAACACGGCGGGTGGTTTCGTGGAATTGCACAACACGCATCCGGGCGTGGCGTTCGACTTGTCGCACTGGCGGCTCGACGGCGCGGATTTCACCTTCGCGGAAGGCTCGGTGATTTTGCCCGGCCGCTTCTTCACCGTGGCGAGCGACACGAATGTCTTCACGCTCACCTTCCCGAACGCGCCGCTGCCCGGTGGCGAATACAGCGGCAATCTCCAGAACAACGGCGAGGTGTTGAAGCTCGTGCGCCCGCTCTCGACCAACCTCGACGAAGTGATCGACGCCGTGCGCTACAGCGACCGCGCGCCCTGGCCGACCAACGCCGGCGGCTTCGGCCCGTCGCTCCAACTCATTGACCCGACGCTCGAACGCTCGCGCGCTGCGAACTGGGCCGCCGCCCCGCCCACGCCCGGCGCGACGAACTCCGTGCGCGCCACGCTCACGCCGTTCCCGCCGCTCTGGCTCAACGAACTGCTCGTGTTCAACACCAACGGCATCATCGACAACTTCGGCGAGCGCGAGCCGTGGATCGAGTTGTTCAACAAGAGCAGCAACCCCGTGAGCCTCGCCGGACTGTTCCTCACCGACAACTTGAGCAACCTGACGCAGTGGGCCTTCCCCGCAGGCGGCTCGCTCGCCTCGAACGAGTTCCTCGTCGTCTGGGCCGACGGCCAGATCGCGCAGACGGCGACGACGAATTTTCACACCAGCTTCCGCCTGACGAATTCCGCCGGGACCATCGCGCTCGTTCGCACCAATGCCGGCCGCACCGAGGTGCTCGACTACGTGGAGTATTTTTCCATGACGCCCAATCGCGCGTTCGGCTCGTGGCCCGACGGCCAGCCGTTCGACCGCCAGATTTTTTTCTACGCCACACCCGGAGCGCCGAACAATCCGGCCAACGCGCCCGTGCCCGTGGTCATCAATGAATTCGTGGCCGACAACGCCGGCCCCGGCGGCCTGCGTGATCCGGTGGACGGCCTCTACCAGGATTGGTTTGAGCTGTACAACCCGAACACCAACGCGTTCGATCTCTCCGGCTATTTCCTGACCGACACGCTGTCGAATCCGACGAAGTATCAAATCCCGCTCAACTACACCGTCGCGCCGCACGGCTATCTGCTTGTGTGGGCCGACAATCAGCCCGCGCAAAACGGGCTGAGTCCTTTCGGTGATCTGCATGTGAATTTCTCCCTCAGCGCCAGTGGCGAAGCCATCGTGCTCTTCGCCCCGGACGGCACCCTGCAATCCTCCGTGGTGTTCGGCCCGCAAATCCAGAACGTGAGCATGGGCCTCTTCCCCGAAGGCAGCACCAACGGCGGCTACCGTTTCATGACGAACTTCACGCCGCGCACCGCCAACTCGACCGCGCCCGCGCCGACGGTGTTTCCCATCTCGGCCACTTCCACGAGCAGCACTCTGACCCTGGCCTGGCCTTCACTCCCCGGCCGCACCTACCGGGTGGAATTCAAGACCGCCCTGGAAGACGCGACCTGGAACCCGTTGGGCGGGGACCTGACGACGAGCAACCCGATCCTGATGCTGACCAACGACACCGGCGTCGCCACGCAACGCTTCTTTCGCGTGCTGCTGGTGCGGTGAGTTGGTGGGATGGAACTCAAGATGAAATGCGGGCGGGACGCCCGCGCCCCGTCGCCGCAGGTTCCTTGCTACGGCTCCACGACGCTGGTGAACTCGCCATGTTGCACGCGCGTTTTCACCTGGCGCCCGGCCTCCAGCGCGCGCGCGTCGCGGATGAGCGCGCCGGTCTCCGCGTCGCGCGTGATGGAGTAGCCGCGTTCGAGAACTTTTTCCGGCGCGAGCAGCCGCAGGCGGGTTTCCAATTCTCCGAACTGACGGCGCTTCGTTTCCAAAGCACGCCGCGCGTGCTCCGGCAGGCGGCGCGCGGGTTCGGCGAGTTGCTGCCGCTTCGCCACGAGCAACCTCGATGGTTGCACACGCGTCAGGCGCTGCGCGAGGGCGCGCGTCGCCAGTTGATGCTGGCGCCACGTCTGCACCGCGCTGCGGGTCAGAGCGCGTTGGGCGTCGTCCAGTTGCTGGCGTCGCTGGTTCAACTCGCGGCGCGGATGCACGCGGGCAAGGCGCGTGACGTGCCAGTGCAGTTGCTCGCGCGCGGCCTCCACTCGTTCGCGGACGAGGCTGAACAAATGCGCGGCGGACTGCGCCACCCACTCGCGACGGCGCATCATGCCCTCGGTCAGCAGCTCCGCCGCCGCGCTCGGCGTGGCGGCGCGCAGGTCGGCGACGAAATCACTGATGGTGAAATCAATCTCGTGACCGACGGCGGAAACGACGGGCACGAGTGAATCAAAAACGGCGCGCGCCACGACCTCCTCGTTGAAGGCCCACAAGTCTTCCAAGCTGCCGCCGCCGCGCGTGATGAGAATGGCGTCGAGCGCGCGCCCGGCCCCGCTCCACTCGTTCAGCAGTTTCACCGCGCGGGCAATTTCCTCCGCCGCCCCCTGCCCTTGCACGCGGCAGGGGGCGAGGATGATTTCCAGTCCCGGATGACGCCGCTCGATCACATGCAGCACGTCGCTCAACGCCGCGCCCGTCGGCGACGTGACGAGGCCGAGCCGCTGCACAAGCGCGGGGATGGGCCGCTTGCGCTCGGGGGCGAACAGACCTTCTTCGGCCAGGCGTTGCTTGAGTTTTTCAAACGCCACCTGCAACGCGCCGACGCCCTCCAGCTCCACGCTGGTGACGATGAGCTGATACTGCCCGCGCGCCTCATAGACCGTGGCGTCGCCTTGCAGCACGACCTTGCGTCCGTCTTGCAGGAACTGCCGTGACCCGCGCGCCGCGTCGCGAAAGCACACGCAGGCGAGCTGCGCGCCCGCATCCTTGAGCGAAAAATAAATGTGGCCGCTGCTCTGCGCGCGCAGGTTGGAGATTTCACCCGTCACCCACACCGTGCCCACGCGTTCTTCGATGAGCCGCCGCACGTTGTTCGTAATTTCGCTGACGGTCAGCACGCGCCGCAGCTCCTGCGTGGGAAACAATTCCCCGCTGAAGTCCCATTGCGATTTCGCTTTCGGCGGCATGGCTGGTCAGGCGGGTTCAGGAGGCAACGGCTCAGAGACGCGCTGGATGCTCTCGGCGCGGCCCGTCGTGTTGTTGATCTCGATCAGCGCGCCTTGCAGCAGCACGCGCTCCTTGGCCACGGCAAAACGCTGGGGCGTGTTGGTGAGAAAGCGTTTGATGACCGGCTCGATCTCGCGGCCCAACACGCTCTCGTGCGGGCCGGTGAAACCCGCGTCGCAGAGGAACGCCGTGCCGCCGGGAAAAATCTGCTCGTCCGCCGTCTGCACATGCGTGTGGGTGCCGACGACCGCGCTCACGCGGCCATCGAGCATCCGGGCCAGCGCAATTTTCTCGGACGTGGCCTCGGCGTGCATATCAACGAAGATGATGTTGGTGCGCTGGCGCAGACGTTCCACTTCCGCGAGCGCGGCGGCGAAAGGATTCTCCAGTTCGCCCATGAAGACGCGGCCTTGCAAATTGATCACGCCCACAGGCGGCAACCCTTCGCGATCCAAGACCGCGCTGCCGTGGCCCGGCGTGCCGGCGGGATAATTTCGCGGACGCAGAAAGCGCGGCTCGTTTTCCAGCAGCCCGATGACTTCCTTCTGATCCCAGAGATGATCGCCGGTGGTGATGAGGTCCACGCCCGCGCTGAACAGTTCGCTGGCCGTGGCCGGCGTGATGCCCGAGCCGCCCGCCGAATTCTCCCCATTCGCGATGACGAAGTGGATGCCGTGCCGCGCGCGCAACACCGGCACGAGCAGGGCGACGGCCTTGCGTCCCGGCGCCCCCACGACGTCTCCGATGAAGAGAATTTTCACGGGCGGAGGTTAAGC